>DATCUC010000344.1:0-3564 GCA_036567625.1 Anaerolineaceae bacterium | reverse complement strand
CTGAGCGAGACCGAAATCCGTGCGTACGCCGGCCGCACCGGGCTGCCTGCCAGCACCGCCAACACTATCACCAGCCTGGATACCCTGCTGGAAGACGCGCGCTGCACTCGCGAACAGGGCTTTGCCGTTTCGCGCGATGATGCCACGCTGGGGATCTCCGCGGTCGGCTCGCCGGTCTTTGACCACACCGGCCGGGTGATTGCCTCGATCAGCCTGAGCGGGCTTTCGAGCCGATTTGACCCTTCCCGCGCGGCTGAGTTAGGCCGCCTGACCGCGGATGCGGCGCGGGGGCTTTCCCGCCAGTTTGGCTACCGCGCTGAAATTTCGAATTGATAACAAGGAGCTAGATACGATGCGTCAATATAATGGACCGCTGCACGAAATGGCCGCCACCACCCCGACCGATTACTGGAATGATTCGTGCTCGCTGCAGGAACTGACCTATGCCATTGAGCGCGGAGCCGTTGGAGCAACCTCCAACCCCACTATCGTCGGCGAGGTGCTCAAGAAGGAAATGCACCTGTGGAAAGACCGCATTCAGGCCATCATCCGCGAAAATCCCACCTGGGCGGAAGACCAGGTGACCTGGAAACTGATTGAGGAAATGGCGGTCAAAGGCGCGGAACTGCTAACCCCAGTCTTCGAGCGCGAAGATTGCAAGAAAGGCCGTCTCTCGATCCAGACCAACCCGGTCTTCTACCGCAGCGCCGAAGCCATCACCCGCCAGGCAGTCCATTTTTCGACGCTGGCGCCCAACATGCAGGTCAAGATCCCGGTGACCACGGCGGGCGTCACGGCAATTGAAGAGGCCACCGCGCAGGGCGTTAACATTAATGCCACCGTCAGTTTTTGCGTGCCGCAAGCCGTGGCAGTCGCTGAAGCCGTGGAGCGCGGTTTGCGGCGGCGTGTGGCTGCCGGTCTGCCGGTGGGTAACATGAACCCGGTTTGCACCATCATGGTCGGCCGCCTGGATGACTGGCTGCAGGTGCAGGTCAAGCGCGACGGTATCGTCGCCCGGCCGGACGCGCCCAGTTGGGCAGGCGTGGCCGCGTTCAAGCGCGCGTACGCCATCTTTCAGGAGCGCGGCTACCGCGCGCGGCTGCTGGCTGCCGCTTACCGCCATCACCTGCACTGGACCGAGTTCATCGGCGGCGATGTGATCCTGACCATTCCCTACGCCTGGCAGATGCAGTTTAATCAATCCGGCCTGCCGGTGCGCGAGGCAATGAGCCGCCCGGTTCCAACCGACGTGCTGGATGAACTGCTGGCGCGTTTCCCCGATTTCCGCCGCGCCTACGAACCCGACGGCCTGCGCGTAGAAGAATTCGACAACTTTGGCCCCGCCGCGCGCACGCTGCGCTCCTTCATCGGTTCCTATCACGATCTGCAAGCTACCATCCGCGATTTCATGCTGCCCAACCCGGATGTGAAATAAGTTCCAAAATTACCCCGCCACACGTTGACATTTTCAGCATGCGGAGTAAACTATATACATCCCAATGCAATCGTGTGCATGACCAAGGAGAAACTCGATGATCAAGATTGCCAATGCTCCCTGTTCCTGGGGTGTGCTGGAATTCGACCTGGAAGGCGAAGCTGCCGGCTACGGGCGCGTGCTGGATGAAATGGTCGAAACCGGCTACCAGGGAACGGAACTGGGCGACTGGGGCTTTATGCCCACCGATCCAGGCCAACTACGCCAGGAAATCAAATCGCGCGGGCTGACCATGCTGGGCGCGTTCGTGCCTGCCCTGCTCAAAGACCCCGCTGCGCACGCAGGCGGCGTGGACTATGCCCTGCGCGTAGCCCGGCTGATGGCCGCAGTTGACGGAGACACCCCCGTGGTGGTTCTGGCCGATGACAACGGCAAAATCCCGGCCCGCACCCAAAATGCCGGGCGCATCACGCCTGAGCTTGGGCTGAGCGCAAGCGAATGGCAAATCTTCGCCGAAGGCGCGACGCGCGTGGCCGAAGCCGTTAAAAAAGAAACCGGCCTGCGCACTGTATTTCATCATCACTGCGCCGGGTATGTAGAAACCCCCGCGGAGATCGACACCCTGCTGCGCCTGACCGACCCCTCCCTGCTGGGCCTGGTGATCGATACCGGGCATTATCGCTTTGGCGGCGGCGATCCGCTGGAACTGCTGCGCACCCACGCCGGGCGCATCTGGCACGTGCATTTCAAAGACTGCCACCCGACTGCAGCCGCGCAGTCTCGCGAGCAAGGCTGGGATTACTTCACTTCGGTGCGCAATGGCATCTTCTGCGAACTGGGCCAGGGCGAAGTGGATTTCCCCGCAGTGAAAGCCGAACTGGAGCGCATGGGCTACGACGGCTGGATCGTGGTGGAACAGGATGTGCTGCCCGGCATGGGCAGCCCCAAGCAGTCTGCCCAGCGCAACCGTGATTATCTCAGAAGCATTGGCCTGTAACGGAGCAAAACCATGGAAACCAGCAAAGTTGTTCGTTTTGGCGTCATCGGGGCGGGGCGCATTGGCAAAATCCACGCCGAGAATCTGGCCACGCGCATTCCTGGCGCCACTGTGGCAGCCATCGCAGATGTCGACTTGCGCGCCGCGCAGGAACTCGCCGCGCGGCTGCACGTCCCGGCTGCGCTGGATGATTACCACGCCATCCTGGCGGACCCCAGCATTGACGCGGTCGCCATTTGTTCCTCTACCGACACCCACGCGCGCATCGTTGTCGAAGCCGCAAAAGCTGGCAAGCATATTTTCTGCGAAAAACCCATCGACCACGACCTGGAAAAGATCGACGCTGCCCTGCGGGCGGTGGACGAGGCGGGCGTCAAGCTGCAAATCGGTTTCAACCGGCGCTTTGATCCCAACTTCCGCAACGTGCGCGAGATGGTAGCCGCGGGCAAGATTGGCGAGCCGCATATTGTGCGGATCACCAGCCGTGACCCGGCGCCCCCGCCCGCGAAATACGCCGCCAGTTCGGGCGGCATGTTCCTCGACATGACCATCCACGATTTCGATATGGCCCGCTACCTGAGCGGCTCTGAGGTGGTTGAGGTCTTCACCGCTGCCGGTGTGATGGTTGACCCTGAAATTGGAGCAGCCGGTGATGTTGACACCGCGGTGATCACCCTGCGCTTTGCCAACGGCGCTATCGGCACCATCGATAACAGCCGCAAGGCCGTGTACGGTTATGACCAGCGCGTAGAGGTCTTTGGCTCGGGCGGCATGCTGCAGGCTTTCAACAACACCCCACACAACGATGTGTACGCCAACGCCGAAGGCGTAACCTCGGCCAAACCGCTGTATTTCTTCCTCGAACGCTACACCGAATCGTTCATTGCCGAAATGCGCGCCTTTGTCGAAAGCATCCAGAAAGACACCCTACCCCCCGTCACCGGGGCCGACGGCCGCGTACCGGTGCTGATCGCCATGGCCGCCAGGAAGTCGCACCTGGAGAACCGCCCGGTCAAGCTGAGCGAAGTAGAATAGCATACAGCAGATGTGACGCGGATTCGTTCCAACAGGTTCTGAGTCCACAGAAAGAATACAAACAGCCTACCCGCGCGGGTAGGCTGTTTGTATTCTT
>DATCUC010000343.1:0-2458 GCA_036567625.1 Anaerolineaceae bacterium | reverse complement strand
AGCGCGGCGGCAAACCCGTCCGTGTCGCCCGGCGTAAGCATATAGCCGTTGCGGCCCTCGTCCACCAGGTCAGCCCAGCCGCCTACGCGGGTGACCAGCAGCGCCAGACCCAGTGCCAGCGCCTGCACGCCCACCACCGGCAGACCCTCGGAGAGCGACGGCATGAACAGCACGTCGCTCGCGCCAAACTCGCGCAGCACCGCTTCCGGCGCAACCCAGCCCGGCAACTCAAAGCGCTCTTCCAGGCCGCAGCGCCGGATCTCATCTTGCACCGCGCCGCGCAGCGGGCCGTCACCCAGCATGGCGCAGGTCCAGGGCAGGTCGCGCACCGCGTACAGCGCGCGCACCACCTGCAGTGGATCTTTTTGCGGCATAAACCGCCCGGCAAACACCAACCGCGGCGGCCGGTGAACGCTGATACTGCCAGGGTCCAGCGCGGCCAGATCCACGCCGTTGAAGATCACCTCCACCGGCACGGGGTAATGCCGCGTCGCCAGCGAGCGGGTGAACTCGCTCACCGCTACCACGCGAGCTGCCCCGCGCCAGATAGGCGGGGTGAAGGGATAAATATAGCGGAACCAGCGCCCGGTTTTCTCGGGCGTGCCGCCGGGCACGTCGCCCAGGTGCGCGGTGAGCACATAGGGCACGCCGGTCAACCGGCTGAGCAGCCAGGCTGCCGGACCGGACGGCACGGCAAAATGCACGTGCAGCACGTCCGGTTTCCACCGGCGGATGGTTTTCCAACCCGCCCAAAAGGCAGCCCACAGGTAGCCGGCCATTGCGCCCAACCCGGCGCGGAAAGCCTCGCGCCGCCCAGAAGGCAGCCGCACAACCTCCACCCCGGCATCATTCTCCGCGCGCGGCAGATCCCCATACGCTGCGGTAAGGATGCGCACGTTGTGCCCCCGGGCGGCCAGACCGCGGCACAGGTCTTGCGCCACCCTACCCCCGCCCCCACCTACCGGCGGGTACTCATGGGAAAATACCAGTATGCGCATTGGCTGCCCCTGCCTCCAGCTCTTCCGGCCCAATGTTGATCGCCTTGCGGACGGTGTAGGTCGTCTTGCCCTGCGATTCGTGGTAAGTACGCACCAGCAGTTCCGCGATCAAACCCATGAGAATCGACTGGAAGCCCATGATCAGCACCATGGTCGACATGATAAACAGCGGCGAGGTACTGACCGCCACGCTGTAGAAGATGCGGCGCACAAACAGGAAGAACAGCACCGCCAGGCTGAGCAGGATCAGCACCATGCCCGCGCCGCCAAACAGGTAGATCGGCTTATTGGCATAGCTGCTGAGGAACTTGACCGTAAACAGGTCGAGGATCACCTTGAAGGTGCGCTCCAGGCCGTACTTGGCCTTTCCAAAACGGCGCGGGTGGTGGTTGACCTTCACTTCCAGCAGCCGCGCGCCGACCGTGTTGGCGTACACCGGGATAAAGCGGTGCATCTCGCCGTACAGCCGGAACCCGGTGATGACCTCGCGGCGATATGCCTTGAGCGTGCAGCCGTAATCGTGCAGGCGCACGCCGGTGACCTGCGAGATCATCCAGTTGGCCATGTGCGAGGGCAGCGTGCGGGTGAGGAACGCGTCTTGCCGTTTGATCCGCCAGCCGCTGACCACATCATAGCCTTCCTCGACCTTTTCGAGCATCATGGGGATGTCCGCCGGGTCGTTTTGCATGTCGGCGTCCATCAGCACCACCACCTCGCCGCACGAATGGTCAATCCCGGCGGCAATGGCAGCCGTCTGGCCAAAGTTGCGGCGCAGTTCCAGCACGCGCACGTGCTCCGGGTCAGCGCAGGCCAGTGATTCCAGCACCTGCGGGCTGTTATCTTTGCTGCCGTCGTCCACCAGGATCACTTCCCACGAAATCTGCAGCGGGTCTAACGCCTGATGGATAGCCTGGTGCAGGATGGGCAGGTTTTCCTGTTCGTTGTATACGGGCACAACAACGGATAGTTTCACTGCAATCTCCGGTAAATATGAATTTCACTGCCCGCGCGGCAGGGATCGGTCCGGCCGAGCGGCTGTAATTCCTCGTACTGGCCCGCCACCTGCTCCTTGAACGCATCTGAAACCAGGCGAGCTTCGACGAGAAGATAATCGGCTTCATTAAGCCACTGGCGCGACAGTTCCGCGTTCCAGAAGCCCATGCGATACAGTTCTTGCGGATCGCCGCCAATGCGCACCGAATAGCCATCGTTCAACTGCGGCGGGTAAATGCGAATGTCCGCTAAGTATAACAGGGGTGCGGGGGATAAACCGCCGCGCCAGTACACCCGCGCCCCGGCTGGGATGATCTCATCAAGCTGCGCGCCGACCGTCTCGTAGCTGGCGATCACGTCAGCGCGGCAGGCATTTTCTTCCATCACGCCGCCGAACAACGGGGTCGGCCCCAACACGCCGGCCGCGGCCAGCAGCAGCGCCAGCAGCAAGAAACCCGGCGCGGCCG
>DATCUC010000342.1:0-13476 GCA_036567625.1 Anaerolineaceae bacterium | reverse complement strand
GCCCGCGGCGTTGAAGCCCGTGCCGCAAATCACCGCCACGCCCCACGGCTGGCTGAGGCCGCAGCGCAGCGCGGCCATGCAGTCATTTTTAATCACCACCTGGCGCGCCAACCCCTGGCCTTCCAACGCATTTTGCAGCAGGCGGAAGTCTTGCGGCAGGTCGGCTCCAGCCAGGCAGAAGCAGCCCAGCTCCACCTGCTCGGGGGCAACTCCGGCGGCGCTCAGTGCTCCGCGCGCGGCCGTGCTGATCTCGTGCAGGGCCGAATCCAACCCGCCCATCTGGTGATTTCCCGCGCCGCCCGCGCCAAAACCCAGCACCCGGCCGCTTTCATCCAGCAGCATGGCGTGGGTTTTACTTCCGCCAGCATCAATTCCAAGAAATACGCGCATAAGCCCTCGTGCATTTCGAATGCATCATTATACTCCCCGTATGTACCAAAAAAGCTCGCTTTCGCGAGCTTTGGAGTGGGCGACGGGGGACTCGAACCCTCGACCTCTACTGTGTGATAGTAGCGCTCTAACCAACTGAGCTAGTCGCCCTGGAACGATTTGATTATAGCAGAAATTTATCCCCGGTCAAGGTTTCCGCGAACGGCCTTAACCAAAACGGCCTTCGACGTAATCCTGGGTGCGCTGGTCTCTGGGATTGACGAACAGCGTTTTCCCCTGCGCCACTTCTACCAGTTCGCCTTGCAAGAAGAAGGCGGCCATGTCGGCCATGCGCGCGGCTTGCTGCACATTGTGCGGGGCAAGGACAAAGGTATACTGCTCTTTGAGTTCCTGCATCAGCGCTTCAATGCGCGCCGTCGAGACCGGGTCGAGCGCAGAAGTGGGCTCATCGAGCAGGATCACTTCCGGCTCGAGAGCGAACACGCGCGCCAAGCACAGCCGCTGCTGCTGGCCGCCGGAGATTGCCGTAGCCGGATCGTTGAGGCGGTCTTTGACTTCATCCCACAGCACCGCCAGGCGCAGCGACTTTTCGACGAGTTCGTCCATGCGCGGGCCGCGCTTTTCCCCGGCCATTTCCAGGCCAAAGCTGACATTCTCGTAGATGGTCAGTGGCAGCACCACCGGGCGCGAAAAGACGATGCCAATCTTGCGCCGCAGTTGGATAACGTTCAGCGCCGGATCGAGTATGTTTTGCCCGTTGAACGTTACCCGGCCGCTGAGCATTACCACATCGGCGATATCGTTCAGGCGGTTGATCACGCGCAGCAGGCTGCTCTTGCCCCCACCCGCCGGCCCAAAAATGACCGTGATCTGGTTGGGTGGGATCGAAAAGGTCACGTCGCGCAGGCTTTCTGTGCCGTCAGAGTATCGCAGGTTGAGGTGCTCGATATCAATCTTGCCCATATGCGCCTACCACTGCCGCCGGGCGCGCGCCCGCGAGCGCACTACCGTCGCGGCCAGGTTCATCCCCAGCACAAAGATCAGCAGTACCAGCACCGTACCGTACTGGATCTGCGGCGGCATCCCCGGCACCTGGGTGGAAATGACAAAAATGTGGTAGGGCAGCGCCATTGTCGCATCGAAGGGCGAATGCGGCAGCCGCGGCAGGAAAAACGCCGCCCCGGTGAACAGGATTGGAGCGGTTTCGCCCGCCGCGCGGTTGAGCCCCAGGATCACCCCGGTCAATATGCCGGGCATCGCCTCAGGCAGGATCACCCGGCGAATGGTTTGCCACTGTGTGGCGCCCAATGATAAACCCACGGTGCGGAAGGCATATGGAACCGAGCGCAGCGCTTCCTCGGTGGTGCTGATAATCACCGGCAGGGTCATGATCGCCAGGGTCAGCGAGGCAGCCAGGATGCTGGTGCCAAAACGCAGGAAAATGACGAACAGTCCCAGGCCGAAGAGGCCGTACACCACGGATGGGATCCCCGCCAGGTTGATGATAGCCACGTGGATGAGCAGCGTCCAGCGGTTGGCAGGAGCGTATTCGGCGATATATATTCCGGCGGCGATGCCCAGCGGTACGGCAAAAACGGCCGTGCCAATCGTCAGCAGCAGCGTGCCCACAATGGCGGGCAAGATGCCCCCGGCGCGCATGCCATCAGCGGGATAGGCGAAGAGGAACTCCAGGCTGAGCGCCGGCAGGCCGTTGATGATGATGTAGATGACCATCAGAACGATGGGCGCGACGGTGATCAGACTGACCGCGCGTAGCAGGTTAAACCCGGCGGTCTGGATCTGGCGTGGCGAAAGCAGTCGTTGACTTCGCATCAATCTCCATCCTCGCGTCAGGAAAGCACACGCTCCGAGCGCCCGCGCCGTTGGAATATTACGGTAGAGGCGGCCACATTGATTAGCAGCGAAACCAGGAAGAGCAGCACGCCGATGAAGAATAAGACCTGGTAATGCGCGCTGCCCGAGGCTACCTCGCCCATTTCTGAGGCAATGGTGGCGGTCATCGTGCGCACAGGTTGGAACAGCGCATCCAGCCCGCCTGGCATCACCGGGGCGTTGCCGGTGACCATCATCACGGCCATTGTTTCGCCCAGGGCACGGCCCACGCCCAGCATCAACGCGGTGAGGATGCCCGAACGCGCCGCCGGAACCGTGACACCCCAGATGGTTTGCCAGTGCGTGGCGCCCAGCGCCAGCGAAGCGTGGCGGTAAGAAACTGGCACCGTGTTGAGTGCATCCTCGGCAATCGAAACCACGGTGGGAATGGCAATCAACCCAAGCAGCAGCGCCCCGGTGAAACCGGTCAGCCCGGTGGGTAGATCAAACAGGCGGCGCAGCGCCGGAACCACTACCAGGATGCCGATGAAGCCGAGCACCACCGAAGGAATACCGGCCAGGATTTCTACCAATGATTTCAGGAATTCTTTCGCCCAGCGCGGCGCAACCTCAGAAATGAAGACGGCGGTGGCGATGCCAAAGGGCAGCGCCACGAGCATCGCGCCCATCGTCACCAGCACCGAGCCAAAGATCAGCGGCAGGATGCCGTAATAGGCTTCATTGGGATACCAGGTGGTGCCAAACAGCTCTTTCAGGCTGGCCACGCGCAGCGCGGGCAGCCCCTCACCCATCAGGAACAGGAAGATGAGCGTGACGAACAGGATGCTGGAATATCCGCAAATGCGGATGACCGCGTTGATGATCCCGTCTGGGTTGCGAAAAGGCTTTGGCTGCATCTCCATCCTATTTTACGGGCACAAATCCCAGGTCGGCCACAATTTGCTGCGCTTCATCTGAAAGGATCCAATCCAAATATGCCTTCAGCGTGCCGGTAGGCTCACCGCGGGTGTACATATACAGGTCGCGCGAGATGGGATAATCGCCGGAATTGACGGTTTCGATCGCGGGAAGCACGCTTTCGCCGCCATCCGGGGGGGTGATGGCCACCATCTTGACATCTTCGGTCACGTAGCCCAGGCCGTCATAACCAATGGCATTCGGGTTGTCGCTCACCTCGGCGATAATACCTTCAGAGGAAGGCAGCAGCAGGGTATTGGCCGCGAACAGGCTTTTATCATCCGCGCGGCCCTGGCGCACCACGCTTTCCAGAAAGTAGACGTGCGTGCCGGAATTGGATTCGCGCGACACGCGCACGATGAGCCGGTCTTCGCCGCCGACTTCAGACCAGTTGTTGATTTCGCCTTTGAAAATGCGCGCAAGCTGCGCGATCGACAGAGAATCGACCGGGTTGTCGGGATGGACGATCACTGCGATGGCATCGCGGGCGATGACATGCTCCTGCGGCTCGAAGCCGGCCGCGCGGGCGTTTTCCATTTCCTCAGATTTGATGGCGCGCGAGGCATTGGCGATATCGACCGTGCCGTTGATCAGTGAAACAATGCCCGTGCCGCTACCGCCCCCGGTGACCGAGATACGCACCTCGGGATGCTCGTTCTGGTAGCGCTCCGCCCAGGCCAGCGCCAGGTTAACGATGGTGTCTGAACCTTTATTTTGAATGTAGAGGGAAGACTCCGGCGTCGACCCGGTTTCGGCAGCATTTGCGCCGCAGCCGGGCAGCAGGAGCAGGATGAGGAGCGCAAAGACGAGAATTTTTCTCATTAAAAAAAGATTATAGTCGATTCAAGGGTTTCTATCCAAATTATACTATGAGCGCGATCGCGCGAAGGCCCGGAAAGAGCCGCGTGGATTTCACGAGAGGCTGACAGCCGATTGGGGCGTGGATCGAACGCGTTTTCCCGATTTCTGTAATCACGCTTTGTTAAAGAAAACCCATACCGAACCACCCGCAATGGGGTATAATAGAGGTTCTGAAACAAGCTTTCTACGGGGACAGCCAGTAGCATCTACCCTGTCCCCGTTTGTATGAACACTGCCGGACTCTCATTTTCAGGAAGATAGTTATGGATATTGGTACCGTACAATCCGTCGATATTGATCAGCAGATGCGCACCGCGTACCTGGATTTCGCCATGAGCGTGATCGTGGCGCGGGCGCTGCCGGATGCGCGAGACGGCCTCAAACCTGTTCACCGCCGCATTCTGTATGCCATGGATGACATGGGCATCCGTGCCAACACGGCCTACAAGAAATCCGCGCGTATCGTCGGCGAGGTGCTAGGCAAGTACCACCCGCACGGCGATTCGGCAGTATACGATGCGATGGCGCGCATGGCGCAGGATTTTTCAATGCGCTACACGCTGGTGGACGGGCAGGGCAACTTTGGCTCGATCGATGGTGATCCGCCAGCGGCGATGCGCTACACCGAAGCGCGCCTGGGGGTGATGGCCCAGGAAATGCTGGGCGATATCGATAAAAATACGGTCAATTTCGTAGATAACTTTGACGGCTCGCTGCAAGAGCCGGCGGTGCTGCCGTCGCGGCTGCCCAACCTGCTGCTCAACGGCTCGGTGGGCATCGCCGTGGGCATGGCCACCAATATTCCGCCGCACAACCTGCGCGAACTGGCCACGGCGATTAATTACTTGATCGATCACTACGACACGATCGACGAAGTTAGCATCGAAGACTTGATGAAGCTGGTACCTGGTCCCGATTTCCCCACCGGCGGCATGATCGTTGGGCGCGAAGGGATCCAGCAGGCGTACTCCACTGGCCGCGGCCGGTTGATCGTGCGCGGCATGGCCCACGTGGAAGATTTGAAGGGTGGGCGCTCGGCGATCATCATCACGGAAATCCCCTACCAGGTGAACAAGACCGGGTTGATTGAACGCATTGCCGAACTGGCCCGCGAGGGGCGCATGGACGCGATTTCTGACCTGCGCGACGAGTCGGACCGGCGCGGGATGAGCATCGTCATCGAACTCAAACGCGGCGCGCAGCCGCGCCAGGTGCTCAACCAGCTCTACAAGTTCACCCCGCTGCAGACCACCTTTGGCATCATCATGCTGGCCCTGGTGAACAACGAGCCGCGCCTGCTTTCGCTTAAGCGCGCCTTGCAAATTTATATTGAACACCGCATTCAGGTCATCACCCGCCGCACGCAGTTTGAACTGGAAAAAGCTCGCGCCCGCGCGCACATCCTCGACGGGCTGCTGATTGCATTGAACAACCTGGACGAGGTCATCCGCACTATCCGCGAGTCGAAAGACGCAGATGTGGCCAAGGCCCAACTGATGACGCGCTTCAAGCTGAGCGAACTGCAGGCCCAGGCCATTCTGGACATGCAACTACGCCGGCTGGCCGCGCTGGAACGCCAGAAGATTGAAGACGAGCACCGTCAGGTAGTTGAACGCATCGCCGACCTGGAGGATATGCTGGCCAATCCGCGGCGCATCCTGGCCGCCATCCAGACTGATATGAAAGAGATCACCGAAAAGTACGGCGACGATCGCCGCACGCGCATTACCGCCGAAGCGCACGAAGAACTGCGCGAGGAAGATTTGGTGCAAGATGAAGCCGTGCTGGTGACATTGACCCAGCGCGGGTATATCAAGCGCGTCAACACCACCGCCTACCGCGCGCAAGAACGCGGCGGGCGCGGCGTCACCGGGCAGGCTGTTAAGGAAGAGGACAGCGTTACTCACCTGATCCCGGCGCGCACGCTGGATACGCTGCTGTTCTTCACCGATAAGGGCAAAGTCTATTCGCAGCGGGCCTTCAACCTGCCCGCCGGCGGCCGCGCCGACCGGGGGTCTTCGATCCAGAACTTCCTGTCCATCGCCGATACGGAGCGCGTCACCGCGATGGTGGCCGTGCCCAGCTTTGACTCGGCGGCCTACTGCACCATGGCAACGGTTGGCGGACGCGTCAAGCGCATCCAGCTCTCCGAGCTGGCCAGCGTTCGCCCGTCGGGCCTGATGGCGATCGGCCTCGAGCGCGGCGATATGCTGGGTTGGGTGGCGCTCACCAGCGGCAAAGATGAAATTATGCTGGTTACCTCGCAGGGCCAGGCGCTGCGTTTCAGCGAAGCGGATATTCGCCCGCAGGGCCGGCCAGCTTCCGGAATCAGCGGGATTAACCTCAAGAAGGGCGACAAGGTCACCTCAATGGTGGTCGTCGAACCGGACGCCGACCTGCTGGTGGTGACCGAAGCCGGATTTGGCAAGCGCACGCCGTTGGGCGAATACCCCGCTAAGGGCCGCAACACTTACGGCGTGGTGACCATTGATCAAAAAAGCCTGGACAAAACCGGCCCGATCGTATCGGCGCGGGTGGTCAATAAGAGTGACGAGATTACCATTATCACCAGCGGTGGGATTGCCATTCGCCTGCGCCTGCGGGATATGACGCCCAGCGGGCGGTCGACGCGCGGCAACCGCATGATCAACCTGGAAAGCGGCGATAAAGTAGCATCGGTGGCGCGCCTGTCGACGGCAGTGATCCGCGCCGGCGGTGAAAACGGCAGTAATGGCGCGGCCAGCGAGGGCAGCCTGGTGGCCGCCGAGGAAAAAGGCGGCGAGTAGCTGGTGCTAGTAAATCGGCAGCCAGATTTTCTCGAACAGCACCAGGCAAAAGCCGCCCATCACACACACCATACTGAACAGCAGCAGCGCAAGCACAAAGCGCTGCTGCGCTGTCATTCCCAGGAAGGGGCCGCGCTTGGGCTTTTCGGCGGCCATTTCGTCTTCCGGGGTGATTTCCTCTTCATAAGCTTGCGATGCGGAGTTGCGAAGATCGTCTAACATGTTTATTCTCCCAGATGTGCGGTTGGGGTATTGTTTGCCGGGCGTAAACGCACATCACCGGCGTAAATGATAACTTCCTCATCAGATGCCAGGCGCAGCCGCAGACCGCCGCCGGCGTCAATGCCCACCACCACTCCGGTGACAGGTTCCCCCTCCGCGCGTTCGATCTGAACCCATTCGGCGCGGTAAGCCAGGCGGCTTTCCCAGGCTTGCATGAATTCCGGGCTGCCGAGGCGCGAGCGCCAGCCGTATAGCGCAGCCAGGATATCGCGCAACAGCGCCTCGCGCGCCAGCGGCTGGCCGAGAAGCTCTTCCAGGCTGGCGGCCGGGAACAGCAACCCCACTTCGGGGACCGAGCCGCGCAGCACGTTGACGCCTATGCCGATAACCAGCGCCGCGAGTTGCTCGCCCAGCCAGTTGGACTCCAGCAGGATACCGCAGACCTTCTTTCCACCTACCAATACATCATTGGGCCACTTGATTTGCGGAGCCAGGCCCAGGTTTTCCAGCGCCTGCGCCACGGCCAGCCCGCCCAGGGCCGAGAATAACCCTACCTGGGGCACTTCGGCAGGCCGCGGGCGCAGTACCAGGCTAAAGGCCAGCGCCGTGCCCGCGCGAGTTACCCACTGGCGGTCCAGGCGGCCGCGCCCGGCGGTTTGCTCGTCAGCCACAACCAGCGCGCCATCCGGCGCGCCGCTTTCCACCCAGCGCAGAGCGTCCGTGTTGGTTGACCCGGTTTGCGGGTAAGCGCGGATCTCAGAGATGGGTAAGCCGGCCAGAGCCTGCCGCAAAAATGGCGCATTCATAGCAGTATTTTACTTCACTCCGATGCCCGATTTTCACCTCGCCGCCTTGCAAGTCCCCTACAGATTCGGGCAGTGAATTTACAGCTACATTACGGGTTGGTTCACCCGCATTGTTTTGTGGTATCATGTGGACGATGGAGAAAAGCACCATGGATGACAAAATCACGATCATTGAAGGTCCAACGCCGACCTTTGAGAGCATTGACGACGGCTGGGCGCTGGGGCAGAACGAAGGGCCCTCGTTGTACGATCTGGCAGTTGCCCGCCTGCGCACCTTCAACGGACCCGCGCTGGTAGAACGCTGCCACCGCGCCTGGCGCAAGCAAAACAGCATTTACCTGCATTACCGCAACGAAATCGGCATGGAAGAGCGCGTGCCGATCGTGGCCGCGCGCGCGGTCAACACGGATGAAGGCCAGGTACTGCTGCTGTGGATCCGCCTGCTGGCGGATGATGTTGAGACGGAAATCGATCTGTCTGACGACGAAGACGAGAACTTTAACTAAGCAGCGAAGCAGTACCCTACCGGCCCGGCTGCCGAAATTGGTCCATTCAGGGGCGGGGTTTCCCGCCCCTTTCGTTTTCTCAACCCCCAATTCCCATTCCGCAATTCCCCATAGGTGACGTATGCCCCTTCTCCTCAACGCCATCCGTTCGCAGTTTCCCGCGCTGAAGCGCCCGGTGATCTTTCTGGATAATCCTGGCGGAACCCAGGTGGCGCGCACATGCGTGGAACGCATCGACAACTACCTGTACAACATGAACGCCAACCACGGCGGCAACTTTGCCAACAGCCGCGCCTCAGACGAAAGCGTGGAGCAGGCGCGCCAGGCAATGGCCGATTTTCTCAATGCTGCCTCGCCGCATGAGATTATCTTTGGCGCGAACATGACCACGCTGACGTTTATGATGAGCCGCACCCTGGGCCAGCTCTTCCAGCCTGGCGACACGCTGGTGCTGACCCGGCTGGACCACGACGCCAACGTTTCGCCGTGGATGCTGCTGGCGCGCGACAAGGGCCTGAATGTGCGCTTTGTTGATTTTCACCCCGAGGACGGCACGCTGGACATGGAAGATATGGCGCGCGCCATGGAAGAAAAGCCGCGCCTGGTGGCGTTTGGCTACGCTTCGAACGCGCTGGGCACGGTCAACCCGGTGAACGAGATTACGCGCATGGCGCATGAGGCCGGGGCGCTGACATACATCGATGCGGTGCAGTGGGCCCCGCACGGGCCAATCGACGTGCAAAAGATCGGCTGCGACTTCCTGGTGTGCTCGGCGTACAAATTCTACGGACCGCACCTGGGAGCGCTGTACGGCCGGCTCGATCTGCTGGAAAGCCTGCCGGCCTACAAAGTGCGCCCGGCGCCAATGGAAGCGCCGCACAAGTTTGAAACCGGCACCGGCAATTTTGAGCACATGGCTGGCACGCTGGGCGCGCTCGAATACCTGGAATGGTTGGGGCAGACGTTTGGCGAAGAATACGCCGAACTCTACGCCGCCGATTATCACGGGCGGCGGCTGTCCTTCAAGCAGGCGATGACTGCCATTCACGCCTACGAAATCGAATTGAACCGCGAAATGATCGCCGTACTGAACAGCATCCCCGGCGCGCGCATTTACGGCATCACTGACGCGGCGCGACTGGACCGGCGCGTGCCGACCTTCTCGCTGACCATCGACGGCTTTCCCCCGGCGCAGGTCGCGGCGCGGCTGGACGATTACAACATTTACACCTGGGACGGCAATTTTTACGCCCTCGAGGTCACCAACCGGCTGGGATTAGAAGGCAAAGGCGGCCTGCTGCGCATTGGCGCCACGCATTACAATACGGTCGAGGAAATCCAGCGCATGGGCGCAGCTCTGCGTGAGATTGTACGCGGGTAAACGTGCGTTCACAAGACGAAAACCGGCCGCATTTGCTGGCCGGTTTTTTTGTGCCCGAGGAGGGAATCGAACTCTCAACCTAGGCGTTAGGAGTGCCTTGCTCTGTCCTTTTGAGCTACTCGGGCGTCATCGCGATTATAGCATTCAACCGCATGGCGGACAAGCGCTGCCATAGAATCGGACACCGGGTGACCGCTATTGGCATCACCCGGCGTCTTTCCAACACTGCAAATACTCTCGATCCAAATTTCCGTTACCTCCTATAAAGAAACATGAGCAGCCCCGGACTTCCTATGGAATGTTTCGTCTAATGGTCTTTCCTGCCAATTAGCAGGAGCCGCCGTTTCAGGCTGGCTTTCCGGTCGACGGTCAAGGGTACCACGTAGGGTCCCTTAAGTGGCTTTCTCGCCACACAAACTTCCGAATGGCTCAGGTTGTAACCTCCTGGCCTCAATTGTCAGCACGGAAGCTGCTCATGTAAAATCATGATAGCACTTCGATATTGGGAATACAAGCTATTGAAAGATTAGAAAAAAACTGAGCGAGAGGGTAGCCTCTCGCTCAGCCTGGTCACAAACGCGGCGCGGTTTACGGAATTTCCGCCGCAATGGCATCGAAACCGATCTTCACCCCGTAGGCGCTGGTGGTAAACGACATGCCACCCAGGCCAACATAGCCGGAGGAATAGGTGCTGTCGACGATGGGCTTGTTGTCATAAACCATTTCGATCTCATTGATATAGACGCGAATTTCATCGCCCACACAGGCCAGGGTAATGTTGTTGGTCTTGAAGCCCGGATTGATCTCACGCAAAATGAACTGCGGGATCAACTGGACGTACGGGTTCTGGTGCTTGTCTTTCTTTAACTGGTCGTAGCGGTAGACGTTCATCTTAGCATCGCTGCCGATGCGCAGTTCGTACCAGCCCTTATCGTTCATGCGGCAGGTGATCGCCATACCGTTGCTGTTATCGCCAAAGTTCTCTACGTTCGCTGAAACGACCACGTCGGTGTATTCCTGGCCGTCGTAGAAGGCATAGCCGTAGGTTTCTTTGGTGTTCATTTCGAACATTAACTTGCTGTCTTCGGTGAAGATGCGGTTGCCGCGTTCCGTTCCGGCGATATACAGGTACTTCCAGCCTTCCGGAGAGTCGCTGTCAAAGTCCTCAAATAACGGCTGCGGGCCGGCAGGTTCGGGGGTATCGGTTGGCGCTTCCGTGGGAACATCGGTCGGAACCGCGGTGGGAGCTTCCGTTGGCACCTGCGTAGCGGTTGCCTGGGGTGCGCTGGTCGGCTGGACACCCAGCGGCGTCGCGGTTGCCACGGAGAGACTGGGCGGTTGAGTGGGCTGCACTTCCGCTTTCGGCCCGGTGCAGGCCGACAAGAGGAACACGAACAGGAAAAGGACGAAAATCTTACGGGCCATAGCTTCACTCCTCATAACAAAAAGTTGGTACGAAACGGAAACAGGTTTGTGTTTTTGGGCGGCGCGCCAGAGGAGGAAAGCCAGGCAGGTATAAAAAATCCCCCGCAGTCAAACGCTAAATCCCCCGCATAGGCTGCTCGATTAATACCGTAAAAACCTGCTGGCTTAACGGTACAACATTTTGGATATGTTTGTCAATAACATTTATATTGGCATCTGTTCTTTTTTCGTCGAGGATTGGCGTGACAGCAGCAAGAATGCGCCTGCGCTCAGCAGCCCGATGATCATCCCGCCCACCCAGGGCGAGCGCGGGCCGAGCGTATCGGTGGCGATGCCGCCCAGCAGCGGGCCAATGCCCGAAGCCACGCCCCAGGTGAGCGAATAAATGCTCATATAGCGCCCGCGCTGGTCCGCCGGAGCCAGGTTAGCTGTGTAGGTGGTGGACGTGGGCATCAGGATCATCTCACCCACGGTAAACAGCACCATGCTGGCCCAAAATGCCGGGTAACTCTGCCCCAGGGCAATGCTGCCCAGCGCCAAGCCATAGATGAACGTGCCAACGCTGAGGGATTTGAGCGGAGCAAAGCGCTTCACCCGCCCGGTGATCCACATCTGGAACAGGAGCACCAGCACGGCGTTGGTGGTGGGCAGCCAGCCGTATGCATTTTCTAAAATGCCAAAATTGTTCTTAAGATAGACCGAGAACAGCACCCACAAGATGGTCGAGGCCACCTGGGTAAGGGTGAAATTGGCAATAAAGAGCATAAACGGGCGGTCTCGCAGCGCCTGGCCGTAGCCCACGCGGCGGTTTTCACCGGGTTGGGCCAAAAATTCGTTTTGTGGCAGCGTTTCACGGGCAAAAGCGGCCACCAGCAGTCCAAAAAAGATCAAACCGCTCATGGCAAAGTAAAAGGCCAGCGCATAGGAAGTGGAAGCAATAAAGCCACCCAGCGCGGGGCCGATGGCAACGCCGACGTTGTTGCTGAGGCGCATAAGCGAATACGCATCCACGCGGTGTTCCGCGGGGATCAGGTCGGCCATCATCGCGTCGGCGGCGACGCGGTAGAGTGGGTTAAACGCCCCGGCCACCGCCTGCAGCAGCGCAAACTGAGCCAGCGTTCCCGCGCGGCTCATAAAGAAATACACCAGCCCGCTCACCACCAGGCTGATCACCATCACCCACTTGCGCCCGGCGCGGTCGATGACGCTGCCGGAGATGAAAGAAAACACCAGCCCGGCCACGGCATTGACGGTCATCAACCAGGTGATTGAGGAGAGGGGCAGATCGAGCCGTTCGCTGACGTAAATGGTCAGAAACGGCCAGATCATCGAGGACCCAACCGTACTGATTAAATAGCCCCAGAACAGCAGCCAGAACTGCCGGGGATAACCGCGGCCCAGCTTCAACGCAGAAAGACCCATGCCCGTTCCTTACCATCACCATTGAAATCGAGCAATTGTAACATGCCTGCAGCGCTTCGCGGCGGCGCCCTGGCCCGCAAAGATTTTTGTTGGCATGATCCTTGCTCCGCTGGGGGTGTAGATCTGACGGCGCGGCTTGTATTCGATGTATAATCATCGGTATACCGCTCCAGAACGCCGGCGGGTGATCTTCCCAATTTCCAGCATGGATGGGCTGCCAACGTGTTTGACCTGATTCTTACACCTCTCCACTTCACCGCGGGGCGCGCGCTTTCCGAACTGCCCGGTTTCCAGGCGACGGCCGCGCCGCGCCGCGCTGACCGCCACCGCACCACTGATCTGTTGGCCGTGTACCTCAGCGGCAGCGGCGGCGAGTCTGCCGAAAGCGCGTTCGCCTTGCTCAGCGAGGTCTATTTCCGCACGGGCGGTACGGTGACTTCGGCAATCAAAGAGGCAGTAGAAGCGCTCAACGAGAACCTACTCGCGCGGACAGAACGCGCCGCGGTGGCGATGGTGATGAACCTGTGCGTGATCCGCGGCAGCCTGGTGTATATTGCGCACGCCGGGCCAACCCACACATATGTGTTGAGCAATGGCGGGGTCAGCGAGTTCTTTGATCCTTCCAGCGGTGGCCGCGGGCTTGGCATCAGCCGTGCCGTGCCGCTGCGTTTCTTTCAGGCCACGGTTGCGGATGGCGACGCGCTGCTTTTCTGCGCCGAACCGCCGGCGGACTGGCCCGCCGCGCTCACCACATCCCAGTGGAAATCTCCGGGGGCGGCGGATTTGCGCGCCGGACTGCTGCGCGCGCAGACTGGTTCAGGCCAGGTGCGCGTTGAGCCGCTGCCAGTTGCCGCGCGTTCCGTAAC
>DATCUC010000341.1:0-5760 GCA_036567625.1 Anaerolineaceae bacterium | reverse complement strand
TGAGCATATCCTGCAGCGCCGCGCCGGTGGGCGAGGTGACAATGCCAATTCGCCGCGGGCGGGCCGGGATCGGCCGCTTGCGCGCTTCGTCGAACAGCCCCTCGGCTTCCAGACGCGTCTTGAGCCGCAGAAATTCCTGGTACAGGTAGCCTTCACCCGCCGGCCGCATCGCGTCGATGTATAACTGGTACTGCCCGTCGCGCTCGTATACGCTGATTGCGCCGTGCGCTTCAACGGCCATGCCGTTTTGCAGCGGCAGCCGTAGCCGCGCCGCCGAGGTTTTCCAGATCACGCAGCGCAGCGCGGAAGTCTGGTCTTTGAGGGTGAAATACACGTGCCCGGATACCGGGCGCGAGAGGTTCGAGATTTCACCCAGCACCCAGACGTCTTGCAGTACCGCGTCGTTTTCCAGCAGCACGCGCAGGTAGCGGGTCAGGTCGGTAACCGAGATGGAAGCGGGGGGCAGAAGGGATGACTGGAACATGCAAGACAGGATACTCCAGAACTGGAGCGGTGTCAACGCGAAAAAGTTAACAGAAGAAATAACCGGCGTACATTTCAAATCTGCTACAATGGTGAGAAATCTGATGATTTGGCAGGCTTCATGAAGTATTTATGGTCACCCTGGCGCATGAAATATATCCTGCAGCATAATCGTCCAACCTACTGCATTTTTTGCAAGGCCGGGCGTGAAGAGCCGAGTGTCGAAAACCTGGTAGTAGCCAAAGGTACTTACGCGTTTATCATCTTGAACCGCTATCCCTATACTACCGGCCATTTGATGGCCGTGCCCTACGCCCACCAGCCCACATTTGAGGTGCTCAACCCGGAAACGCGCGCCGAGATCTTTGAAATGGCCACGCGCGCCACGCGCATGCTGCGCGATGTCTACCAGCCGGAAGGCTTTAACCTTGGCGCGAACATTGGCGCAATCGCCGGGGCAGGCATTGCCGCGCACGTGCACCTGCATGTCGTGCCGCGCTGGGGCGGGGATTCCAACTTTATGACCAGCATTGGCGAGGTGCGGGTATTGCCCGAAAATCTGGATGACACCTACGCGCGCATGGTCGAGTCGTGGAAAAAGCTGTATTCTTAAGGCTGCTTTCCATCCCAGCGCATCACCAGCATTGGCTCGGGTTGGCCCGCCAGGCGGCCCAGACCGCTCATCAGCCGGTGCAGGCGGCGCAGGTTGGGGGGCATTTCGCGCGGGGCCAGCACCCGAAAGCCGAAACCCTGATACAGCGGTCGCAATCGGCGCGCGCAGGTCAGGTGCAGGGGTGGGGGATTCGCAGCCTGCAAATGCTCGATCAGGCGGCGCGCGCAGCCCTGCCCGCGCCGCTCTGGGATCACCGCCAGCGATGCCAGTTCGCGCGATCCGTCACGGTGCGGCTTGATCTGCGCGCAGGCCAGCAGTTGACCCTGCTCATCCACCAGCACCATAAACCGGCGCCAATCCAGCCCAGTGGGGTTAATACCCACGCGCCAGATTAACCGCCGGATGGGCCAGGCATCTGCGCGAACGGCTGGGCGAAGCTGCTCCATCTGGCAAAATCAGGCCAGCATTTCTTCCAGGATTTGTTTGGCGATATTGGGGTCGGCCTTGCCGCGCATCTTGCGCATCACCTGGCCGGTGAACCAGCCCATCAGGGTAACTTTGCCGCCCTGATAGGCTTCCACTTCTTTGGGGTTTTCGGCCAGCACTTCGGCCACCACGGCGCGGATCGCGCTGTCATCGCTGACCTTGGCCAGCCCTTCGGCTTCCACAATGCGCCCCGGGGCAGCGCCGCTTTCTTCCACTTTTTGCAGCAGCGCCTTGCCCGTCGAAGTGTTCACCGCGCCTGAATCGACCAGCTTGAGGATTTCGGCCAGGAAGGCCGGGGTCAGGCGGGTCTGGTTGGAGCTGAGGCCGCGCTCGTTAAGCATGCGCAGCACGTCGTTCATCATCCAGTTCGATACGCGCTTGGGGTCGCCGCCGTAGGCCAGCGCGGCCTGTTCGAAATAGTCCGACAGGGCGCGTTCGGCGGTGAGAATGTCGGCGTCATACTCGGGCAGCGCGTACTGCTGCATAAAGCGCGCGCGGCGTTCCAGCGGCAGTTCGGGTAGCGTGCTCAGGATGGCTTGCTGCCAGGCTTCGTCCACCACGGCGGGCAGCAGGTCTGGCTCGCGGAAGTAGCGGTAATCTGCCTCGGTTTCCTTCGAGCGCATTTTTTTCAGCTTACCGGTGTCCTCATCCCATTCCAGCGTCCAGGCTTCAATGCGGTGACCAGCTTCCACTTCGCGAATCTGGCGCTGGATCTCAGTCTCAATCGCCTCGCGCACCGCGTCGATCGAATTGACGTTCTTGATTTCCGTCTTCGGGTTGAGGTAGGTAGCCCCAACCGGCCGGATCGAAACATTCGCGTCGCAGCGCAGGTGAGCCTTTTCCATATCCGCTTCAGAAATGCCGAGCCAGCGCAAGAGCTGGCGCAGACGGATCAGGTACTGCGCGGCTTCGTCAGCGCTACGCAGGTCCGGGTCGGTCACCATTTCAATCAGCGGCACGCCGCAGCGGTTGAAGTCGATCAGGCGGCGGCCGTGTTCGGTTTTGGTCTTGCCCGCGTCCTCTTCCATGTGCAGCTTGGTAATCCCCACCCGGCGCACATATGCGCCGTCCGTCCCGCCCGGCACGGGAACATCCATAAACCCGCCTTTGCCCACCGAAAGGTCGTACTGCGAAATCTGGTAGCCTTTGGGCAAATCGGGGTAGAAATAGTTTTTGCGGTCAAAGAAAGAGCGCGGCCGGATCTCGGCGTGCATTGCCCGGGCAAGCATCACCGCTTTTTCCACCACGGCCCGGTTGAGTACCGGCAGCACGCCTGGCATCCCGGTGCATACCGGGCAGATGTTGGTGTTGGGCGGGTCACCCCACGAATCAGCTTTGCAGGAGCAGAAAATCTTGGTGCTGGTGTTGAGCTGGATATGGGTTTCCAGGCCGATCACGGCTTCGTATTGGGTCATACGGGTCTCCAAAAGAATGATCCTCGCGGTCATCGCCTATTGTACCCCAGTTTCCGGGCATGTTTGCGCGCCAATCAAAAAGGTCCCGGCACGAAGACGAGCGTGCCGGGACCTTTTTCTGTACCGAGGTGGGTATCAACCGCGCTTACTTGCGCGGCGCTCCAAAGTCGGCGGTGTAATAGCCGCCGTAGAGGCTGGTTTTGTCATAATAGTAGCCAATCCCAACCTGGGTGTAGTTCGGGCTGAGCATAATCGCAGCGTGCCCGGGGCTGTTCAACCAGGCATTCACACATTCTTGGGGTGTTTTGTATTTTCCGTTACCGGCGTACAGGGTTTCACCCGCGGCAGCCCATTTATAGCCTGCCTTCGTCATGCGGTCGGTCATGCTGGAACCGTTTGATCCGGTGTGGCTGAAGAAGTCTTTGGTAGCCATGTCTTTGCTGTGCCGGCGAGCGGCCGTGCGCAGCCGGGTGTTCAGCGTCAGCTTCTTGAGGCCGCGCTTGATCCGTTCGGCGTTGATCAACTTCAACACGGTGGATTCGTATGTTGCCTGGGTTGAGGCGGCATCAATGGACGCATCAACCTTCACCGGCGCAGCGTAGTTGACGGGCGCCGAAGCGGATGCTCCGGCTACCGCGGTGGTGTGCGTGCTGGAAATGAGAAAACCAGTGGTGAGGGGTTGAACGGCCACGCTGAATACGGCCAGTACCAGGATGCAGACGATCCAGGGGATCACGGGGGTTTGTTTACGCATGAGATTTCCTTTCTGAACGCCGGTATAAATATTTCCTCTGTTTTATCCGGCGGGGTGTGAGGCCTGTACCCCATATCCAGACCTCATAGTGACCCATTGTGGGCCTCCTTATTCCTTTCCCTTGCAAGGGTTACGAATGTTAAGGTGTGCCAAAGTCCGCGGTGAAATATGCTCCATAGGTTGAATCGGGGTTAAACCCGTAGCCAATCCCCACCTCGGTGTACGCGGGGTTGAGCATATTCTCGCGGTGCGATGTGCTCCGCAGCCAGGTATTGATCACATAGGACGCGTCGTTATACGGTCCATTCCCGGCGAATAGATTCTCCGCGGCCGCCGTAAAGTTGTACCCGGCATTGCGGATGCGGTTCACAAAGGTCAGCCCGTTCAGGCTGTTATGGCCAAAAAAGTTGTGCTTCGCCATTTCTTCGCTGTGACTTTGCGCCACGCGAGCCAGTACGGGCGAGTACTCCAGTGGGGGAGCGCCCACTTTCGCCCGTTCTTCGTTCATCAATTGGAAAAGTTCTGTAATGATTGGCGCTGTTTCTTCGGTGGCAGCGGCTTCCAGCGTGATCGCCGAGCTTCGTTTTTCCGCTGACAACAAAATCTCTTCCGGGCCGTCATACTCGTAGGTGGTCAGTGGATTAGGCGTCAGCGTGGGCGGCAAGCTTGTGTCTGTCGGCAGCGGCAGCGGTGAGGCGGTGGCGCTGGGCTCTACCGGGGCGATCAAGGTCGGGTCGAGCGTAGCGGAGATATATGCCCAGTCGGTTTCTGACGCAGAAACAGGCGTGGCCCGTAAGCTCCACTCACTGGCTCGGATTAACCCTACCCCCACCAGAATCGCTATGAGTATAATCCAACGCTTCTTCTGCATAGAGCGGTCCCTGACTTACGCTGCAGTGACATCTGGCCGCTTTTGACACGCTGATCTGGTTGAGGCCAAAGACCTCCGCCAGTCCCCTTCCATTGTGTCAGTTGATTGTGTTGCTTGAAAAACGTTTTTACAAAGCGCGCACTGCGGCAGGTTTTATGTCCCGCCAGGCTTCCGCCTGGGTCCCCAATTCAAATGCCCGCCCAATGCGCAGTAACTTCGCCTCCGAGTAATCGGAGCCGATGAATTGAAGCCCGATGGGCAGCGACTGTTCGTCCAGCCCGCCAGGGATCGACAACGCAGGTACGCCGGCATGGTTTGCAGCGACGGTGAGTTGGTCGGCATACTGCATCAGAACGGAATTCCCGTACACCGCGCCCAGCGGAAAAGCCGTGGTGGGGGTGGTTGGGGTGAGTAATGCGTCCAGGCGGTACGGCCCGGATGGGTCAAAGACCGTTTCAAAATCCCGGCGGATCAAAGTTCGCACTTTGAGCGCGCGGTTGTAGTACTGCTCGGAATACTGCGCAGCACTGACATACATTCCCATGAGGATGCGCAGCTTGGGCTGCCATCCAAAACCTTCACCGCGCGACTTGCGGTACAACTGGCGCAGGTCTTTGACTGTTTCGCCAGTGCGCCGCCCGTACTTGACGCCGTCGTAACGGTGCAGGTTCGAGGCCGCTTCTACACGGCTGATCACAAAGTAAGCCGGAATGCCGTACACGGTGTTCGGCATGGGGATGTCTTCAATAACCTCCGCGCCCATCGCGCGCAGCACTTCAGCCGCGCGGCGCACCGCGCCTTCGATCTCGGCGGGCAGGCTTTGCTGCTCTGATTCGCCGCTGCGCGGGTCAAAAAAGGTGATGCGGAAGTAATCCGGCGACAGGCCAATGCGCATGCCCTTGACGCCTTTTTCGAGGCCCGCCAGGTAATCCTCTATGGGCGTGGCGGCGGAAGTGGGGTCGGCCGGGTCTGCGCCGGCGATGGCGCGCAGCATGAGGGCGGTATCGGTTACATCGCGCGCGATCGGCCCGGGGCAGTCGATCGACGAGGCAAAAGCGATCGTGCCGTAGCGCGAAACGCGCCCGTAGGTCGGCTTCAGCCCGGCCACGCCGCAGAAGGCCGCCGGCTGGCGGATCGA
>DATCUC010000340.1:0-3528 GCA_036567625.1 Anaerolineaceae bacterium | reverse complement strand
CGCCCACCGGGCAGCACGCCCGGCGGCGTGGTGACCCGCTCCAGTTCCACCATATGCGGCAGCACCAGCAGACTGCGCTCTTGCGGAAAGGTTTTGCTTGCGCGGAAAAGTCCAAAGGGATCGCCGGAGGAAACCACCGTCGGCCCCAGCTGGAACTGCCCGCGGTGAGTCAGGCGGGTGTAGGCCACATAGGAGCGGCGCTGGCGCGGAGAAACAACTGTCAGCACTTTGGAGCCAGCCCGCGCCGGCAGAGTCGACAGGTCGCGAATATCCAGCCACAGCTTGGTCACTGGATACTGGTTGTTGATCTCAAACCGTTCTTCAAACACCTGGCCCACCTGCTGGCGCAGGAAGCGCGCGGTGCGGGTGAGAGTGATGCCGCGCAGCGAAACGTACGTCCAGAAAAAGGACAGCAAGATGACTGCCCCGCTCAGCGCTGCCGTGCGCGAATAAATCCGCGCACCGGTAAGCGCCATGCCGGTTACGCCAACCAGAAAAACGATGAGAATACCCCAAAATGCGGGCCGCACGCGCATAAAAAGCTCAATTCACCTGGGGTTATAAGCGCTGCGTAACATCCCCGCCGGGAACTGGCAGGTTGCTGAGGATCTCTTCGACGATCTGGTCAGCGGTCAGGTTGCGCAGCCGCGCCGCTGGGTTGATCACCATGCGGTGAGCCAGCACATGCACGGCCAGCGCCTTGATATCATCCGGCAGCACGTAATCGCGGCCCTGCAGGGCGGCGCGCGCCTGCCCGGCGCGGTATAAGCCCAGGCTGCCGCGCGGGCTGGAGCCCAGATATACATCCGAATTGTCGCGCGTGGCGCGGGTCAGATCAACGATGTAGCGCTTCACTGCCGGGGCTACGTACACTTGCTTGATCATCTCCTGCATCGCGGTCAGTTCTTCCGTAGACATGACCGATTCGAGCGTTTCGATTGGGTGGCGCAACTGCTGCGTGTCGAGAATTTTCATCTCATCCATCAGGCCTGGGTAACCCAGGCGAATGCGCAGTAAAAAGCGGTCTAGCTGCGCTTCGGGCAGTGGGAACGTGCCTTCGTATTCAATCGGGTTTTGCGTGCCCATTACCATAAATGGCGTCGGCAGGCGGTGGGTGATGCCATCGACGGTAATCTGGCGCTCTTCCATGGCTTCCAGCAAAGCAGATTGGGTCTTCGGCGTGGCGCGGTTGATCTCATCCGCCAGAACGATCTGGGCCATGATCGGGCCGGCGCGGAATTCAAATTCGCGGCTGATCTGGTTAAAAATCGAAACGCCGGTAACATCGCTGGGCAGCATGTCTGGCGTAAACTGGATGCGGCTAAAGGTACAGCCCAACGAGCGGGCGAGCGAACGGGCCAGAATGGTTTTCCCGACGCCCGGAACATCTTCAATTAGTAAATGGCCCTGGCACAGCAGACCGATGACGGTCAATTCCAGGGTGCGGTGCTTGCCAATAATCACTTTTTCCAAATTGCCAATTGCACGTTCCCCGAACGTTTTGACATCGGCAGTCGCGAAATCCATGTTTTCAGGCTCCCTCTTTTGATGGCATGAGCGGTCAAATTCCCCTGCGCTCCTCCCAACCGGTGGTTGATCAGAAAAGACGCCTGCGAGCCGTTAATAATCCACTGAAAAGCGCGGCCAACAGGCTGACCATCCAACCCAACTGAAACGACAGCGGAGCGTAGGATAATACTACCATATGTTGACCGGGCATGACAACAATAGCGCGAAAGGTTTGATTGGCAACTTGAATTTCTGTAGCTGCGCCATCAACGCTAGCTTTCCAACCCGGGTACCAGGTATCCGAGATCACCAGCCAGCCGCCCGCTTCTACATCGACCGAATACACCGCGCGGTTATTACGTTTTTCCACCAGCTCGATGCGAGCATCGCCAGCCCGGCAGTCAGCTGGAGAGGACAGCCCATCTTCGAGCACGACCCAGCCCTGCATCTCTCCACCGCCAGCAGCCAGCCGCTGCGCGACAGCATTCAGGCTCTCGCCCGGCGCGACCACCTGCGCGCACGTCGCCCAATAAAATGACGTCGGGTGATCTATGCCGGTAAACGTAATCCCATTCTCGGCGCGGATATCGCGTGATTCGACGGTCGAAACACCCATCAGCCGCAGCCAGGGCGCGCGTTGGTCTTCCGGCAAGGCGGTGACGGACTCCATCCACGCCGCGTAGCGCCCAGGAACGAACGGATCAAAATTGTTGGCCGAATCAATCCCATACAGCAGGTTCATATTGGGCAGCAGCGTTCCACGCAGGTTGTCCCAATCTTCCAGCGGCCGGTAGTCGGTGAAGCGGAAGAAACGCCAGAACTTAATCAGGTATTCGTCATCGGGATGGAGAAATAAGCGCCCGCTGCCAAGTTGCGCTTTCACTTGCTGAACATTAGCTGGGAGACCGCTATAAAACGATATCGGCGTTCCGGGCGCCATGCTCCAGCCCGCGATGATCAAATCCAGCCCAACCACGGCGGCAGCCGCCCAATTCCAACGGCGGCGGCTCGGCGATTCGTCCGTAGGCGGCATGGTCAGGGTTAACACACCGGCGCTATATGCCCATACCCCGGCCAGCGCAAACGCGGTGATCAACGTCAGCCGCGTATTCTCCAGCAGGAAGATCGACGCCGCCGCCCCGATTACAATGGCCGCCGCGCCTACCACCCCCAGCTTGAGCCGTTCCAACCGTTTGCCAGCCGGTTTGCTCCAGTCCGCAACCCCCAACCCAGCCAGCAGCGCCAGCGCAAATACCGCCAGGATGCTGAACCTGGTTGGCGCTTGGAACAGCGCAAAGGTTGGCACATGCGCGTAAAGAAACGGAAAGACTGGGGTATTCTTGCCCAGCGCCAGTACGAACACCAGCGGGATTACCAGCCAGAGGAACCGGAATAGTCCCCGGTTAGCTTGCGATGAATCGCGCTTCCAGGCGCGGAGCGTGCCCAGCGCCAGCAGCAGCGGCAGCAGGCCCAGGTAGATCGCATCTTCCCAATGCGCGGCATACCCCCAATAATCCCCCGCGCCGGGGACGCCAAACGCGTTTGGCAGCAGCAGGTCAAGAAACCGCCACGGCCAGAAGGAATAGGTCATGCCCAACTCGTAATCTACCGCTGCTGACCGCTGCGACTGAAGCAGGTATTCCGCGGTGGGCAAAAGCTGGATAGCAGAGAGCGCGGCAGCCAGCAGGCCGGCCAGCCCGAAACGCAGCAAACCGGTCAACAGCTTTCGCAGCCCGCCGCGCAGGCTGCCCACCAGCACCCACGCTCCGGCAAACAGCAGAATATACCAGGAGAGCTGCGCGTGCCCGGCCAGCAGCATGAAGGCGATGCTGAAAGCCAACCCCAGCGGCAGAAATGACCGCCCTGGCAGCGCAGCGCGCCCCGGGATGGCAATCTGACTGGCACCCAATATCACCCAGGGCAGCCAGGCAGCGGTCCACACCATGGGGAAAACCTGCGCGCGTGCCAGCATGTAGCCGCTCAGGCAATAGGCCAGCCCGGCCAGGGTTTGCGCCAGTC
>DATCUC010000339.1:0-1624 GCA_036567625.1 Anaerolineaceae bacterium | reverse complement strand
GACCTGTTCCTGCCGCAGCCAGTCCCGGTGCTGGCGGTGGAAACGCCCAACCCGGCGCAGATCACCGCGTTGTTCCGCGAAACCGAGCAGGCTTTTCCAGATTTGACCTATTACGATGCCGATGTGCAGGTGCAAACCCGGCACGCCGCGCGCTGCGGCTCGTTTCCGCTGGGGCGCTGCCGCCTGAGCCTGGACGCGCACGGCACGGTGCAGACCTTCACCGCGCTGGACACGCCCTGGGAACTGGAGCCCGATCCGCCGCCGCTGCGCGTGCTGGAAATTAACCTGCCCGGGGGCGACCCGCGCCGCGGCCCACCGCCAATCATCGAACTGCGCTGCGGGGCATGGAGCAAGTCCGCGCCCTTCTTGGAAGGCGATGCGCCGGCTTACTGGCTGAAAACCGCGCTGCAGCGCTTTGACCCGGATGTGCTGCTGACCGACTTTGGCGACACGTGGCTGCTGGAAGAACTGCTGCGCCGCGCGGGTGATAACCCCGAACTGCTGCCGCTCAGCCGCGACAGCGCGCGCCCGCTGCACAAACTGCGCGAGCGCACCTATTTTTCTTACGGGCAGATCGTCTACCGCGGCCAGCAGGTGCACCTGTTTGGCCGCGCGCATATCGATCGCAAGAACGCCATGCTGTGGGGCGATTACAGCCTGGAAGGCGTGCTGGAAAGCGCGCGAGTGACCGCGCTGCCTATCCAGACCGCCGCGCGGGTTTCGCCGGGGTCGGGCATTTCGGCGATGCAGATGATCACTGCGCTGCGCACCGGCGTGCTGGTGCCCTGGCGCAAGCAGCAGGTGGAAAAACCGCGCTCAATGCTGGATATGGTACACGCCGATTTTGGTGGGCTGATGTACCAACCTACAGTGGGTTTGCACCGCGACGTGGGCGCGATCGATTTTGTTTCCATGTACCCGGCAGTGATGATCCGCTGCGATATTTCGCCGGAAAAACCGGCGCGCACCCTGGACGACCCGCCCGCCGAGCACCCCGGCCTGGTGCCGCAGACGCTGGCGCCGCTGCTCAAAAAGCGCGTGCAGCTCAAGCACCGCCTGCTCGATCTTCCGGCCTGGGACCCGCGCCGCGAGTGGTTCAAAGCGCGCGCCGCGGCGGAAAAATGGCTGCTGGTGGTCTGCTTCGGATTTCTGGGTTACAAAAACGCGCGCTTTGGGCTGATCAGCTCGCACGAGGCGGTCACCGCGGGCGGGCGCGAGGCGCTGCTGCGCGCCAAAGAAGCCGCCGAGGACGGCGGGTTTGACATCCTGCACATGTATGTTGACGGGCTATGGGTGCAAAAACCCGGCGCAACCCAGCCCGCCGATTTTGAGGGGCTGCTGGCCGAGGTGGTGGAACGCACCGGACTGCCCATCGCCCTGGACGGCATCTACCGCTGGGTGGCGTTCCTGCCCTCGCGCGTAGACGAGCGCGTGCCGGTGGGCAACCGCTACTTTGGCGTGTTTCAAGACGGCAGCATCAAAGTGCGCGGCCTGGAAGCGCGCCGGCGCGACACGCCGCCCTGGGTAGCAGAAACGCAAATGGCGCTGATCCAGCACCTGGCGCTGGCCCCGGATGCCAGCCGCCTGCCGGAATACCTGCCCGGGGCAGTGGACATCGTGCGCG
>DATCUC010000338.1:0-1647 GCA_036567625.1 Anaerolineaceae bacterium | reverse complement strand
GCGCCTTGCGCGCCGCCTCTTCGAGCGAAAGGCGCTGTTCACGCGCCAGGGCGGATACATCGCCCTCACCCACCACGCAGGGGAGGCCGTGGCGCGCGGCAAAGGCTTCAACGGCTCGAGCGTCCGCGCCCGATTCGGGGCGCAGTTGATGATCGAAGTGGGCCACCACCAGGCTGTAACCCAGTTCAGCCAGCGCCAGGGCCAGGCACAGGCTGTCTGCTCCACCCGAAACACCAACCACCAGCGGTCGGTCTGCTTCCAGGCGGCACTCTTCTTCACATATTTTGCGCAGAGCTGCTGTATCCATAACAGGATTATAGCAAGGTTATTGTAAGGGATATGCCCTTGTTCGGCCCATTTGTTTATGCTAGACTGGCAAATAAGAAATTCCCCTACCTTTGCACGGCTGTATGAAGGGCCTATGTCCGAGAAAATTCTCATTGTTGATGATGATCCTGAAACCCTGCGCCTGGTGAGCCTGATGCTCAAACGGCAGGGTTTTCAAATTGTCGCCGCCGAGAGCGGCCAGCAGGCAGTGGCCATGGCCAGCGCCGAACAACCCGATATCATCTTACTGGATGTGATGATGCCGGATATGGATGGCTACGAAGTCACCCGCCTGCTGCGCAAAATGCCCGAGGTGGCCAACACGCCGATCATGATGTTTACCGCGCGCACGATGGTGGAAGACCGCGTGGCCGGTTTTGAAGCCGGCGTAGATGATTACATCACCAAGCCCGTCCACCCGAATGAACTGGTAGCGGTCATACGCACCATGCTTTCGCGCCGCCGCACGAAAGAAAACACCAGCGCTACGCGCGGTCACACGATTGGATTTCTATCGGCCAAGGGCGGCATTGGCCTTTCGACGCTGGTGATCAACCTGGCGGTTGGCGTGCAAAGCCGCACGCGCGGGCAGGTGATCGCGGCGGAAATGCGGCCGGGAATGGGCAGTTGGGGATTGGAATTGGGCTATGCCAACACTTCCGGGTTGAATAATCTCCTCCGCGCTCGGCCGGCACAGTTGAATGTTTCGGCGGTGGACAGGGAATTGATCTCCACCAGCTACGGTGTGCGCCTGCTGCTGGCATCCAACCAGATGAATGAAATCCCCAGCGTTCCGGCCGGCCAGTTGGACGCGATCGTACAAGAAATCCGCATGTTGGGCGCGTATATTTTCCTCGACCTGGGCGCGATGCTCTTCCCGGATATGGAAAAGGTACTGGAACAATGCAGCGAAATGATTGTGCCAATCGACGCCTTTCCGCCCACCGTACAGCGCACGCGGCTGCTGCTGGACACGCTCAAGTCCTATGGATTTGGAAAAACCAAGCCGCTCACCCTCGTTTCTTACAAGCGTTCGCGCAGCGAACTGGAATTAAGCGCGCAGCAGCTTCAGGAGATGACCGGCCAGCCGATTAAGATGCGTTTCCCATCAGCGCCTGAAACGGTGTTCAACGCCAGCCAGCAGTGCGTGCCGGTGATCGCCTTCCAGCCCGAAGGCTCGCTGGCGATTCAGTTCCGCACGCTGGCGGACGAGATTGTGCAGCGCGTGAACAAATAGGCTGTCTGCCGTTTTGCGCTACAATTGGCGCATGGCAGAATTTGATGAAAGCATTCAAGAAGCGGCCCGAATCATTCGGGCCG
>DATCUC010000337.1:0-2706 GCA_036567625.1 Anaerolineaceae bacterium | reverse complement strand
CCTGGAACTGGTGGCGCAAAAGACCGGCTACCCGGTGGAAATGCTCGACCTTGACCTGGACCTGGAAGCCGACCTGGGCGTGGACACAGTCAAACAGGCGGAACTCTTTGCCACGGTGCGCGAGATGTACAAAATCCCGCGCCGCGAAGACCTGCGCCTCTCCGACTACAACACCCTGACCAAAGTCATCGGCTTTGTCAACGAGAGCCTCGCTCAGCCGGGCGCGGCAAGCGTAGAGCCGGTGATGCCGGTAGAGCCGGTCCTTCCGGCGCGCGCGATCAGCGCTGCGTACACCGCCATCGCCGTGCCCGCGGTCAAACCGCCGCTGGCGCACCCGACCCAGGTGTATTTCCAATCGGAATTCATGCTCCATGCCGAAAAGCCAAAACACAAAGACATCAGCGGCTCGGTAGTGATCAGTGGGGCCGGGCTGGGCCTGCCGGGCAAGAACCGCCCGGTATTTGACGACAGCAACGTGCAACGCATCCTCACTGGCGAGAATATGATTGATCCGCTGGAAGAAGACACACGCGGGCAAATGCTGGCCAAACGGGTCACCCGGCTGAACAAAAACGAATCCGGGGCAACGATCGAGATTATCACCGACCTGGAGCGCACAATCAAGCTGGCCGGGCAGCGCGGCGCGTTTGACCTGGCCGGCGACTTTGGCGTGCCTGCCGAGCGCGTGGATGCCACGGACATCGCCACGCAGTTAGCGATTGCCGCCGGAGTGGAAGCGCTGCGCGACGCGGGCATTCCGCTGGTGATGCACTACCGCCAGACCAGCCTGGGTACGCGGCTGCCCGACCGTTGGATGCTGCCTGAAGCACTGGCCGATGAAACCGGCGTAATCTTTGGCTCGGCATTCCCCGGCCTGGGGCGCATGGCCGAAGAAACCGACCGCTTCTACGCGCACCAGAACCTGGTGCGCCAGTTGGACACCCTGCGCGACCTGCAAGCCCTCTCGGCGGGGTCACCCGCGCTGCAAACCGAGCTGACGGCGCGAATTCAAGACCTGGAAAATCAGATCACCGCGCTGAATTACCAGTTTGACCGGCGCTTTATCTTCCGCATTTTGAATATGGGGCACTCGCAGTTCGCTGAGTACATCGGCGCGCGCGGGCCGAATACTGGAGTCAACGCTGCCTGCGCCACCACCACGCATGCCGTGGCCCTGGCCGAAGACTGGATCCGGTCTGGGCGGGCGCGGCGCGTGGTAGTAATCGCCGGGGATGACGTGACCAGCGGGCGGCTGGTGGAATGGATCGGCACCGGGCTGCTGGCCAGCGGCGCCACCACCACCGAAGGCAACCTGCGCCTGGCGGCCCTGCCCTTTGACCGCCGCCGCAACGGGATGATCATGGGCATGGGCGCAGCCGCGCTGGTGATCGAATCAGAAGACGCGGTGCGCGAGCGCGGGATGCGCGGCATCGCCGAAATTCTCTCGGCGCAAACCGCCAACAGCGCTTTCCACGGCACGCGCCTGGATGTATGCCACGTGCGCGAGGTGATGGACCGGCTGGTGACGCAGGCCGAGGAACGCTTTGGCCTGGACCGCGCCGAGATGGCCGGGAAGATGGTTTTTCTCTCGCACGAAACCTATACCCCGGCGCGCGGCGGGTCGGCGGCTGCCGAAATCCACGCGCTGCGCTACACCTTCAAAGACGCTGCCAACCAGGTAATTGTCGCCAATACCAAGGGCTTTACCGGCCACACTATGGGCGTGGGCGTCGAAGACGTGGTCGCCGTCAAGGCGCTGGAAACGGGCATCGTCCCGCCTATCGCGCATCTTGACGGCCAGTTTGAGCCGGACCCCGACCTGGGCGACCTGAACCTGTCGCGCGGCGGGCAGTACCCGCTGGAATACGCGCTGCGGCTGGGCGCGGGCTTTGGCTCGCAAATCGCCATGACGCTGCTGCGCAAGATCCCCGGCCAGGGCGAACGCGTCTACCGGCCGACGTATGAGCGCTGGCTCTCCGCTGCCGCCGGGTACGAAAGCGCCAAACTGGAGATCACCAGCCGCACGCTGCGCGTGGAGCACCAGGGGGCGCCGGTGAAAGCCCCGGCGCGCTCGACGTGGAAGTACGGTCAGGGCCCCACACTGTGGGCAGCCGCGTCGACTGCGAAGGCGGATCGGGCGGCAGAGCCGGAACAGGTTGCTCCGGTCACAGCGGAAGCAGCCCCGGCACAGGCGGTAGCTGCCCCGGTTAGCACGGAACCCGCGCCCGCGCCGGACAGCGTGGAAATCACCGCGCGGATCCTGGAACTGGTGGCGCAAAAGACCGGCTACCCGGTGGAAATGCTCGACCTGGACCTGGACCTGGAAGCCGACCTGGGCGTGGACACGGTCAAACAGGCGGAGCTCTTTGCCACGGTGCGCGAGATGTACAAAATCCCGCGCCGCGAAGATCTGCGCCTCTCCGACTACAATACCCTGGCCAAGGTCATCGGCTTTGTCAACGAGAGCCTGCAGCCAGCGGCTGCGTCCACCCATGCGGGCCAGGAACAACCGGCCGCCGCGGCGCAAAACGGACCGGCGCTCTACGCGCCGGAAGAATCGGATCAGGTGATTGCGCGCCGCGTGCCGGTGGCGGTGCTGTGCGCGCGCCCTGACCTGTGCAAAGCCACGAATGCCGCGTTCAATGCTTCAACGCGCGTGGTGCTGGTACACGACTCGGGCGGCACGGGTGACGCGCTGGCCGGGCT
>DATCUC010000336.1:0-9226 GCA_036567625.1 Anaerolineaceae bacterium | reverse complement strand
TGCGGCGGGTGGTGACATCACCACCGGTCTGCCCCGCGTGGAAGAACTCTTCGAAGCCCGGCGCACCCCCAAGGGTGAAGCGGTCATCTCGCGCATCGCGGGCGTGGCCAAGATCATCCAGTCGGACCGCTATAGTGAGCAGCGCGTCGTGCGCGTGGATCACAGTGAAATGGTCAGCGATGAGTACGATGTGCCGGAGAGCTGGGATATCGCCGTCAAGGACGAATCCAATGTCTCGCTGGGCGATCTTATTGCTTCGCAGGGGGATGCCACCATCAACGCCACGCATGTGGGCAAGGTGCGCATCGAAGGCCGCAAGGTGGTCGTGTCGTACGAACTGCGCGAATCGGAAGAATACGAAATTCCGAGCACCTCGCGCCTGCTGGTCAAGGATGGTGAGCACATCGGCGCGGGCCAACCGCTGACCGAAGGCTCGCTCAACCCGCACAGCATCCTGCGCATCAACGGGCGTGAAGCCTGCCAGATGTATCTGCTGACTGAAATCCAGAAGGTATACCGCTCGCAGGGTCAGAACATCAACGACAAGCACTTTGAGGTGATCATCCGTAAGATGCTTGGCCGCGTACAGGTGGTTCGCCCCGGCGACACCGCTTACCTGCCGATGGACCTGGTGGACCGCCTGGAGATCCGCAAGGCCAATGAACGCCTGGCCAGCGAAACCAAGCAGCCGGCGCGCTTCATGGAAGTTCTGTTGGGCGTCACCAAAGCTTCGCTGAGCACCGATTCCTTCCTCTCGGCCTCTTCCTTCCAGCACACCATCAAGGTGCTGGCCGGGGCGGCCATCGCTTCCACCGAAGACCCGCTCTTCGGCCTGAAGGAAAACGTGATCATCGGCAAGCTCATCCCCGCGGGCACGGGCTTTGTGCACGGCCGCTTCCAGGTGGACACCGACGATCTGGCGCAGCGCGTGGCGATGGTTTCCAACCTGCCAAGCTCCGATTAACTATATCTAAACAAATCCCCGAGGAAGCGTTTCCTCGGGGATTTTTCGCTTAAAATAGGGATGGATACCCAAAGCTCGGAAATTGTGATAAGATCATTATTATAGAACATTAATTCTTGCCTGGCGGGCAAGATACTGAAGAATGGGAGAAATCGCATGGAAGTTGGTCTGGTTCGCAAAGTAGATATCGATCAGGAAATGCAGCAGTCGTACCTGGATTTCGCTATGAGCGTCATCGTCGCCCGCGCGCTGCCTGACGCACGGGATGGCTTGAAACCGGTACAGCGCCGCATCTTGTATGCCATGTATGATATGGGGCTGCGCCCCGATTCGGCCTTTAAAAAGTCGGCCAGAATCGTGGGCGAGGTGCTGGGTAAATACCACCCGCACGGCGATATGGCCGTCTATGAGGCCATGGCGCGCCAGGCGCAGGATTTTTCGATGCGCTACCCGCTGGTGGATGGGCAGGGCAACTTTGGCAGCGTGGACGGCGACCCGCCGGCGGCCATGCGCTACACTGAAGCGCGGCTGAAATCTTTTGCCATCGATATGATCTCTCAGATCGACCGCGAAACGGTAGATTTCGCGCCCAATTTCGATGGTTCGCTGAACGAACCGCTGGTGCTGCCTTCTGCGCTGCCCAATTTACTGGTCAATGGCTCTACCGGCATCGCCGTTGGCATGGCAACCAACATTCCGCCGCACAATTTGTCAGAGGTGATCGATGCACTGGTCTACATGCTCAAAGAATGGGACCGCCTGGACGATATTAACGTCGCTGACCTGATGCAGTTCATCAAAGGCCCGGATTTTCCCACCGGTGGGATTATCCTGCAAGACCAGGAAAACGATCTGCAAACGGCTTATGGAACCGGGCGCGGGCGGATTCCGGTGCGCGGCCGGGTTCACATGGAAGATACTGGCCGGGGCCGCAGCCGCCTGATTATCACCGAGCTGCCTTACATGACCAATAAGTCCAGCCTGATTGAGCGCATTGCCGAGATGGTGCGCGAGGGCGACCTGGAAGGCATCGCCGACCTGCGCGATGAATCTGACCGCCAGGGGATGCGCATTGTCATCGAATTGAAGGCCAACACCGAACCGGATGTTATTTTGCGCACGTTATATAAGCGCACGCCGCTGGAAAGCACCATTGGCATTATCCTGCTGGCCCTGGTGGACAATGAGCCGCGCCTGTTGAGCCTCAAGCAGGCGCTGCGCGTGTACCTGGAGCACCGCCTGGTGGTGATCCGCCGGCGCAGTGAGTTTGACCTGGAACGCGCCCGTCAGCGCGCGCATATTCTGGAAGGGCTGCGGATTGCCATCGCCAATCTGGATGAGGTGATCAAGATCATCCGCGGCGCGCAAGATGTCGAACAGGCGCGCGAGCGGCTGATCAAGCGTTTCAAGCTTTCGCAGGTACAGGCGCAGGCGATTCTGGATATGCAGCTTCGCCGGCTGGCCGCGCTCGAACGGCGCAAGATTGACGAAGAATACAAAGAACTGCAAGCGCAGATTAAAGAACTGGAAGCGCTGCTTAAGTCACCCAAGCGGATGCGTGACGTGGTGCAAAGCGAATTGCTGCAAATGAAGCAGCTCTACGGCGACCGCCGCCGCACGCAGATCGTTTCGCTGCGCGAGGGTGAAACCGCGCACATGCTGCTAACGACCACCGACCTGACCCCCGCCGAAACCGCCTGGGTGGGCGTGACCCCCACGGGTCTGATCGGCCGCATCCGCGGTGGTGAGGCCCCCAGCGTCGACGGGGAGCAGCCGCCGCGGTGGATGGTGCGCGCTAATACTCACCACACCCTGTACCTGGTGTCTGCTCAGGGACAGGCCGCAGCGGTTGCCGTGCACGCCATCCCGGAAGTGAGCAGCCTGGAAGACGGCGTGCCGCTGCACCGCGCCACGGCTATCCCTGAAGGGGAAATGCTGGCCGGGATATTCAGCGTGCCGCCGAAAAACGGCCATCCTCTTGATGAAACCTTTATTGTAACCGCCAGCGCGCAGGGCCTGGTGAAAAAATCGGCTGTGTCCGAACTGCCGGGGCCGTCATCGCAGCGCTTCACCCTCACGCGGGTCAACGCAGGTGATTGGCTGGTGGGCGCGGTGATCAGTAACGGTAGCAGTGAATTGATGATGCTGTCCGCGCGCGGCATGGCTATTCGCTTCGCGGAAAGTGAAGTGCGGCCGATGGGCCTGGTCGCCGCGGGCGTGAATGGCATGAAGCTGGGTGCGGGCGATCAGGTGGTGGCCTTCCAGCGGGTCAACCCGGATGGCGAAGTGCTGCTGGCAGCCAGCGATGGCACCGGCTGGCGTATTCCCGTCAAGGATTTTCCAGTGCAGGGGCGCTACGGCATGGGCGTGATCGCTGCCCGGCCTGCGCCGCGCGTTGGTCTGGTGGGGATGTTGATGGGTAAGGCCGCGCAGCCGGGCGTGGCTCTGTTCGAAAAACAAACCGCGCAGCTTCTGCGCATTGACGCCATCCCGGCCAGCAAGCGCCAGAGTGCCAGCCGTAAGGTGATGACGGTCAAGGCGGGTGATGCCTTAATCGCCTTCAACGGCGCAGGTGACGGGCTGGAATATTGGGATCCTCAGGCGGTCGCGGCCCTGACCGTGGAAAAACCGGCGCGCAAACGGGCTGCCGCGGCCGTTGATGCCGCCCCAGCCACCGAAAAATCCGCGCCGCGCAAGAAGGCTGCCGCCCCGGTCGCAGAGAAAAAGGCCGCCGCGAAGAAGGCTGCCGCACCAACCCGCTCCACAGTGAAAACCGCCACGACCAATGCGCCGGTCGAGAAACCGGCTTCGCGGGCTGCAAAAACTGCGCTCACCGCTCCGACAGCCAAGAAGACTACCACCACAAAGGCAGTCACCGCCGCGGCAAAGACACCCGAACTGAAGAAAGCAGCGCCCACGCGAAAGACCGCGGGGGCAGCCGCGGCCCCGGAAAGCGTGCCGGCCAAACGCGCAGCCGCGAAAAAGACAACCATGCCGGCTGTAGCAGCACCAGAACCGGGGCCGGTCAAACGCGCATCCACCCGGAAGACCGCCACGCCCACCGCGGAAACCCCAAAACCTGCTCCAGCCAAACTGGCGACTGCGAAAGAGCCTTCCGCGACAGCCCCTGTGCCGGTGAAACCGGCAGCCTCACGCGGTAAGCGCACTGCAGCCGCCACCCCGGTTCAGGCCGAAAAACCGGCTGCGAAAACTCCCGCCGCGAAGACTTCTCCAAAAACCACGGAAACACCGGCAGCAAAATCTACTACCCGGAAACCCGCGCCAGCGCCCGCCACAAAACCGGGCACTGCAAAGTCAAAAAAAGCTGAGCAGGCAGCCCTGGATCTGTTCGGCCAGGCTGAGCAGCCAAAACCTGCTCGCAAGAAAAAGGGCAGCAGCGATTAGCAAAACAAAAACCTTTGCGGTCAAGTAGATCGCAAAGGTTTTTTCTTCTAGCTTGCCTGTTCAGGAGTGAGATTACCTTCCAGGCCCAACTCCCGGGCAATCCTGCGCATAGCCAATATGATGTTATCTACATGCTGCCACAGTTCGACGCCAAAATCTGCGGCAGCTTCGGCCATCTCTTCGCGGTTGGTTCCGGCGGCAAAGGCGCGGTCTTTCCACTTTTTCTTGACCGAAGAGGCGTTCAGATCGTACAGCGAGCGAGAGGGGCGCACCAGGGCTACAGCCGTGATCAGCCCCGTAATCTCGTCGCAGGCGGTCAGGGCTTTGTCCATTAACGTCACCCGCGGGTATTCCGCGGCGGAACCGTGGCTGAGGATGGTACGCACGACCTCTTCGGGCACGCCTTCGGCGCGCAGCAGCGGCGCGCCTTCTATCGGGTGCTGTTCCGCCGTCGGGTGGATCTCCCAATCGAAGTCATGCAGCAGCCCGGCCAGCCCCCAGGTTTCCACGTTCTGCCCCAACTTTTCGGCATAAAAGCGCATCGCGGCTTCCACGCATAGCATGTGGTTGATCAGATTCTGGTTTTTGATGTATTTTTGAACGATCGCCATTGCCTCTTCACGGTTCATGCGTCTCTTCCTTATCTCCAGGTTTTTCAATGTTCAGGTGCGGGGAAATATATGCTCTTCCTGACCCAGGATCGGTTCGGGGCGCGATACGTACACTTCCCAGACGGCTACCAGCGTTGCGCCCACCTCGCGCAGCCGCCAGAATGTCAGCGAGCGGTTGCGGTACGCGCGCCGGTCGGCGATCACCCCTTCAGCGTTCAATCCCAGGCCGTTGCAAGTGAGCACCGCGCGCGGCAGGTGATAGGCCTGGGTCACCAGCAGCGCCTGATCCAGCCCAAAAATGGCGCTGGCGCGGTAACAGGTATCGTAGGTGCGCTGGCCGGCATAGTCGAGGACAATATCTTCTTGCGGAACGCCCAGGCTGATGGCATATTCGCGCATGGCCGCAGGTTCATTGTAGTTGACAAAGCGGTTATCGCCGCTCATCAGCAGTTTTTGCACTTTGCCGGACTGATACAGATCAACCGCGGTAGCCACCCGGTCGCGCAGTACCGGGGTGGGGCGGCCGTCACGCGTCAGGCCGGCTCCAAACACAATCGCCACCTGGCTGGTGGGGGCGTTGTCCGGCGTGTGAATCCGCATCCGCGTCGCCAACTGCGCAATCAGATACGGCAGCAACACAACGAAAACCACGCCTGCCAGCAAATACAACATTCCTCGCAAACCCTTCACGAAACGTCTTTTCACAGGCCAAATTTTACCATGCCGGTCTACCTGAGAAAACGGCAAAGCGTATACACGGCCGGTTGGCCCGCGCTGCGGTCTATTTGCCCACCAGCGTGCGCAGATTGACGCGCGAGTATTGCAGCAGCTCGCGGAGCGGGTTGTAGAACGAGTCATCTACCTGCTGAAAATCGTCAATCTCGTAGCCCGTGGCGGCATTCACTACGTCCAGGCCGTTCTGGTCGAGAACATAATCCATCAGGGTGGTCGTGATCTTCTCCACCATTTCGGCGGGTACTTCGCTCTGGAAGGAGAAATTCAGGTTGGGGATGATTTCGCCGCTTTGCCAGACGATCATCACTTTCTGAAGCACATCCGGAATGTCTTGCTGTAAGGTTTCCGCGGTGCGCGGGTCGCCGTAGACTGCGTAGGTTGCGCCAAAGTCGCAAATGCCGCCCACGTACAGAGCGCGGATCACCGCGGTGTGCGACTGCATGAACAGCGGGGATTGGGTGGTCACCTGGTTGATCGCCAGATAACCGGCTGGAGCCACATACCCGGACGCGGAAAGCTCATCGACCCAGCACGGGCGTAAATCAGCGAACTGCGCCAGCGCTTCGGTGGCATCGGCTGTGTTTTGATTGGTGTTGGTGTCAAAATACGAGGTCAGTTCGGTGTTCGCGTTGGCGAGAAACTGCATCCCGTAGGCATACACGCCGAAATGCTTGGTCACCAGGGCCACCTGAGCGTAATCGCGGCGGCTGGCAAGAATATAGGTGAACGGCTGCAGCCATGCCATGTGGATGGCCCCCAACTGCATTCCATTGAGCAGGTCGGTGGTGGTGTTGACTTCCATCGCGTCGATGCTGTAGCCGGTCAATTCGGAGAGCTGCGAAGCCAAAATCAGGCTGTTATCCAGCAACTCCGGGTTCTGGCCCGAATTGGTCACCACGCCCAGCACCAGCGGGTTTCCTGGTTGGCCGAGTGGAATATCTGCTGGGGTGGGTTGGAACTGCAGGGGTTCCTCAGTTCCCGAAAACTCGCCGGTATCTTCGCCCAGGCCAGAAAGATCCTCGGTTTCTTCTCCGGTAAAAATATCCCCATTTTCACCGGTGGGCAGCAAATCTCCGTCTTCCTCGGTCGGGAATAACTCACTGCCTTCCTCGGTCGGCAGCAAGTCGCCGATTTCTCCCGTGGGCAGCAGATCTGTTTCCATTGTCGGCAGTTCGCTTTCCAGACTTGGGGTAGCCACTTCTTCGGGAGTATTGGAAGGCGCTGGACTGCTTTGGGCTGCGAGGGAGGGCTCGGGAGTGGGGGTTGGGCCCCTGCCGCCGCACGCAGAAAGCAGCAGGGCGCTGATGCAGGCTACGAGAGCGAGTTTAAAATACCAGGGCATTGTTATCATCAACCTGTTCGATTTTCCCATCCCCGCGTATTTCCCGAGGGGTTCTGATATACAATAGGCATGCAATAACGATTATACCAATTTTGCATGAATTGGTTTGGTCAGGAGTGAACGCATGGAACCAAAAACGAGCGGCGGCAGCAGGTGGTTAATCATCTTTATCGGGTTGATTCTGGGCTTTGTGGTGCTGACGGTTGGCGTGATCTGGGTGGTGAATCTGATCATCCGGCAGGCGGCGCAAGAGGCGCTGGCTCCGGTCGAGCAGGTCAACTCCGGCCTGCGCACCCAGGTAGCCGAATTTCTAAATCCCACGCCTACCATTTTGCCCGACCCGGTGACGATCATCCATGACATCCGCACGTTGGCCCGGCTGGAAACCATCCAGTACACGGTCGAAAAAGTGATCAGCGCTGAAACTAATCAAAATTCGTTTGGTTTCCTGTTTGGCGACCGCCTGTTGTTCGTGGCACACGGCGTGGTGATTGCCGGGATAGACCTGGCAAAGATGCAGCCCGATGATTTGCGCGTCGACGGAAAAGTACTCTACGTGCAGATGCCGGCGGCAGAGATTTTTGTTGCCACGCTGGATAATGAAAAGTCCTATGTGTATGACCGCGAAACCGGGCTGCTGAACCGGGGTGAGAAGGACCTGGAAACCTCAGCGCGGCAGGCAGCGGAACAAGAGATCTTGAAGGCCGCGGTCGATGACGGAATTCTCGACACGGCCCAGCAGAATGCTCAGAACTACATGGACCGCATGCTGCGTGGGTTGGGTTTTAACGAGGTGGTTTTCCTGCAAGAAGGCACGCCCATGCCGCAGCCGGTTGCGCCCGAGATAGTTAAGACGCCGTCGCCTTAGCGCCGGAGATCTTTCGGAAATCTGCCGGATAAGCCTAATTTGGTGAGTTGGTCTGGTTTTTACTTAACATAAGAAATAAAGTTTACGATCCCCATTATATCGTTAAGTTACTTGACAATTGAAAAATATTTGTTATGATAAAGCCTGTACGTTCCTTATCTTATGAGTACAACTTTCTGGTCAATCCCAACGCAAAGTACCCGCGCATGGAACCGCCATGCCACGGTGGATCTGATTCGCTTTACACCGGGGGGGATTTCGAGAGTAGAAATTGCGCGCCAGTTGCAATTAACGCGTGCCGCGATCACCGAAATCATCAATGAACTGGTGACCTTACGCCTGGTGCGCGAAGTTGAAAGCCTGCAGGCTGGCGGCCGCCACCCGATTGCGCTCGAAATCAATCCGCACCTGGGCAAGGTGATTGGTATTGACCTGGGCGCGACCCATCTCACAGTTCTGCTGAGCGATTTTTCGGCGCAGGTGCTTGGGGATATTGAGATACCGATTAATATCAACGATGGCCCCGAGAAGATTTTGCCGCGCGTGCAAGAAACCGTGCAGCGCCTGCTGCGGGAAAGCGGTTCATCACTGAGCGAAATATGCGCCGCCGGAATTGGCGTGCCGGGGCCGATTGTTATTTCTGCCGGAGCGGTGGGTAGCCCACCAATTATGCGCGGCTGGGATCAATTCCCCATCGTCGATTATTTCTTGAAATTTTTTGGCTGCCCGATATCGCTGAATAACGACGCTGAACTTGGCGCAGTGGGTGAATGGGCATATGGCGCCGGGCGCGGCGTGCACAATCTCGCCTACGTCAAGGTGGGTACTGGAATTGGCTCGGGTTTGCTGCTGAATGGCCAGCTCTACCGCGGCACGACCGGCAGTGCTGGAGAAATTGGGCACATTACCATTGAAGAAAACGGACCGCAGTGCTCTTGTGGCAACCGCGGCTGCCTGGAAGCCCTGGCGGGTGGTAGGGCCATCTCGCAACGCGCCACCGACGCGGTACTGAACGGGCAGCGCACGTTATTAAGCGCGATTACCCCGCCGCAAATGATCACCGCCCGCGATGTGATTAATGCCGCGCGCAGTGGCGATCTACTAGCGCAAAATATCCTTGCGGATGCTGGGTCGCACCTGGGAACGGCTATTGCCAGCCTTGTCAACTTATTTAACCCTAGCATGGTTATCGTCGGCGGGAATGTATCTCAAATTGGCGATCTATTTTTAGAGCCGGTGCGCCGCACGGTACAGCACCGCTCATTGGCGGCTGCTTCGCAAGCCGTACGCATCACTACGGC
>DATCUC010000335.1:0-3872 GCA_036567625.1 Anaerolineaceae bacterium | reverse complement strand
CAGCGCGGCCACAGCCGTAGCTTTCAGCGCGCGGATGGGCTCGCGCATCCACAGCTTCAGGCCAGGCGCGCGGGGCAGCAATTCTTCTTCGGCGAGCCGCCGTCCGCCGCGAAAAACCGCCTGCACTACCCCAGCCACGTCTGGCGCGTAGCTGCGGCCGTCATCGCCGCCGCTCTGATCCCCCTGGGTGACGATGTACGCTCCGCGCTCATCGACGCCGGTGAAAGCCACGCGGTGCGCCACCAGCCGGTCACCGCGGCGGATGACCGCCAGCTGCCCCGGCTGGAAATCTTCCACCGGCTGCGGCCGCGGAATGATGCGGTCTCCGGTTTGCATCACCGGGAACATCGATTCACCCATGCCAATCAGATTCCAGCGGCCGGTTTCCAGCAGCAAGCGCTGAATTTCCCACTGCGGACGCTGCGGCAACCTGGGCTGGCACGGCAGCCAGGCCTCGGCGCGCAGCAGCGCCGGGCATTGAGCAGGGCAGGAGCGGGCAGCGGGTAGCATTGACATTGCTTAGCTGGCCGCAACCAGCATCTTGCGCCGCACCAGTTCCGCTACCAGGCCGCATACATCGGCTGCAATTTCGCTTTCACTGGCGTCATATTCCTGGGCCAGTTCGCGCACCACGTCCGCCAGGCTGCGTTGGCCGTCCAGCTTGCTCCAGATGACGCGGCCGGTTTCGTTGAGCGTATAGAGTTCATCGTCCGCGTCGCCCATGCCGGCGGCCAGGGGCACGATGATCAGTTCGCCTTCAATCTCACGCGCAACCACATCCTCAGAGAGTTGATAAATTTGATCCAGGCTCAGGCTCATTGATTCCTCCTAAAATTCTGTTGGCGCGTTCTCGCCCGTTGGTCACATCCCAGCTTCGCTCGCCCTCGGCCAGCAGGCCAACCTGCCGGGCAATGGCGTGCGTCACCTGGCAGTAATATTCCACCGGCGTATCCAGCGTACCCGATTCCATCCAGGATTTTGCGGCGCACTGGTCGCAAATATTGCGTAAGAAACAGCGCGCGCAGCGCCGCAAAAAGGCCGGGGTTTCACTTTTCATCCAGCCCAGGCGCGGGAAGAAATGCTCCAGGGCATCCGTCATCGAACCCGCGCGCAGGTCGTAAGCCAGTTGCGGGGCGCGCAGCAGCATACAGGCCTGCATTCGCCCGCGGGCATCGATGGTGGGCAGCGCACATGCTCCGGCCGCGCAGCCAAACAGCGCGTTAGCGCCGTGTTGATCAGCTGCCAGGCGCAGGATATCGGCGCGCAGATTGGATGAGGCCAACCGGTTGCGAGCCACTTCCTCAGGATCGCCCCGCAGCGCCGCGATATGCTTGCTGCGCGCCGGAGAATCGCGCCGCGCGCGCAGATCCAGAATTCGCGTCACGCTTGCCGGAAGTTCCATGCCGGGCAGGGTGGCCGCCCATGCCTGAAACGCCGGCAGTTCATGGCGCATCTGCGGCAGGTCTACGCTTTTCACCAGGAAGGGCACGCCGCTGGCCAGCAGCAGATCGATTCCGCGGCGGAATTCGGCGAACGACCCCGGCGCACAGGTGACTTCCTCGTAGGTTTCAGCCGTCATGCCATAGACGGTGATCTCAATTTTTTGCAGGGGCGGAATGCGTTGAAATAACGCGGCCAGTTCCGGCGTGATGCGCCGCGCATTGGTAAACAAAGTGACGCGCAGGCCCAGCCGGCGCGCGTACTCGTACAATTCGGCGAAGTCCTCGCGCAGCAGCGGTTCGCCGCCGGTGAAGCGCACACGCAGCACCCCCAACTGCGCGGCTTCTTTTAAGATGCGCTTCCACTCGCTCGTGGTCAGTTCCGCGGCCCGCGCGGTGGGGTCATTTTGCGGCAAGTTAATGTAGCAGTGCTGGCAGGCATTGTCGCAGCGCTCGGTTAGTTCGATATCCAGCGCCGAAAGGCGCGGCTCGCGGGTTTGCCACAAGGGATTGGAAGCGATATTCTTGCGAGCGACAAATCCATCCATGCCCATCTCCTCCGGCGTATGGGGGCGCTAAAGCCCGCGCAGCAGTTCAAGTACCTGCCCCGAACGGTCAAACTGTAAAATGTAAGCCGGAACTTGCGCGGCCACCGCTTCCACCAGGTCGAACATCTTCATCCACCAGTCTCGCCCGGCATAGGTTTTAATCAGGTGCTCGGGCAGCCGGCGCGCGGTTTCCGCCGGTGAGAGCGGGATCAGCGCGTTGTGAGTTTTCTTTTCTAAAAAGAAAATGGCACGCAGCGGCGCGCTGGCTGGAGAGACATCCGGGATCTCGCCGTGGCTCCACGTGCCGTGGATCTTAATCGCATCCGGCCAGCGGCGCAGGATCACGCGGTCGTCGCATAAAATATCGGCCTCGCTGCGCAACAATTTCACCATGGTCGACTTGCCCGCGCTGGAGTGGCCCACAAATAACAAGCCATTGCCCGCCAGGATCACCCCGGCCGAGTGCACGTAGCAGCCCTGGCGCTCGGCCAGGATCGGCGTCAGCGCGATCTGGTCGGTTGGCGAAATAGTTAGCCACTGGCGGTTGCCGCGAACAAACTGGCGGGAATCTGGGTGGTAGATCTCCAAACAGCGGTAATCCCTATCGGCCTTTACAATCTGAAAAAGCGAGTGGGCCGGGTCCTCAACAAAGCCGACATAGGTCCAGCCCCGCGCATCCCGGTAGATACGCCAGGGCTTCTGGTGATAGACCAGCTCGCCGTAGCTGCTTTCTGATTCCGTCGGCAGAGAAAAATGGTAGCGAATGCGCACGCAGTCATCACCCGGGCCAGGCATGGAGAATTTTTCTAATTTAGCGCTAAATGGGTGCGGCGGATACTCGAGGTCGGATTCGATCTCCAGCGTAATTCCGCCAATCGAAAAATAGCGCAGGAAAGTGCCGGTCATAGAACACTGCGCCGGGAGTGAAGCGGGATATGCGATTTAATGAGCATGGCTCGGGGAGAATAAATGCCTTCCAGAATACCCCACTTTCGGTGATTCACGAATGCAAGATCATCGATTGACTTGTTCCAACCGGTGACTTGATCCCGCGATCATATCCTTGTATTCATATGTCCATTGAAGAGGGTCTTCGGATCGCACAGCATACTATAGAAAATGATCCCATTCACCCGGTGACCCTGATTGCGCGGCATCCGGGAATGTGGATCTCTTGCGATCGTACACTTCACCAATATTGCCCTTCTGGCGCGCCGTGGCTTATGATTACTGGCTGCGAATTCTGCCCAATTTTTTGCTGAGCAGCGTTTCTGCGATGGGCGTCTCTTTAAACGGAAATTGAAAATCGATTTTCTGCTGGATGCAGAAGAGGGGTTTCAGAAATTGCGCGTCTCCCTATGAGGGAAGGTTTGAGTTACAATACGCACCTGACATTTCCCGGTAACAGCGGTTCATAAACTGGCCGGCGATTTCATCATTATACTTACATGCCCCCAGCACGGCCTCTTCCGGCGTGCCCCGGCCCAGGATGACCAACTGTGGTTTCTGCCACTGCTTTTTAGGTTCCATAATTTCTCCTATGAAATCCCCCTGCGTGGATAGGATGCGGCTGCGATTGACGTGAAGGGATGTTGGTTTTGTCTTAAGAAATGTACAGATAACTTTGGGACTATTTATATTATCACTATAACAGTCGAAAACGCAATACCCAATACCTTCCAAAATAGTTATTCACGCAGCCGCCAGGGGTTGGCGTCGTTTTCCGCTGGTTTCTCTGGTAGAATGGGAAACGCCGGCCCGACCGGTGCCGGAATCGAAAACCACCACTATCGAGGTATCCGAATGACTGGTCGCATTTTCTTGATTACCGTCTTGCTCGCGCTGCTGTTCACCGCCGCCTGCGCACCGGCCACCCCGCCGCCCG
>DATCUC010000334.1:0-7969 GCA_036567625.1 Anaerolineaceae bacterium | reverse complement strand
CTGGCCGGGCTGCTGGGCATGCTGGCCACGCTCACCCGACTGCCGGGGGTCTTTCTGGCTGCGCCAATCCTCTGGGAAGGGTGGCAGGCGTACAAAGACCAGCCGCTGGCCGAGCGGCGCGGTAACCTGGCCACGGTAGTGATCGCCGCCGCGCAAATGCCGCTGGCAATGGCGGCTTTCAGCCTGTACGTGCATTATGGCCTGGGGGCCGATTGGCCCTGGGTAGGGCTGGAGAAGGGCTGGCATCTGCGCTTTGCCATGCCCTGGGAAGGCATCGTTGGCACGCTGCAGCGCATGGCAATCGAGCCGGTTGGCCTGGAAGCCCTCAGCAAGTTCTTTGATGTTTTGCTGGCTGTTTGGGCGCTGGTGCTGTTGGTCATCGGCATCCGGCGGCTGCCATTCCAATACACGCTGTATGCGGCTGCGCTGCTGCTGCCATCGCTCACCAAGATCCTCGATAACAACGTGCTCATGAGCTTATCGCGCTACGTGCTGCCCATCTTCCCGCTGTTTGTCATCCATGACCGGCTGCTGGCCAGTAAAGGCACGCGCATCATTGTTGCCATGGTATTTCTTACCGGTCAGGCGCTGTTACTATTGATGTTCTACCGCTGGATGTGGGTAGCGTAGAATCTAAAGCGCCTGGCGATTTTATGCCAGGCGCTTCCTTAACCCCGTCTCAGCAGCGGGGATGGCTACAAGACTTTAGAGCGGGAAATCCTTTTCACTGTTGGTTTGTACCAGCCCGGCCTCGTCCTTGAGGGGCTTGTCTACACCCGCGGCATCTTCCACTTTATCAGCGGCTTCGTGCACAGCGCCGGCCGCGCTCTCAACATAACCGCGCGCGGCTACTTTGGCCTGTTCCACCAGGTTACGGCCGCGGTCCTGCGCTTCATATTGCAACTGCTCGGCGCGGGTCTTCACTTCTTCCACTTTTTCTACGGCTTTTTCGCGAGCCGTCTTGGCCAGGTCATTGGCCTGGTTCATCAATTCAGACTGGCGTTCTTTCAGCATCTGCCGGGTTTCTTCACCCGTACGGCGAGCCGTCAACAGGGCAACGCCCGCGCCAATCAACGCGCCCCACACGAAAGCGGAAAAGCGCGAGCCGCCTTTGTGGTGCATCTCATGATGCATTTTCATCTCTTCATTTGGATCGTGCATGGTACTTATCTCCTTCACCCGTAATTTGATTTTGTCGAATAAATGCTTACAAAAAAAGTATACCGGCTGCGCGAGCCGGCTTCAAACCGGATTCTTCCCTTCAATCTGGTAGGAGAATCCCTAAACTCCGGTCCGCGCACGCATTCCCGATTTGTTGAAATTCCGCCCCATGATCTATGCTCGCGGGTTTTAGGGAAATCCCCATAATACCTGCGTTAAGCCCCCATTGAGGGACAGTCCGCCCTCGTGGTATAGTGATCTTAGTATGTACCTGGGTACATCATTATTGGTAAAGGGAATTGTCGGGCAAGGAGATCTGCAGCCTTAATGGTCGCTCAAAACGCATTCACAGCCGGTCAAAATAATGAGGGGTTTGCCGAAAACTTGGGGCAGCTAGCCGGTGCGATAAGACCTTCTCCGGGTGATCTTCTATTTTTCCCGCGTATGATTGAGCGCTTTGCCGCTCCGCCAGAAGAGTGGGACCTGCCCCGCTTTTCTTCCCGATACACTACTGTCTTTCATCCTGGCGGAAATACGCAAACAGCGCTATCCCCACCTACTATCGATGCGATATACCAGTTTCCGCAGGCGAGATAAGCCAAAGGATTTTCTCAACTGCCGTTTACTGGTGCGTTAAGCCGCTGCAGGGCCAACGCGAACTCAATCAACCTGAATACCTTGCTCGCCGGGTACATTGGATAATACTCGCGCCCTTTTGCCATGCAAAAACGCGCCATTGAGGGGAGAGAAAACGAACTGGCGGAAGAAATGACGCCTTCCGCAAGCATTACGAACGAATACTGCGGGCAAACGCAGCCCACCCAAAGCGACCGATAGCAACCACACAGGCTGCCGCCGCGCATATTACATTCAAGAAAAGGAAATTGATTAAATGAAACGCGCTCCGAAAACCACAAACGACATCTACCAGGTAACGAAACCGGATGAGATGGACCTGGTTTGTTTTTCCCATTTGCGCTGGAACTTTGTTTTCCAGCGGCCCCAGCACCTGATGACACGCATCGCCAGGGAACGCCGGGTTTTCTTTATCGAAGAACCGGTAATCGATGAGGGCCCGGCGCGCATGGAAATCGCCCAGCAGAACGATCGCCTGTGGGTTGCAGTGCCGCATTTACCGGAAAAACTTTCGAAGGAAGACGAGCGCGCGGCCCAGATTGACCTGGTCGACCAACTGCTGGCCGATCACAATATCAATCAGTTCATTGCCTGGTATTACACACCCATGGCGATCGAATTCAGCTTTCATTTGAAACCCGCCGCAATTGTGTACGATTGCATGGACGAGCTTTCCGCGTTCAACGGCGCGCACCCGCGCATGCTGGCTAACGAGAAGGAGTTAATGGAAAAAGCCGACCTGGTATTCACCGGCGGCAACAGCCTGTACGAAGCCAAGAAAAAACACCATTCCAATGCGCACGCGTTTCCTTCCAGCATCGATATGAACCACTTTTCCAAAGCCCGCAGCGCGGTTATGGATCCAATCGATCAGATGCATATCCCGCACCCGCGCATTGGTTTCTTTGGCGTGATTGACGAGCGCTGCGACACCGACCTGATTGCCGGTGTGGCTGCAGCCCGCCCAGATTGGCATATCGTGATGATTGGCCCGGTGGTCAAAGTGGACCCGCATCAACTGCCGCACCTGCCCAATATCCATTACCTGGGGCAAAAGAACTACGCCGAACTGCCCCAATACCTGGCCCACTGGGATGTAGCCATGCTGCCCTTTGCGATCAACCGCGCCACTGAGTTTATCAGCCCGACAAAGACCCCGGAATACCTGGCCGGGGGCAAGCCAGTCATTTCGACCCCCATTCGGGATGTGATTAACCCCTACGGAGATAAGAACCTGGTTCACATCGTAAAGGATGCCCCGGAGTTCGTGCAGGCCTGCGAGCATATTCTCCAGGATGAATGGGACCGCGCGGCATGGTTGAAAAAGGTCGACCAGCAGCTATCAACCAACTCCTGGGATTACACCTACACTCGCATGATGCAGTTGATCGAATCGGCCTTGTATGCCGGTGTTGATACCGGCGACAAATACAAAACCAAGAATAACGGCCTGCCCACCCTGCCGGCCGCGACCGTCCAGGCGTTGGTTGAGGATTTGAACCCAGAACCGGCTGGCCTGCGCATGGGAAACGGCGCCTCAGCAATATTCGATTATTTGATCGTCGGCGCAGGGTTTGCCGGCAGCGTGCTTGCCGAACGGTTGGCCAGGGGCTCGGGCAAACGCGTGCTGCTTATTGACACCCGCAGTCACATTGGCGGTAATGCCTACGATCACTTCAACGAAGACGGCCTGCTGGTGCACAAGTATGGACCGCACATTTTCCATACCAACTCGCGCGAAGTGTTCGAATACCTGGGGCGCTTTACGGAATGGCGGCAGTACGAGCACCACGTGCTGGCCAGCGTGGACGGCCAGCTTGTGCCGATCCCGATCAACCTCGATACGATCAACCGCCTGTACGGCCTGAACCTGACCGCGCAGGATTTGCCCCGGTTCTATGAATCAGTGGCCGAACCGCGCGATCCGATCCGCACATCCGAAGATGTGGTAGTCAGCAAGGTCGGCCGTGAGCTGTACGAAAAGTTTTTCCGCAATTACACCCGCAAACAATGGGATCTCGACCCCTCACAGCTCGACGCCCAGGTGACGGCGCGCGTGCCGGTGCGCTACAACCGCGACAGCCGCTATTTTACCGATAGCTACCAGTCTATGCCGTTATACGGCTACACACGCATGTTCGAGCAAATGCTTGACCATCCCAACATCAAGATCATGCTCAACACGGATTACCATGAGATCGCCGATTTTGTGCGTTTCCGCGAGATGATCTTCACCGGTCCGGTGGACGAATATTTCAATTACGTCTACGGCAAGCTGCCTTACCGCTCGCTGCAGTTCAAGTTCGAAACCCACAACAAAGAACGCTACCAGCCCGAGGCGGTGGTCAACTTCCCCAATGAGCACCTGTATACCCGCGTGACCGAGTTCAAGTACCTGACCGGCCAGCAGCACCCCAAGACGACCATCGTCTATGAGTACCCGTGCGCCGAGGGCGACCCGTACTACCCGATCCCGCGCCCGGAAAATGCCGAGCTTTACAAGCGCTATCAAAAACTGGCAGCATCCACTCCCGGCGTGTATTTTGCCGGGCGGCTGGCGACATATAAGTACTACAACATGGACCAGGTCGTCGCCCAGGCGCTGACCCTGTATGCCAAAATCGCCGGCGTCAAAGACAACCAGGCGGCCGCCACGCACACTCCGCATTACATCCCTGTTTCTTTGCCGCGCTCCGCGGAACCGGTCAAATAACGCATACGCAAAGCACCGGGCGACTGGAATCCTGACCCACAGTTGGAAAGGAATCCATTCGCCCGGTTGTCTGTTCACCAGCCTGGTCCGCTACAACAGCCGGCTGACCCTCTGCCGCAAGGTTTCCGGCTGAATAGCATCCAGGGTGAGCGCCTGCGCATTATGCAGGGTGGTGAAGCGCCGCAGGCAGGCAGCCAGCGCGCTGGCAAATTGAGCGTCGCCGGCCAGGGCTTCCTCTTCCAGCCAAAAGCCGCGCAGTTCCAACGTACCGGTCTTGCGGTCCAACCGCGGATCGATACGCGCCACCAGCCGGTCGCCGTACAGCAGCGGCACATTGTAATAGCCCCAGCGCCGCTGCTCCAGGGGTTTATACACTTCCCAGACATATTCAAAGTCAAACAGTTTTTTCGCCCGCCCGCGCGCGCTGACGATATCCAGCGGGGCCAGGATCACGGCTTCATCCAGCGTCGTCGGCCCAAGCGGCTGCCACTCAGCCGGCACTTCGCCGCGTTCCAGGGTTTCCAGCAGCGGCAGGTCTTCGCGCAGCACCAGCTTGGGTTCCTTCACGCCGCGCACGCGCAGCGGCACAATCAATCCGCGCTCAATATAGCCTTGCAGCATTTCTCGCGCTTGCTCGCCAGTATAGCGGCGGCCCATATAATCGCTCAGCCCGATGATCCATCCCCGTTCGCGCAGGATGCCGATAAAGGCGACAATCTTCCGCGCAAAGTAGGCTTCGGCTTCGGCTTCGCTGGCAACCCGGTCCCATTCAGCCGGAACGACCTTCTCGCGCAGGTCGTATACCCGGTCAAAACCCTGGCGGTGATGCACCATCACCTCGCCGGTCATCCACAACGCGTACAGCGCCAGGGCTGTATCTTTGCGCCCGCGATAGCTGTTGACGCGCTGGTTGCCGTTAAAATCGCGGTTGGACAGCGGCCCGCGATCGCGCAGCGCCGCTCGCACCTCGCTCACCAGGCCGGCGTGTTCGCGCACAAAATGGGGCCAGTGGCCCTCGCTCAGGCGCATCTTATGCATCCAGTAAGGCAGTTCCGCCATTGGGTAGAGGAACAACGTGCCGCCGTAATCAAAAAACTGGCGCCGCGCGTAGGCAACCTCGTCAAGAAAACCCACCTGATAATCCAGAACGCGGCTGGCCAGAAATAAATCCTGGCTGCGCGCCACGGCTACCAATGGATCGAGCTGCACGCCTTCGCAGGCGCGCGCGGCCTCAATCGTGCCCTCCATCCCCTGCCAGCGCCGCCCGGGCCACAGCCCCTGGCGCCCCAGCACAAACCGTCGTTCTGTTTCCGCAGAAATCTCCACCGGCTGCATTCGTTCCTCCCTTTCCAGCGCAAGAAACCGCTCGCGCCGTAGTTGAGAACGTATTTTCTATCAGGTTTTAGATTCTGTCAAGCAAGAACGGGGACTATTCCAGGTGAAAAAGCTTCACCAGTTTCTCGGTGGCCTTCAAGCCGTGCCCGGTGAATACGCTGACGATCTGCTCGCTTTCCGGAGCAGAACGCGCGTAGCGCTCCACGGCGGCCACGGCCGCGGCGCTGGTTGGCTCGATATAAAATCCCTGGCGCAGCACGCGTTCCAGCGCCGGCTGAATCTCGCCTTCTTCCACGGTCAGGAACATCCCGCCGCTGGCGCGCACTGCTCGCAAGATCTGCGCCCCGCGCACCGGTTCAGCAATGGCAATGCCCTCAGCCAGCGTATCGCGTTTGTGGATTGCGGCCGGCGCATCCAGCCCCTGCCGGAATGCCTCGGCCAGCGGGGCGCACGCCGCGGACTGTACTGCCACCAGCTTTGGCACGCGCTGGATCACGCCCAACCGCAGCAGATCGTCAAAGCCCAGGGCCGCGCCTAACAGCAGCGTGCCGTTACCGGCCGGCAGCACCACCGTATCCGGCGCGCGCCAGCCCAGTTGCTCGCATACCTCATAGGCCCAGGTTTTGGTGCCCTGGAAGAAATACGGGTTCCACGAATGGCTGGCATAGTACGTATGCTGCGCGGCCTGCCATACCGCGGCCGCGGTATCCTCACGCGAGCCGGGCACCTTGACCAGCCGCGCGCCGTACAGGGCGATCTGCGCCAGCTTGCCGGGCGAATTATCCGCGGGAACGTAAATCTCGCAGGCGATTCCGGCGCGCGCGCAGTACGCCGCCACCGCGCAGCCCGCGTTGCCGCTGGAATCTTCCACCACCCTGCGCACGCCCAGCGCCAGCGCTTTGCTGATCAGTACTGCCGCGCCGCGATCTTTGTATGATCCGGTAGGAAAAAGCTGGTCTTGCTTCACCAGCACTTCGCGCCCACCCAGCCGCACGCTGACCAGCGGGGTAAAGCCCTCGCCCAGGTCTAACAGCCGGTCATCCTGCTGAAAGGGCAGCAGCTCGCGGTAGCGCCACAGGCTGGACGGGCGTGATTCAATTTTGCTCCGGTCAAATGCCAGAGGGAACTCAATATCGAGCAGCCCGCCGCAGGCGCAGCGCCACACCGCTTCGCTCCCCGGGTAGCGCGCGCCGCATTGCGTGCAAACCAGTTCCTCTATTCCCATGCCGCCTTAAGCGTTCCCTCATGATCCTGCCAGTACGGCGCCCAGGCCAGCGCTACGAGCTGCAAGGTGATATCCGATTTCTTAGGCCGGATGCTGACCGACTCCAATGTTTCGGTCTGCACATCCAGCGTCGATTCCACCGCCGCTACTTCATGATCAAACTGCGCCTGCAGATCCGCCATCTGCTGCTGTACAGCTTCCACGCTTTCCTGCGCGCGTTCAATATCGCCGCGCGAGTTGGTTGTGCGGCCCACCTGGCGCATGGCCGAGGTGATCCGGCCAGTCACTTTGCGCCCGGTGAACGCGCCCAACAGCGTCGAGCCAATCGATACGGCGGTGTTCAAACCCTGCGAACGCGCCTGTTCTTTTTCGCGTTCCACTGCCTGCTGCGCTTTGCGCAAGCGTTCTTGCAGCGTTGCCACTTTGGGGGTGTATTTCTTGCGCAGGTCATCTACGGCTTTATCGCGCTTCTCGCGGGCAGCCTGCATCAGCCGCAAGCGGAATTCCTTTTCACTCTCGCCCAACTGCGAAACCACTCCAGTAGATGGGCTGCGCAGCAAATCCAGCGCGTAATTGGCATACAGCCATGCAGATAGGTCACGCTTCCAGGTTGCCAGGTTCTTAGCCGTCACTGCTGAGGGCGGCAGCACGAAGGTGGCCTTACCCTGCTGGCCGCGCTCCATATCGTTCAGCGGCACTTCCACTTCCAGGCAGCCTTCCCAATCCACCGCCAGCGGGCCTTCATCGATCCGCGCCAGCAGCGTTTTGGTTTGCACTTCGCTCAGCCGCAATTTGGTATCCGCGAATGCCACCCGCGCCGAGCCCAGCACCGAGGGGTGGTAAACCAGTTCCGTGCCGCCCGGCGCGCGCTCGCGCACCGGCAGGAATACGACCGGCAC
>DATCUC010000333.1:0-2983 GCA_036567625.1 Anaerolineaceae bacterium | reverse complement strand
CTGGAAATGCCGCCCCAGGATGTGGAATGGTTGCAAACCACCAGCCTGTGGCCGGTGGCCGAATACGTCTCCCGCCAATTGCGGCACGAGGCCAACCTGATCTGGACGCCCGCCAGCATCGCCTGGGTCGCCACCGAATTACTGGCCGCGCCGCGCAGCGATATTCTGCCCGGGCAGGTGGATCTCGATGGCGCATTCTCCATCTTGATCGATGAACTGAGGGTGCATATCAGCCGGGAGTTCAACATCCCCAAGCTGCGCCACGATCATACCCTCGAAAACGGGCTGTACAACTGCATCGTCCCGGCCTGCTTCCGCCAGCGCTTTAACCTGTGGTTCCCGGCCGCCCTGAACGACATCAATTTACCCGATCATCACGAACGCGAAGTGGAAATTGCCCGCGAGATCGCCCGCCGCACGCAGGAACACAGCGGCGTGGCGCTGCCGCAAAGTGAAGTCAACAACCTGGTGGTGCTGCTGCGAGCCGCCTACATCCGCAACCGCACCTACCGGTTCGACCGCATCATCGTGGTCTGCCCCAGCGGCATGGCTACCGCCCAACTGCTGGTGGCGCGTCTTAATGCGCGTTTTCCGTACCTCAGCTCGCTGCAGGTGACGTCGATGCGCGACCTGACGCCGGCGCTGGTCAACAGCGCCGACCTGATCCTCACCACTGTACCGCTGCCAAAGCAGTACACCAGCTCAAAAATCATCCAGGTGCATCCGCTGCTGATGCCCGAAGATATCGAGGCCATCACCCGGTTTTTGAGCTAGCTCCTTTCCATCTGGTTACCAGGTAGCCAGCTGGCGGCTGCCTTGTGATACGGGCCCCTCATCGCTGAGCGCCCGGGTTGTACTCAACCTACCGTTTTTTGTAAAGGAGAAATCGTATGCGCGAGAGACTTCAAAGTTTTGGTGGTTTTCTGGCAGGCATGGTGATCCCCAACATTGGCGCAATCCTGGCCTGGGGTCTGCTGACTGCCCTGTTCATTCCCACCGGCTGGCTTCCCAACGAGAAGTTTGCGACCATCGTTGGCCCGATGATCACCTACCTGCTGCCGATCCTGATCGGCTACACCGGCGGCAAGATGGTCTACGGCCACCGCGGCGGTGTTGTTGGCGCTGTGGCCACCATCGGCGTGATCGTTGGCGCGGGCATCCCCATGTTCCTGGGCGCCATGATCATGGGCCCTCTGGGCGGCTGGCTGATCAAGAAATTTGACGATGCCTTCGCGGAAAAAATCCCGGTCGGCTTTGAAATGCTCATCAACAACTTCTCGGCGGGCATTCTCGGTCTGCTCCTCATCATGCTGGCGTACCTGGTCATCAGCCCCATTGTTGTCGCATTCTCCAACGCTGCCGGCGCCGCAGTTGATTGGATGATCCGCATGCGCCTGCTGCCGCTGGCTGCCATCATCATCGAACCGGCCAAAGTCCTGTTCCTCAACAATGCGCTCAACCACGGCGTGCTTGGCCCGCTAGGCGTCGCCGCATCCGAATCCACTGGCCGCGCGATCCACTTCCTGCTGGAAACCAATCCCGGCCCTGGCCTGGGCATGCTGATCGCCTTCTATGTTGCCGGAAAGGGTGTCCTCAAGCAGTCTTCCCCTGGCGCGATGATCATCCACTTCCTGGGCGGCATCCATGAGATCTATTTCCCCTACATCCTCGCCCACCCGATCATGATCCTTTCCGTCATCGCCGGCGGCTTTGTGGCCGACCTGTGGTTCGTGATCATGAACGCTGGCCTGGTAGCCACCCCGTCGCCTGGCTCGATCTTCGCCTACCTGGCCGTCATTCCGCCGGGACAGCACTTCGCTGTTCTGACTGGTGTGCTGCTGGGCGCGGTGGCATCGTTCCTGGTTGGCGCGCTCATCCTGCGCATCAACCCGGTGCGGGAAGAGGAAGAAGAAGGACAGGCTGTGGCCGGCGCTGCCGTCCCCGGTCTGACCGACTAATTCAACGCTCTTGTCTGGCAGATGCGGCGGACGGGATAGCCGCCGCATCTGCCGGGATGCATATAATAAAGAGAAGGAGAAGGATGCGGTTATGGCAAACACAATTTCTGGTGCAGACGTAAAATCCATCATTTTTGCATGCGAAGCTGGCATGGGTTCCAGCCTGATGAGCGTCAATTCGCTGAAGAAGAAACTGAAGGCCGCCCAGGTGGTCAATGTCACCGTGGTGCATAAACCCGCGCGCGAAATCCCCGTGGATGCCCAGGTGGTGGTGGTTCACAAAGGCCTTGCCAAGGTCGCGCGCTCCAAAGCGCCCAACGCAGTCGTGCTGGCGTTCAACCATTTCTTGAATGATCCGGTCTTTGATAATCTCGTAAAAGCCATCGCTGACAAAACGGATATCGTTGGCACAGATCTCTAGCACCGATACAACCTCAGCCGCGCGCTGAGGTTGCTTGTGACGCGGCTTTCGAACAATCCAAAAGCGATCCTGCGCCGGCCGCTCGTGGAAGTGTGTCTGTATTTTTGCGTGTGTTCACAGGAATCACAGGTAAAGGAACCTTCTATGGCTATCTTATCCAAAGACCGTATTTTCCTGCAGGGCAGCGCGGTGGATAAAGCCGATGCCATCCGCCAGGCAGGCCAGTTATTGGTCCAAACCGGCTGCGTTTTGCCCCAGTACGTCGAAGGCATGTTGGCGCGCGAGCAATCCATGTCCACCAGTCTGGGCAACGGCGTGGCCATTCCCCACGGCATCTATGAAAATCGCGACCATATTCTGCAAACCGCTATCTCCGTGCTCCAGCTTCCGGACGGCGTGGCCTGGGATGAAGACGAAACCGTCTATCTGGTGATCGGAATCGCCGCATCGGGCGACGAACACGTGGGCGTGCTCTCCAACCTGGCCGAAGCCGTGGAAGACGAGGACACGCTCAATGAAATGATCCACACCGACAACCCGGACATCATTTTAGGCCGCCTCACCGCCGCCTGATCGCGCGGCGCAGGCCCAACCCGCGCGGCCG
>DATCUC010000332.1:0-2266 GCA_036567625.1 Anaerolineaceae bacterium | reverse complement strand
GCTCGCACCCGGTGCGCCTGCATGAGATCGAAGGCTCGGTCGAAGACCGCATCCCGCTGCCCATCGGTGAGTTTGCGCGCGTGCTCGGCGGCGGCGTGGTTCCCGGCTCTATCGTGCTGGTGGGCGGCGACCCTGGCATCGGCAAATCTACGCTGCTGCTGCAAATGGCCGTCGAAATGGCCGCGCAGCCGCGCGCCACTGACGCGGCCACCTGCGGCAAGGTGCTGTACGTCTCCGGCGAGGAATCAGAACGGCAGATCAAAATGCGCGCGGTACGCCTGCTCAACGGTGAAAGCGGCGCGAAAACCCCGCCCGAAGACCTGTATCTGGTGACCGAGACCAACCTGAACATCATCCTCGACCACGTCGCCGCGGTGCAGCCCGACCTGCTCATCGTCGATTCGATCCAGACGATTTACATCCCCGAGTTAAGCTCCAGCGCCGGGTCGGTTTCGCAGGTGCGCGAGTGTTCCTCGCGGCTGCGCGAGCTGGCGAAGACTTCGGGGATCGCCGTGTTTGTCATCGGCCATGTGACCAAAGAGGGCGTGATCGCCGGGCCGCGCGTGCTGGAGCACATCGTCGATACCGTGCTGTACCTGGAAGGCGACCGCTACCAGTCGTACCGGCTGCTGCGCTCAGTCAAAAATCGCTTTGGGGCTACCTCGGAAGTCGGCGTGTTTGAAATGCGCGAGCGCGGCATGGTCGAAGTGCCTAACCCCTCAGAGGCGTTCCTGGCCGAGCGCATGGTCAATGCGCCGGGCTCATCCATCGCGGTGACAATGGAAGGCACGCGCCCGCTGCTGGTGGAACTGCAGGGGCTGACCAGCCACACCAACTTTGGCAACCCGCGCCGCACGCCCAACGGCATCGATATCAACCGCGTGCTGCTGCTGGTGGCGGTGCTGTCGCGCCGCCTGGGGTTCAACCTGGCTGAGCAAGATGTGTTTGTGAATGTTGTTGGCGGGCTGCGCATCACCGAGCCTGCTGCCGACCTGGCGGTGGCCGCGGCCATCGCCTCCTCGCTGCGCGACCTGCCGGTAAAAGCCGATACCGTGCTGATCGGCGAAGTGGGCCTCTCGGGCGAACTGCGCTGGGTGGGGCAAATGAACGCCCGCCTGCGTGAAGCCACCAACCTGGGCTTTCGCACGGCCATCGTTCCGCGCCGCGTGCGCCGCGGCGAGCCGTACCCTGACGGAATCCAGGTGATTGAGGCGCGCTCGCTGCGCGAGGCGTTAATGTCGGGGCTGGTGGGTGAACCCAAAGGAAAAGAGTAAATCCCCCGGCCATTGAGAGAAGAACCGGATTATTCGTATGCTGCGGAAACGCTTTCAACTTGCACTGGTGCATTTAGCGGTCGCCATGACCCTGGTGCCCATCAACAGCACCCTCAACCGGGTGATGATCAAAGAAATGGCCATCTCCGCCACGCTGGTGGCGGTGCTGGCTTCGCTGCCGTATCTGTTTTCTCCTACCCAGGTGCTGATCGGCTCGTATTCTGACCGCCACCCGATCTTTGGCTGGCGGCGCACGCCTTATATTGCCATTGGGCTGGGGTTGTGCGTGCTGGGCGTGGTACTCTCGCCGCTGGCGGTGTTCCTCATGCCGGTCAACATGGCGCTGGGTCTGCTGGCTTCGCTGCTGGTATTTGCTGCCTGGGGCATGGGCTTCAACGTGGCCAGCGTGGCCTATCTTTCGCTGGCCTCAGAGCTTTCGGGCGAGGGCGGGCGCTCACGCACGGTTTCGATTATGTGGTTTGTGATGATCGCTGGCATTATCGTCACCGCGGCCGCGTTGAGCGGGATGCTGGCTGAGTACAGCCACGCCGTGCTGGAGCGCGCTTTTCTGCTGATTGGCGGAGCTGCGCTGGTGCTGGGCCTGCTGGGCCTGGTCGGCCTGGAGCCGCGCCACACTGGCGCGCGAACGGCCGTTCACCGCGCAAACTGGCATACGCTGCTCAGCGAGGTGCTGGGAAACCGTGAGGCGCGCGTCTTTTTCTTCTATTTGATCCTCCTGCTGGCTGCCATTTTGGGCCAGGATGTGCTGCTGGAACCGTACGCTGGTGAGGCTTTCGGCCTGCCAGTGCAGGCCACCACGCGCATCACCTCCATCTGGGGCACCTGCGTGCTCGTCACCCTGATCGCCGCGGGGGTGATGGAACGCAAAATTGGCAAGCGCGCCGTAGCGCAGATTGGCGCTGCCGGGGCCATTTTGGGTTTCGCGGTTATCGCTGCCAGCGGTCCGCTGGCAGTCAGGAGCCTGTTCTATA
>DATCUC010000331.1:0-5435 GCA_036567625.1 Anaerolineaceae bacterium | reverse complement strand
CGCCCGGCCTCGATCAATTCTTCGTTCGCGCGGCGCGAGCCGTAACCCGCGCGCGCCAGGATTTTCTGCAGCCGTTCTTCCATACCCACCACCTAGTCCTTGAGAATCCCATTGCGCTCTTGTGGCGCTTCTTCGTCTACCACACGTTCAAACGGCGGAAGCTGGTCGAGCGAGTTCAGGCCGAAATGTTGTAAGAATTCCGCGCTCGATCCATACAGGATTGGGCGGCCGGGGCCTTCAGTGCGGCCTACTTCCACCACCAGGCCCTTGCTCAACAGGCTTTTCAACACACCGTCGCTGTTTACCCCGCGGATGGCGTCGATGCCCGGCCGGGTGATTGGCTGGCGGTAAGCGACGATCGCCAGAGTCTCTAATGCGGCGCGGCTAAGGCGAACCGTAGCCTCAAACCCCAGGAATCTTTCCACCAGCGGGCCGTGTTCCGGCGCGGTCGTAAGCTGCACGCGCCCACCATGCCACTGGATGCTTAACCCGCGGTTCTGGCTGTAAACCTGCTCCAGGCAGCGCAGGCCTTCTTCAACTTCCTGTACGCTGATCTGCAGCGTTTCGGCAAGCTGAAGCGGCGGCACGGGAGATGACGCCACAAACAGCAAAGCCTCAAGCCTGGCTGATAAAACTGCAATGTCCGTTTCTGGTCTGCTGTCAGTCATAATGCTATAATACGTCGGTATGACGCACCAAAACTCGACCCTTTCTTCTCGGCAGCGGCGGATGCGCTGGCTGCTGCCAATGCTCTTGCTTCTGTTTGTGACGGTTGCCTGCCGGCTCTCGTTAGGCGGAAAGCAGGCTCCCGCGGATCGCACGCCGGTCACGCCGCCGGTTCAGGCGCAAGAATGGCGCACATTACTGGCCAATGCCCAACCGGGGGATACAATCGAAATCACGCTAACCGAAGCTGATTTGACAACGCTGCTCGCACGCCAGGCCGCGTCGCTAGACAATATTTCGATCACCGACCCACGGGTGATTCTCACCAACGGGCAGATCGAAGTCTATGGAACCGCGGAAACCAGCTCCATTTCCGGCAATTTTCAGGCAGTTATCAATGTTCTGGTAGAAAACGGCCGCGCTCGAGCCGAGATCGAAACCGCGAATGTAGGTTCTATCCCCGTCCCATCCAGCATAACCGAACGCATGACCACCACAATGAATGACGCCCTGGCTAATGCGACCGGCACTGGGCCTTCCCGCCTGTATCTCAACCGGGTGGATCAATTCGAAGGATACATGACGGTTCTGGCGACGGTGCAGTAGCCCCGCTTGATGCGCGGTGAGGGCAAACCTGATTATACCGGATTTTTGAAGGTTCTCTGAAGGATCATGCGTATTAAACGACCCGCCCTCATCCTCCCCCTGCGCGCCTGGCTGCCGCTTGCCGCGGTGCTCTTTGCGCTGGCGCTGGGCGGCTGCGGGCCGGCCGCGCAAACCCAGGCCGCGGTGCTCAACTTGCTGATCACGGTGGATGGGCAGCAGTTGACCGCGCAGGTTCCCACCGGAACAACGGTGCAGGCTGCGCTCGAAGAGGCGGGAGTGGCATTGGGTTCACTTGACCGCATAGAACCGCCCGGCTTCAGCGTGTTGACCGAACCGGCAGCCATTAAGGTCACCCGCGTGCGCGAGGAGTTTGAGGTGCGCGAGGTCGTTGTGCCCTTTGAAGAGCAGCGCGTGCGCAATGAACTGCTGCCCAAAGACGAAGTGCGCCGGGTGCAGGAAGGCAGTCCGGGGCTGACGCAAGACACGTACCGCCATCTATACGAAGACGGCGTGCTGGTTTCGACAACGCTGTTCCAGAGCGTGGTGGTCACTGAGGCGCGACCGGAAATCATCATGGTGGGCGTGCAGCTTCCGGTGACGCCCACGCCGTTGGCGGGCCGCCTGGTATACCTGACGGCGGGCAATGCCTGGATTATGGAAGAAACCACCGGCGATCGCCGCCCCCTGGTCACTACCGGGGATCTGGACGGCTATATATTCAGCCTGTCGCCGGATGGCGAATGGCTGCTGTACTCGCGCAAAGCCCCGGAGAACGATGAAGGCACGATCAACACGCTGTGGGCTGTGCGCGTGACCGATGAAATCCCGGCGCCGATTGACCTGCTGGTAAATAATGTCATTCACTTTGCCGCCTGGGTGCCGGGTGAAAACCAGATGATCAGTTATTCCACCGTAGAGCCGCGCTCGGCTGCGCCTGGCTGGCAGGCAAACAATGATTTGCATACCCTGGCAATCTTACCAGACGGCAAGGTGGGCAAGAGCAAGCTGCTGGTAGACAGCAATGCCGGCGGCGTTTACGGCTGGTGGGGCGCCTCGTTTGCCTGGTCACCGGATGGCAGCCGCGTGGCGTACGCGCGGCCAGACGGCGTTGGCCTGGTGAACCTGGAAGAGGGTACGTTCGAACCGCTGATGGAAATTCTGCCGCTGCAAACCGGGCGCGACTGGGCCTGGGTTCCCGGGTTGAGCTGGTCGCCGGACGGGCGCGTGCTGTACACCATCAACCACGGCGTTGAAGAAGGCATGCCCAACCCGGAAGAATCGCAGCACTTTCATTTGACCGGAGTGCCGGTCAGCGGTGGGCCAGCCGTGCCGGTTGCGCTGGACAGCGGCATGTTCGCCTACCCCAGCGCGGCCAGGAGAGTGTTGGAACGCAGCTACCGCGTGGCCTACATCAAAGCCCGCTTCCCGCTGCAAAGTGAAACCAGCAATTACCGCCTGTGGCTGATGGACCGCGACGGGTCAAACCAGGTAGTGTTGTTCCCCAGCGAGGATAATGCCGGTTTGAATCCGCAGCAGGTCGTCTGGTCGCCACCCGCGGAAGGTGGAAAAGACATGCTGGCGGTTCTATTGGAAGGCAATTTATACCTGGTAAACGCAGCCACCGGGGAATCGCAAAAAGTGACCGGCGACGGGTCAATCAGTCGCATCGATTGGCAATAATTCAAATCACCAGGATCAGGTAGGGAGAGAACAATGAGAGTACTCATCACAGGCGCAGCGGGGTTTTTGGGTTCGCATTTGTGCGAGCGTTTATTGAATGAGGGTCACGAAGTGATCGGCATGGATAATTTTATTACCGGCAGCCCGGAAAATCTTTCGTCGCTCACCGGGCGGCCCGGGTTTGATTTTATCCGCCATGACGTGGCGAATTTTATCTTTGTTCCCAAGCCGGTAGATGCGGTGATGCACTTTGCCTCTCCAGCCAGCCCGAATCCGGCCTCCCCCTACGGCTACACCAATCTTCCGATCCAGACGATGAAAGCCGGCGCGCTGGGAACGCACAACACCCTGGGCGTGGCTCGCGCGCACAACGCGCGTTTCCTGCTGGCCTCCACCAGCGAAATCTACGGCGATCCGCTGGAACACCCGCAGAAAGAGACCTACTGGGGCCACTGCGACCCGATTGGGGTGCGCTCGGTGTACGACGAAGCTAAGCGCTTTGCCGAGGCGCTGACGATGGCCTACCATGGCTATCATGGAATAGACACGCGCATCGTGCGCATCTTTAACACCTACGGGCCGCGCATGCGCCTGGATGATGGCCGCGTGGTGCCAAATTTCATCCAGCAGGCGCTGCGCGGTGAACCGCTCACCGTGTATGGCGACGGGATGCAAACCCGCAGCTTCTGCTTTGTCGATGACCTGGTGGAAGGCATTTACCGGCTGCTGCTCTCGGATGAGCATTACCCGGTCAACATTGGCAATCCCACCGAAACCACGATCCTGGAGTTTGCCGAAACCATCAACCGCCTGGTCGGCAGCCCGGCCGGGGTAGTGATGAAACCCGCATCGCGCCTGGGCGACGATCCCCAGCGCCGCCAACCGGACATCACCCGCGCGCGAGAAATTCTGAAATGGGAGCCCCAGATTGCTCTGGAAGATGGCATCCGCCGCACCATCCCGTATTTCCAGCAGAAAATGAGGCTTGCATGAAAGTGAACCAAAAGAAAGAAGTTTCGCGCTTCCTGCGGTTTGCTATCGTGGGGGCAATCGGTGCAGTCGTTGATTTTGCGATATTCAACTTGCTGGCGACAGTCATGGGCATGCGCCCGCTGGTGGCGCAGGTGTTTTCCTTTGCCACTGCCGTGGTGAGCAACTTCATCTGGAACCGCCTGTGGACTTACCCGGATTCGCGCAGCAAACCGATCCAGCGCCAGATGGTGCAGTTCTTGATCATCAGCGTGATCGGCCTGCTGATCCGCACTCCGTTGTTCGCTTTTCTCGAGCCAAACCTGATCCGCCTGTTTGGAGTAGTCTTGCCGGCGAACTTCTTCTTTACGCCCGTGTTCGCCGGGCATAACGGCTCGCTGGCGATCGCCATTATCGTGGTCATGTTCTGGAACTTTATCGCCAACCGCCTGTGGACGTATAATGATGTAGACCAACCGATCAAAAGCATCGAGGCCCAGGATGAGCGAGAACAATCCCCAACCAAAGCCGCCCGCCGGTGATCCGAAAGTTCCGCCGGCGCGCACGCTAAAAGAACTGCTCGGGCTGGCTTCCGGCTCTGCCCCGGCATTGTTGGCGCAGGAAGATGCGGGGCTGGCTGATCTGCTGCCCTACCCATTTCTGGCTATCGTGGGTCAGGAAGAGATGAAGCTGGCGCTGCTGCTGGCGGTGATCAACCCGGCGGTGGGCGGCGTGCTGCTGGTAGGGCCGCGCGGAACAGGCAAGACCACCGCGGTGCGCAGCCTGGTTGACCTGCTGCCGGTGGTGGAACGCAGCACCTGCCATTACGGCTGCCTGCCGGAAGATATTGAGACCGGTGGCATGGACGCCGTGTGCCCGGACTGCGCGCGCAAGTACGGTGAAGGCGCGCCTCTGACGCGAACTGACCGCGTGCGGCTGGTGGAACTGCCGCTCAACGCGCGCCTGGAAGATGTGGTTGGCGGGCTGGACGAGGTTGCCGCGGTAAACGAGCGAATGCGGCTCAAACGCGGCATTCTGGCCTCCGCGGACCGAAATGTGCTGTTTATTGACGAAGTCAACCTGCTCAAAGACGAAATTGCCGATGCGATTTTGGATGCGGCTGCGCAAGGCACCTATACCGTGCGCCGCGGAGCGATCGCGGCCACCTACCGCGCGGGTTTTACCCTCGTCGGTTCAATGAACCCAGAAGAAGGCCGGCTGCGCCCGCAGATCATGGATCGCTTCGGGCTGCGCGTTCTGGTGCGCGGGCTGGAAAATGACGCCGAGCGACTGCAGGCCTACCAGCGCGTGCGCGTGTACCGCGAGCACCCGCGCCGGGTAATTGCTGGCTATGCGCATGATACCAGCCAGGCTCGGGAAGAAATCCAGGCTGCGCGCAATCTACTACCGTCGGTTACCCTGCCGGCAGCGGTTGCCCAGGCCGGCATCCGCCTGATTCAACACTTGCAGATTCCTTCGCTGCGCGCCGAGATCACGCTGTTTGAGGCCGCGCG
>DATCUC010000330.1:0-4322 GCA_036567625.1 Anaerolineaceae bacterium | reverse complement strand
AAAACGATGCGGTTTTGCGGTCAGAACAAATGATTTGCCAGCGGGAGAATATTGATCACCGGCTCTTCGTAAGGGTGCGCCCGGCGGATAGCCGCCAGCGCAGCCGTCACCCGCTCGCGCTTGCAGTTGATCTCAATTTTTACTTCCTCGGCAGTTTGCAGCTTGCCCACCTCGCCGTCATACGGGTCTGCCCCGGGCAGCGGCCGCCATTGGCCGCGTACCGGCATCACCGCCGCGCAGTGATCGTAATAACCGATCACGCCCACCCCCACCGCGGCCAGCGCATCCAGCACGGGCGCGGCAAAATCTGGGGGCACAAAGATCTCAAGCTTTACATCCGTGAAGGTGTCCACTGACGCCCCTGCGGCAGCCCTTACATCTTCCCGCGCATAAAGCGCACAGCGCGCGCGCCTACCAGCATCACCATAAAAGTCATCAAAGCCAGGCTAAAGCGGCTGTACTGCCCCGAGGCTTCCCAAATATCCGCCAGCAGGCTCTTGCCCGGATTGGGGTTCCACAGGCAAACTTTCAGATCATCTTGCTCATTTGTTGCAATCATATGCGCACGTTCTCCGGCCACCGGATCGAAATCCGATAAAAATGGGGTGTTTTTGCAGCCCGAAGTATACCCCTTAACCGGATTCTGTCAACGACTCTGGTCAAGATTCGGCCGTATGTGAAAATTTTGTAAGCTATTCGCCCTTATTCCAGGATGACAGCTCAATCATATTCCCATCCGGGTCGAGGATATAGCCGGAGCGCATCCCCCACGGCTCATCGCGCGGCGGATAAAGCGCCTTTGCGCCGGCCGCGGTGATACGCTCGAACTCGGCATCCAGCGCGGCGGATGTAGGAAAGTCGAAAGCGATCTCAAACGAACCGTTGACCCCGGCCGGGTAGCCCGGCTCTACGCCCAGCAGCCCCGGCAGCAAGCGCCGCTCGTAAAACGAAAAGCGCGTGCCCTCCATTTTGCATTCGGCGTACGGGCCCTGGCCGTCCCAGTCGACTTCCAGGCGCAAAATGTCGCGGTAGAACGCCACGCTGGCGGCCATATCGCTGACGAAGATGCCCACCATATCGATGCGAGCCATCCGGCCTCCTTAATCAAAAACGCGCAAGAGCTCGCACAGCCGCATGCGGTCAAAGTCGATTACGATCTCTCCGTCGATATCAAACGTGGGCGTGATCAGCTTGCCTTTGCACCAGGCGCGCACCTGCTCTTCCGCGCCAGGGGTGTCGTAAATATCGACCTCGGTATATGGGATTTTGTGATCCCCCAACCAGGCCCGCGCTTTCTTGCAATCCGGGCACCACTTGGTACAGAACATCACCACCCCACCGTGCGGCAGTTCGCCCACCGGGCGCAGTTCTTTGGGCTCCCGCGCCGCGGCCTGCGGATCGATGCGGCGGATGATCTTGCGCAAATCCTCGTTGACCGGCAGCTCATCCATCGGCAGTACTTCAGCATGGCGAATAATGCCCTGCGCGTCAATCACCACCAGCGCGCGCTCCGAAAATCCGTCCTGGCGGCGGAATACATCGTAGCGTTCAGTGACAGCGGCGTGCGGCCAGAAATCGCTGAGCAGCGGATAGTTGATTCCACCCAGGCTTTCCGCCCAGGCGGTCAACGTGGGAACCGTGTCGGTGCTGATACCCAGAACCTGGGTATTCAATCCCTCGAAACGAGCCTTCTCAGCCTCGTACGACGGGATCTGTCCCGCTCATATGGGAGTATACGCCTGTGGAAAGAACGCCAATACCACATTCTTGCCGCGATAGTCGCGCAGGCTGACGTTTGTGCCCAGGTGCGAAGGCAGGGTAAAATCCGGTGCGGGATGCCCGGTGAGCAGGGTCATAGCCACTCCTTGCAGCAAAATTCCGCGGAATCCGTTCGGTCGATTACCCCTCTATTGTACGAAGAATCGCCCGATTTGCCTATGCCCGCGCGGCGGAAAATCGGCGGCTGGCAGCCGCCAGCGCCAGCAGCAGCAGTAAGAGCCCGGCGCCGTCGAACCAGATGAACCGCAGGATGCTGGCGCGCAGCAGGCCAAACCCGGCGGGCAGCCCGGCCAGCAGCAGCGTTTCGCCCACGAACCCGACGCCCTGCATTACCGCGGCCTCGATCAAAGAAACGCGCAAACGGCGCGGATCAACCAGCGCCAGCGCATAGGGCACATTCCACATCAAAAACAGGATGCCCATGCCGCGCACCGCCGCCGCGCCCGGCGTGCCTTCCAGTAGAAACCCCGGCGCATACGCCTGGGGCGCGATCAAAAATGCCAGCGCGCACTGCAGATTCCACGCCAGCACCGGAAAGATCAACACACGCGGCAGCCAGGAAGAAAAGCCGTTCATGGAAAGTCTCCTGCGTTTCATTTGCAGTATTGTAGCTTAGCGGACCCGGCTGTGCTGTTGATTCTGCTCCGTATGCCGGGTGGGGACGGCCTTACCCGTTGACCGATAAAGCGAGAGGTGCGGCAAGTGGTATACTTAGCCCGGCACGCGTGTGCACATCACCTCTGGCGAGAAGCTGTGGCGCTCACCCCGGTCGATATCATCATCCCGATCTACAACGAGCAGGACTGCCTGCCCGCATTCCACGCCCAACTGCGGGCGGCGGTGGATGGGCTGCCCTATGCCTTCAGCTTCCTGTACGTCAACGACGGTTCCACCGACGCCAGCGGCCAACTGCTGGACCAACTCGCAGGCGAAGACCCGCGCGTGGCAGTGATTGAACTCAGCCGCAACTTCGGCCACCAGGCGGCGCTCACCGCCGGGTTGGATGCAGCCCAGGGGCAGTGGGTCATCAGCATGGACGGCGACGGCCAGCACCCCCCGGCATTGATCCCCGAGATGCTGCGCCTGGCCGAAGCCGGGTATGAGGTCGTGCTCACCCAGCGCATCGAAGATCACCGGCCCAATTCCTTCAAGAAAACAACCTCGGCCCTGTTCTATCGTTTTCTCAACCGCATTGGCAATACCCATATCCTGCCCGGCGCGGCTGATTTCCGCCTGCTGGCTCGCCCGGTGGTGGATGCGCTGCGCCAGATGCGCGAATATCACCGCTTTCTGCGCGGCATGGTGGCCTGGACGGGTTACCGCACGGTGATCCTGCCCTACCAGCAGCCCGAGCGCATGGGCGGGCGCTCGAAGTACTCGCTGGGCAAAATGCTGCAGTTGGCGGGTGACGCGGTCTTTTCCTTTTCGCTCGTGCCGCTGTACATCGGCATTTCGCTTGGCGTGCTGCTGCTCCTGCTGGCCCTGGCCGAGATGGCTTACGTGCTCTCCTTCTGGATTCGCGGGGATATCAGCGGGCTGGCCCCTGGCTGGTCGTCGCTCATGTTCGTGCTGCTGGTCGTCGGCGGCACGTTGATGATCACCCTCGGATTTATCGGCGTGTACGTGGGCTTTATCTTCCAGGAAGTCAAAGGCCGCCCCATCTACCTGGTGCGCCGGCGCGCTCAGCCGCCCGCCGCAGAACCGCGCCCCACTCCGCCGGAAGAAACCTGATGCTGCCGCGCCTGCGCCGCGTATTCAATTTCCTGTTCCATTCCCCGCCGCTGCTGCTGGCCGGAGTGACTCTGCTGGCCTATGGCCTGCTGTTCGCCTGGCTGGGCTTTTATTGGGATGAATGGCCCATGACCTGGATCGCCCACCGCCTGGGACCGGATGGGCTGGCGCGTTATTTCTCCACCAACCGGCCCTATTGGGGCATGATCTACCGCCTCACCACGCCGCTGCTGGGTTACGTGCCCTGGCACTGGCAGTTGTTCGGCCTGTTCTGGCGCTGGGTGACGGCCGTGGCGCTGTGGGGCACGCTGCGCCAGGTCTGGCCGCGGCACCGCGAACCGGCGCTGTGGGCCAGCCTGCTGTTTCTGGTCTACCCTGGCTTTACCCAGCAGTCGATCGGCATGATGTACGGCCATTTCTTCGTCGTCCTCAGCGCCTACCTGCTCTCGCTGTGGTGCAGCCTGAAAGCCGTGCGCTTGCGGCGGGATGGACCGGCGCCCGCCAACACCCGCGCAGCGGCCGGCCTGCTCCTGCTTGCCCTGTTGCTCTCCCTGGTTAATCTCCTCGCCATGGAGTACTTCTTCATCCTCGAACTCCTGCGCGCCGCGCTGATCTTCGCCCTGCTGCGCGGCGAGGAAAACGCTCCCCCGCGCTGGACGCGCAGCCTCAAACCCGCGCTGCTCTATTCGCTGCCCTACGTGGCGCTGTTCATTGGCGCGGCGCTGTGGCGCGCGTTTTTCTTCCGGTTTCAGACGCAAAATTATGAGATCGGCCTGCTCGACCAGATCCGCGCCGCGCCGCTGGCCGCGCTC
>DATCUC010000329.1:0-2757 GCA_036567625.1 Anaerolineaceae bacterium | reverse complement strand
AAACCCTCAAAGCCCTGCGCACACAGTGGGCGGCGGACACCAACCGGCAATCTGAGGCGTTGGCCGAACTGCAGTCCGCGTTGAGTTTGCATGTCCCGCCGAACCGCATCGAATGTTACGATATTTCCAACACCCAGGGCGTGGCGTCGGTGGGCAGCATGGTCGTCTTTGAACAGGGCGTGCCCGCCAAGCGGCTGTACCGCCATTTCAACATCAAAACCGTAGAAGGCCCCAACGACTTTGACAGCATGGAAGAAGTGCTCACCCGGCGCTTCAGCCGCTGGCAGTCTGCCCAGGAGAGCAAAGCCGTGGGGCAAAAGCTGGATGAATCCTTTGCGCTGCTGCCCGACCTGCTGATGGTGGACGGCGGCAAGGGGCAGTTAGGCCGCGCGGTGGCCGTGTTGGAGCGTTTCAACCTGCTCGGCAGCGTGCCGGTGGTGGGCCTGGCCAAGCAAAATGAAGAACTCTTCCTGCCGGGGCACAGCGAATCGCTGCTGCTGCCGCGCCATTCGCAGGGCCTGTACCTGGTCCAGCGCATCCGCGATGAAGCGCACCGCTTTGCCATTACCGCGCACCGCAAGCGCCGCTCCAGGCAGGGGTTGGCCTCGCGGCTGGAACAGGTGGCCGGGATCGGTCCGGTCAAACGCAAGGCACTGCTGCTCAAGTTCGGCAGTGTTGAACGCATCCGCGACGCCAGTGTGGCCGACCTGACCAGCGTTCCCGGCATCACCGAAGACCTGGCGCTGGCGCTAAAAACGCAATTGGAGTGAAGCGCAAGGTTACGGAAAAATTCAGCCTTTACGCTCCTGTGACTCTGTGCTATAATCCTGGCTCGCCGCAGAAACGTTGCGGATGTTTTTTTGAAGAGCAATCATTACCGCAAATGAAGGACCGGTTTAAGATGAGCGACATTATCAAAGAGATCGAACCCGCCGCTAACCCCAATATCCCCGAACTGACCCCCGGCGATGCCGTCAGCGTGCACGTCAAGATTCGGGAAGGCAACCGCGAGCGCATCCAGGAATTCAAAGGCACCGTGCTGTACACCCATGAAAATGGCGCCAGCTCGACCTTTACCGTTCGCCGCATCGCCAGCAATGGCATTGGCGTCGAGCGCACCTTCCTCACCCGCTCCCCGCGCATCGACCGCGTGGTCGTTGACCGCCACACGGTGATCCGCCGCGCTCGCCTGTACTTCCTGCGCGGCCGCACTGGCAAGAGCGCGCGGCTCAAGCAGAAGTTCTCGTAATCACGCGCAAAATTCGCATCGTCAGGGTGCAGTCTTTCAGGCTGCGCCCTTTAACTCTTAAAATACAGCTCGTGGAGAGTCTATGGCAGCACCTTTGATCGGCATTACCACTGGCATCCGTAAAGACGATGACGGCTTCGAACGCCTGGTACTGGGGCATACGTATGTTGACTCAATCGTCCGCGCCGGGGGCATCCCGGTGATGGTTCCGGCAAATATGCCCCGCGAGCTGTTTCCCGAGTTGATGGAACGCGTGGATGCGCTGCTCTTCACCGGCGGGCCGGATATTGACCCGGCTCTCTTTGGCGGCAAACCCCACGCCCGCGTCTACGGCGTCGATGAGCGCCGCGACACGCTCGAACTGGAGCTGGTGCGCATGGCCGTCGCCGAGAAAAAGCCTTTTCTGGGCATCTGCCGCGGCATTCAGGTGATCAACGTGGCCCTGGGCGGCACGCTGTACACCGACCTGGAAGCCTTCTCGCCCAGCGGCGAGAAGCATGATTTCCACCCCGGCCATCCCTATGACTATAAAGCCCACCCGGTGACGGTCAGCGAGGACAGCCGGCTGCACAGCATTGTCAACGCCGGGGCGGTGCGGGTCAACAGCCTGCATCACCAGGCTATCGAAACCGTGGCGCCCAGCCTGGTTCCGGTAGGCTATTCGCACGATCGCCTGGTCGAAGCTGTGGAACTGCCCGGTCATCCCTTTGCGTTGGGCGTGCAATGGCACCCCGAATGGCTGCCCGAAGAGCCGCAAATGCGCGCTATTTTCAGCGCCCTGGTGCGGGCCGCGCAGCAGTAGGCAAACCCGAGGGAAGCGTGTCTTATCCCCCCATCGGAATTTTTGACAGCGGAGTGGGCGGGTTGTCGGTGCTGCGCGCGCTGCGCGCCCAGATCCCGGCCCAACCGGTGATCTACCTGGCCGACCAGGCCCATGTGCCCTACGGCCCGCGCACTCTGGAAGAAGTGCTGCACTTCTCGCGCGAGATCACTCGCTTTTTGCTGGCGCAGGGCGCGGATACAATTGTCGTGGCTTGCAACACGGCTTCGGCGGCGGCGCTGCAGCCGCTGCGGCGGGAATTTCCATCAACGCAGTTCGTGGGCATGGAACCGGCGGTCAAACCCGCTAGCGAACATACACGCAGCGGCGTGGTGGGCGTGCTGGCCACCCCGGCCACCTTCCAGGGGAAGCTGTACGCCTCGGTGATGGAGCGCTTTGCGCAGCATACCCGCGTGCTGGAGTACACCTGCCCCGGCCTGGTAGAAGAGATCGAGGCCGGGCGGCTGGAAGGCCCGCGCGCCCGGCAGATCCTGGCGGATGGGCTGCTGCCTATGCTGGAACAGGGCATTGATACCGTCGTCCTCGGCTGCACGCACTATCCTTTCGCCATCCCCATCGTTCAGGAGATCGTTGGACCAGGCGTGCGCGTAATCGACCCCGCTCCGGCAGTTGCCCGCCAGATTGGGCGGGTGCTGGCCGCGCGCGGAACGCTGGCCGGCAGCGGCGC
>DATCUC010000328.1:0-5123 GCA_036567625.1 Anaerolineaceae bacterium | reverse complement strand
GCCTGCATCAGCAGGTCATAAGCCAGGCGCAGCGCCAGGTCGTCGCGGTCGCTGTTGGCCAGCACTGCACTGGTGATCCGGCGCCCGCGCGTATCGACCAGCGTCAGCGCCCCGGCTGAATAACCCGGTCCACCCCCACCGTGCCCGGCGATCAGCCCATTCGCGGGTTCTTTGTCAACCATCACCCCCAGGCCGTAGGCCGGCCGACGGAAGAACGGATGCTGCACGGGCACATCCACCGCTTCCAGCATCGCGGCGCGGCTTTCCGCGCTGAGCAGCTGGCCGCCGAGAATCGCATCCAGCATATGCGCCAGCTCCGGCGCGGTGGACAGAACCACGCCGTGCGACACCCAGCCCGGGTGATAGCGGGAGCGCACGTCTTGCAGCTCGCCGGGGGAAAAGAACTGGCTGTATCCAGGGGTGAGCGGCTGCATGTCCTCCAGCGTTTCGGCTGTATCCGTATGCCGCAAGCCCAATGGAGCAAAAATGCGCTCGCGCAGCGCCTCTCGCAAGGATGCGCCGGTGACGGTTTCAATCACCTGGCGCAGCAGCAGGTAGCCGATGTTGGAATAGCCCCAGCCCTGGCCGGGCGGATACGCTAACCCGGCGGGCAGGGTGGCGGCGAGGAACTCTTGCGCGCTCCACGGCTGCGCCGGGTGAGCGCGGACTGCATCGAAATACGCGGACAGGCCGCCGTAATCCGGCACGCCGCCGGTATGGTTGAGCAGTTGGCGCAGCGTCACCGGGGCGGGCAGGGCCAGCGCGGGTAGATATGCCTGCACCGGGGCATCGAGCCGCAGCCGGTCCTGTTCGGCTAACTGCAGGGTGACCGCTGCGATCAGGGTCTTGGTTATGCTGTAGATCGGAAAGCGAGCAGCCGGGTCGAGGGGAGCGGATTGATCCTGGCGCGCATACCCGGCAGCGGATGAGATCACCGGCTGGCCGTCAACCAGCACGGCAAACGCCGCGCCCGGGGTGGCTTTTTTATGGAGAGCGGCGCGTGCTGCCTGTTGCAGCGCGTCCAATGTGAAGGTAGAGGCCACAATTACGTCCTTTCGAGAAGAAGTTTGCCTGCGCAATGTATAATAAAGTATGGAGGTAAAGAATGTCAAATCAAACGCCTGACCGAAAGTTTGGCCTGGATAATCTCGGGTTTGTTCCCGAATTGATCTTGCGCGTGCGCCTGGTATTGCGCCTGATGAGCGACCCGCGCGTTACTCCGCTGCTCAAGCTGCTGCCGGTGGCCGCGGTGCTCTACTGGTTTATTCCCACCGACCTGATTCCACTCATCCCGCTGGATGATGCCGCCGTGCTGTACGTTGGCGGCGCGCTGTTTATCGAACTGTGCCCGCCCGAAGTGGTGGAAGAGCATATGCGTGCGCTGCGCGCCGAAGGCAGCATGGCGCAGCGCCCCAGCGGCCAGGAAAGCGTGATCGACGGCGAATTCCACGATGCCGGCGAAACCCAGAGCGGGGAGCGGTATGGCCCCTAGACGACTATTTCTATTGATCGGTGTTTTGCTGTTACTGATCCTGGCCGCCTGCAACGGCGGACAGGCTGCCAACCCCACGCCGCAGCCCACCGCCCCGGTTGTCACCCAGGCGGCGCCTTCTACTCCGCCAACCGAGGCAGTAGAAGTCACCGGCGAGCGGCCGGCGGAACTGCCGCCTACCGGGCTGACCCCATCGGCTAACCCAACGCCGGAGTTTCTGCCCAGTGGGGTGGCGACGCTTCCGCTGGCCGAGCCATCGTCGACTGCCCAGCCGGACGCAGTCCAGTTCCCGGACCCGCAAGGCTACCGCTGGACGATCTTATCGTCCGATCTGCAGGTGCCAATCAGCATCACCGCCGCGTATGACGGAAGCGGGCGGATGTTCATTAATGAAAAGGCCGGGCGCATCCGCATCTTGCAAAGCGGCGAACTGCTGTCCGAGCCGTTCATGGACCTGACCGACCGCGTAGGCTCGCAGTCTTCCGAGCAGGGGCTGTTGGGGCTGGCGTTCCACCCGCGTTACGCGGAGAACGGCCAGTTCTTCGTGCATTACAGCGATAAGAATGGCGACACGGTGCTCAGCCGTTTCCAGGTCAGCGCCAGCGACCCCAACCACGGCGACCCGGCCAGCGAAGTGATCCTGCTCCAGCAGGACCAGCCGTACCCCAACCATAACGGCGGGCAGCTTGCTTTTGGCCCGGATGGTTACCTGTACTTTGGCCTGGGCGACGGCGGCTCGGCGGGAGACCCGCAGAACAATGGCCAGTCGTTGGATACCTGGCTGGGCAAGATCCTGCGGCTGAACGTCGACCAGGGCCAACCTTACGGCGTGCCGGCGGACAATCCCTTCGTCAATGGCGGCGGCCGGTCGGAAATCTGGGCCTATGGGCTGCGCAACCCGTGGCGCTTCTCGTTTGACATGCTCACCGGGGATATGTATATCGCCGATGTGGGGCAAAACCAGTGGGAAGAGATCGACTACCTGCCCGCGGGATCGCCGGGCGGCACAAACTTTGGCTGGCGCTTCAAGGAAGGCACGCACACGTACGAAGATGGCGCATCCGCCGCGGCGCTGTTGGTCGACCCGGTCTATGAGTATGACCATTCGCTGGGCTGCTCGGTGACCGGCGGGTACGTGTACCGCGGTCAGTCGCTGCCGGAGTGGTATGGCATCTATATCTTTGGCGACTACTGCGGCGGGCGCATCTGGGGATTAATGCGCCTGAACGGCCAGTGGGTGGGCCAGGAAATGTTCGTTACCGGCGCGGGCCTGACCGCCTTTGGGCAGGACGAAGCCGGCGAGGTTTATATGCTGGATGCAGCCGGGTCGGTGCTGCGGCTCGACCGGCAGTAACGATTTTGGCGGACGACTTACTGCCGGAAATGTGACGCCTGACACTGTAACCGCTGCATCCGGTAGGGTATATTACAATTCAGATACACTTCATTGGAATTCGTTTTCTGGAGGTAATCACATGGCGGTGAAAGTCTGGCAAACAATTAAGGTTCAGCACTGTGACCACGCCGGTACGGATGTCGCGCTGGAGGTCGAAGCGATCTACCCCGCGGAGATCCTGCCCGACACCGGTCCGCGCCTGGTGGCGCACCGCTGCTCCAAGGCGAAGGACTGCATGGTGATGGGCAAGGCGGCCTGCGTTTGGAATGGCGGCAACCCCGCGTACGATCCATTCAAAGGATAAGCTGGCATAACGATCAAAAAAGAGCGCGCCCTGTGAACTGCGGCGCGCTCTTTTTTGATGCCTGTTTTACTGAATAACCCCTAACTGCCGGCCAACTTTGGCGAAGATCTCCAGGCCCTGGTCGAGGTCGTCTTTGCTGTGGGCCGCCGAGATCATGACGCGGATGCGCGCCTTGCCCCGCGGAACGGTGGGGAAGCCTAATGCCATGGCAAACACGCCGTTCTGGAACAGTTCGCGGCTGAACTGCTGCGCCAGGGGCGCCTCACCCAGCATGATGGGGGTGATGGGGGTGACGCTCTTGCCGGTGTCAAAGCCCAGGTCTTTCATCGCGGCCTTAAAGTAGCGCGTGTTTTCCCACAGGCGGTCAACGCGTTCGGTGGATTCTTCGAGGATGTCGATCGCGGCGATTGTGGCGGCCACGTCTGCCGGGGTGACAGCCGAGGAGAACAGGAAGGGGCGGCCGCGCTGGCGCAGCCATTCCACCACCACGGCCCGGCCGGCCACCAGCCCGCCGACCACCCCAAATGCCTTGGAGATGGTGCCGATTTCCACATCGACTTTGCCGTGCAGGTGGAAGTGATCCACAATCCCGCGCCCGCCGGTGCCCATCACGCCTTCGCCGTGGGCATCGTCCACCATCAGCATCACATCATGCCTGCTGGTCACTTCGTAAATCTTGTCCAGCGGGGCAATATCGCCGTCCATGCTGAAAACGCCGTCGGTGATGCACAGCCCGCGGCGGTACTGGCCCTGATTTTCCTGGATCACGCGCTCCAGGTCGGCGGGGTCGGCGTGGGCAAAGCGCACAATGCGCGCCCCGGAAAGCCGCGAGCCGTCGATGATGCTGGCGTGGTTGAGTTCGTCAGAGAAGATCACATCTTCCTTGCCCACCAGCGCGGGCACGGTGGCCAGGTTGGCGGTAAAACCGGACTGGAAAGTGACCGCGGCATCTACCTTTTTGAAGGCTGCCAGGCGGCGTTCCAGTTCGAGGTGAAGGTCCATTGTTCCGGCAATCGAGCGCACTGCTGCCGGGCCGACGCCGTGCGTGTCGATGGCTTTCTGCGCAGCTTCGCGCAGGCGCGGCTCGTTGGCCATGCCCAGGTAGTTATTAGAGCAGAAGTTCAAGACCCGCTTGCCATCCACTACCAGCCAGGCCCCCTGTGGGGAGCTGATGGTGCGGATGTTGTTATACAATCCGGCCTCTTTCAGTCCGTTCAGTTCTTCTTGAATCCAGTCAAGTCGATCGGTCATAGGAATTTGCCTCTCCGAACAGGTTGGGATTTCGTCAACGCGCGGCAGCACCGCGACTCTTTCATTATACTCCGCACCGGCAGCACGCTCAGCGTCTATTATTCCTGTGCTTGGCAGACAACCTTCCCGTTTTTGGCCTTATCCGGGCTTACGCTCGGGCAGATAGCCCAAATCGGCCAGGGCACGCAGCACGGCATCTTCGCCGCCGGTGCGGATGACCACGATGGTGGGGTTCAACTGCTCGCCCAGGTAGCGTGCGGCGGAGGTTTTGCTCAGCGCGGCGAGGATATCTGCCGAGGTGACGCGCAGCAGGGTGGGGTGTTCGGTATGCGCCTGGGTGCCCAGCTTTTCCCAGCGCTCTAGCGCGGAGAGCAGGGTGGGCGGCAGCGGAGCGGCGGCATGCTTGCGCAGCAGCGCTACCAGGTGGTTGGGGCGCAGGCCCTGGCCGCGGGCGCGTTCCAGCGCGGCAGGAGTGATGCGGTAGCGGTATTCTTCGCCGGTTTCGGTTTCCCAATGGCAGAAGCGCGCGATCTGGTAGCGCGCGACGCGCGGCGCGAGCAGCGGCATGCGGATTAGCCCATCGCTGGTCACGCGCGTCTGGGCGTTTTCTTTGGCAAGCTGCGGCGGGCTGGCGTGCCATAAGGCCGCGCCCCAGGCGGAAAGGCGGAACGCGGTAGGGG
>DATCUC010000327.1:0-4842 GCA_036567625.1 Anaerolineaceae bacterium | reverse complement strand
TCCCGGCGGCCCACGAAGGTTTGCGCAGGCGCAGCGCGGGGAGTGAAGGCGCGCCGTGCACCGCGTGGATGGCGATGGTCCCGGCGCCGGCCCAGGGCATTTCCGTCTGCATTTCCAGGTCGACGGCGGCCAGGACGCCGTTCTCCAGCGGAACGGGAAAGCCGGTCAGGCGGCTGCTGGCGTACTGGTGGATCGAGAGCGTTCCCGGGCTGGCGGAATAGAGGTAATCGCCCAGGCTGGCCCAGGTGCGCGAGAGGTTGGATGGACAGCAGGGCACGGAGTACCACGGCTGGCGCGTCACGCCGCCGCGGCACAGCAGCGGGTTGTTGTACAGGTAGGTTGTACCGCTGAGGCCCATGCCCACCGCCGCGGCGTTGTATAACTGCCACTCGAACAGGTCGCTATAGCGGCTTTCGCCGGTGGCCTGCGCCATTTCCCAGTTCCAAAAAAGGCTGCCCAGCGCGGCGCAAGTTTCGGCGTAGGCATATTCGGGGTCAAGCTCGTCGTCGCGGCCAAAACCTTCCAGGCCGGGGGCGGCGCCGATGCCGCCGGTGACGTACATGCGGCGGGTGACCATGCGCTCCCATGCCTGGGCCAGGGTTTCGAGCAGATCGCGGTCGCCGGTCTGGCGGGCAAGCATGGCCTGCGCAGTTTCCAGGTACGCAAAGCGCACCGAATGGCCCACCGGCACGGTCTGGCGGCGCACCGGGGCGTGTTGTTGAAAGTATTTTCCGCTCAACGCGCTGACGTACCAGCGCAGGGTGGCAAAGCGGGGTTTTTTCGAGAAATTATCCGGCGGAAGCTGAAAGGGCTGGTAAGCGGGATGGCCGGCCAGGTACGCCTGGCGCTGGCGCTGTACCTCGGCGGCCCGGCGGCTGGCAGACAGGCGCTGGCGGGCGATAGACAGGGCGAAAAGCGGCGCGCGCCCGCGCTGTTCGATGAACTGGCGCGCCATTTCCAGGTAGGCGCTGCCAGCCGGGGTGACGGCATGCAGGCGCAGCAGGGCCAGTTCTACCTCTTCGTGGCCGGGGGTAAAGGCCGGGCCCTTTCCGCGAAAATCGGCGACGATGCGGTCCGCGGCGCGCCGGGCGATTTGCAACAAGGCCGGACTGCCGGTTGCCTGGTAATGCGAAACACCGGCCTCGATCAGGTGGCCGTGGCAGTAGAGCTCGTGCTCGATCTGTAGATTCGTCCAACGCGAGCCGGGGAAATGCACCTGGTTGTAGGTGAAGATATAGCCGTCGGGGGACTGCGCGCGCTGGATGAGCGCGATCAACTCGTCTATGCGGGCGGTAAGCAGCGGGTTGGGCTGGCGGGCGGAGATGCGCGCGGCGGCATCGAGCCATTTGTAGGCATCGGAATCGGCGAAGAACCAGCCTTCACGCAGGCCCTCCACTTCACCTGCGGCGATGCGAAAGTTCTCGATGCACCCGGAAGCAACTAGCTGCTCCCACTGGTGAAAAATGGCAGGCCCGGCATTGACGGTCAGCCGGTCAAACCAGAAGCCGGGCGTGATTTCGATGCCGGTCACGACTGCCGTCTCGCGCGGGTGAAGAAGAGCGGGAGCAGCCCCAGCAGGGCGATGATCGAGCCGACCTGGAAGATGATGGGCACGGGGATAAAGCCCGCCTCGCCGTTGACCACGGTGGGGATGCCGTAGGCGCGGATCAGCGCCGAGCCGATGGCCGGTCCGACGACCATCGGAATGGCGATCCAGAAGATCATGCGGATGCCAAGGAATTTCCCGCGGTTCTCTTCAGGGAGCAGATCTTTGAGCCAGGCCACCGAGGCGATGGAACCGGCGACGGAGAAAGCCTGCCACACCAGCCCGGTGACGGCCAGCAAAGGCAGCGTGTTGACCAGGGAGAGCAGGATTCCGCCCAGGCTGCTCATCAGCGTGGCGACGGCCATCATGCCGCGCTTGTTCCAGCGGTCGGCCAGGATGCCAAAGGGGATGGCCAGCACCGCGCTGCCCACCATCACCGCGCCGCCGATAATGCTGAACTCGCCCTTGCTGACGCCAACGTAGTTCTCCAGGTAGACGATCAGGTAGGGAAACGCGACCTCCATACCGGTGCTGACGATCATGATATAGATGAGCAGAATGAAAAGATCGCGGTTCTGGCGCAGCGTATCCAGGCTGAACAGGTCGGCAAACTCGGCCAGAAACGAGCGGCGTGGGGTACTCTCCTGGGGGGCGGGGGCATCTTGCAGCAGGCTGCCGGCCACCAGCCCAACCACGATGACGATTGCGCCGAGGGCATAGAAGAAGGTGAAATAGCCCAGCGTTTCGATCAATATACCGGCGGCCACCAGGGCCACGATTTGGGCGATGAAGACGCTCATATTGAGCACACCTTCGACCCGGCCGCGGGTGCGGCTGCTGGCAACATCCGCCGTCCAGGCGTTGAAGGCGGCATCGTTGGCGGTAGAGCCGAAGAAGGTCATCAGCGAATCGGCGACGACCACCATGATGACGGCCACGCTGGTAGTCTTTATATAGGCCACCGTGGGAAACAGCACCGTGGAAATGCCCCACAGGATGTAGCCGAGCAGGATGAACGGGCGGCGGCGGCCCCAGCGGGTGCGCGCGCGGTCGCTGAGCGTGCCCATCAGCAGCGTGGTCAGCGTGGCGGTAATAGCACTGGCAGCCACCATCCAGGCCACCGGGCGCGGGTCGGGGGTGATGGTGTCGTAGACGAAGGTGTTGAACCAGGAGTTTTCGACAGCCCAGGCAATTTGCCCGGTGACGGCCAGCGCAGCCATCACAAACCAGGTGCGCGGGGTAATACGCTCAACAGGAGAAGAAGACATAGGCTCGCATCCGTTGCAGGGAGATAGAGTAATCTTACATCAGATTTGAAGCCGAGGTTCTCGATTTCGTTGAGGATTTGACGGTCGGCAGTTGAGCGCGATAATGATGATAAATATTCGTTGATCATGATTGCGTTGGTTGAGGAGGGTGAGATGAACCAGGCAGGCGAAAGTGATTTACCGATAGGGTTGGCAGCGCCAGCCCGGCGCGCACTGGCCGGCGCGGGGATCAACCGGTTAGAGCAGGTGGCGCAGTTGAGCGAGGCGCAGATCCGCAAGCTGCACGGGATGGGGCCAAAGGCCATCCGGCTGCTGCGCGAAGCGCTGCACGAAAGGGGTCTGTCCTTCGCGGGTGAGCCGGAAACCCCAAGGGAGTGAGCAGCAGCTCGAGTGTAGAATTGGAACCTGCGCGAATCGGTTTGACAGCCGGGCGTGTACAGATTATGATACATATAGCGAGAGAGTAATTTTCGCTGTGTATTTATTTCGAGAAAGAAATCCATTTCGATGATTGCGATTGTCACGGACAGCACCTGCGATATTCCCCAGCCGCTGCTCGATCAATACGGCGTGATTGTCGTTCCGCAGGTAATCGTCTGGGGTGGACAGGTTTACCGCGACCGGGTTGATCTGCAGCCGCTGGATTTTTATCAGCGGCTGGAACAGGATGCGCAGCGCCCGACAACCTCACAGGCCACCGAGGCGGATTGGCAAGCGGCCTACGAACGGGCAATCGAAGCCGGAGCCGATGATATCCTGGCGCTGACGGTCAGCTCGGCAATGAGCAGCACCTATTCTATCGCGCGCCGGGCGGCCGGGCATGTGAACGTGCCGGTATCGGTGGTGGACTCCAAAGGGCCGACGATGACCCTGGGCTGGCAGGTGCTGGCCGCGGCCCGCGCGCGCGACGCCGGGTACGGCCGCAACAGCATTCTGGATATCGTCGCTACTGCGCGCAGCCGCATGGCGCAGTTTGTGGCTATGCATACACTGGAATATTTACAGCACGGCGGGCGCATCGGCAACGCGGTCAAGTGGGTGGGCGGGCTGCTGCATGTCAAACCGCTGGTGAGCATTAATCACCAGAGCGGGTTGGTAGAGCCGGTGACCCTGGCCCGCACGCATACTGCCCTGGTGAACGGCATGTACACACGCTTTTTTGAGCGCTTAAATGTTAGCCAGAACCTGCGCGTGGCGGTGATGCACGGCAACTGCGAAGAAGAAGCCTGCCTGCTGGCCGAACGCATCCAGGCACAGTATCATCCGGCGGAACTGCTGGTCAACATCACCGGGCCGGTACTGGGGGCCAACACCGGGCCGGGGGCGCTGGCGCTGTGCGGCTATTGGGAAGGATAATTGGCGGGTGGATCAACGCGAACTGGCCCGCCTGCGCTTCCAGCACCAGCGGCTGCTGAGCAGCCCCTTTTCACGCGCGGCGGATGCGGTGCAGTGGTTGGGCGCGGTCCAGTCGCAGGATTATGAGGGCGCGCGCTGGGCGGTCGGATTGCGTTCCGCGGGGCTGGATGACGCCGCCGTAGAGGCTGCGTGTGACGCGGGTGACATTTTGCGCACGCACCTGATGCGCCCAACCTGGCACTTTGTGGCGGCGGAAGATTTGCGCTGGATGCTGGCGCTGACCGCCCCGCGGCTCAAGCACCGGTTGGAAACCGCCGACCGTAAGATCGGCCTGGACGAGGAAATCTACGCGCGCTGCAACGCGGTGATGGAACGCGCGCTGCGCGATGGGGCGCAGCTCACCCGGCAGGAACTGGTTGCCGCGCTGCGCCAGGGTGGGATGGAGCCGGGTGGGGTGCAGCGCCTGGCGCATATCGTGATCCGCGCCGAGCAGGACGGCATCCTTTGCAGCGGCGCCAGGCGCGGCAAGCAGATGACTTACGCCCTGTTGCATGAACGCGTGAAAGCATCGCGCCAGCTCTCCGGCGACGAGGCGCTGGCGGAACTGGCACGGCGCTATTTCCGCAGCCACGGCCCGGCCACGCTGGCCGATTTTGGCTGGTGGGCCTGGCT
>DATCUC010000326.1:0-4068 GCA_036567625.1 Anaerolineaceae bacterium | reverse complement strand
TGATGGCGATCGGGTTCGACAAACTTAAAGGCTGGATCCAATCTACCCCGGAGCTGGCTTTTTTCGCCCATTACGTCGACCGGCTGGAAAAGCGCAGCTCGCACCTGCGCTCGGGAGAGGTGGAACAGGTGCTGGCCCTGGCCGGTGACCCGTTCTCCGGGGCGTTCAGCATTTTTAATATGCTCAATAATGCCGACCTGAAGTTCCAGCCCGCGGTTGATTCGAGCGGCGCGCAGCTTGAGATCGGCCAGGCCAGCATCGGCTCGCTGATCACCCACCCCGACCGGGCAGTGCGCCGTTCAGCCTGGCAAAACTACGCCGACGGATACCTGGCGATGAAAAATACCTACGCCGCCACGCTGACCACCGCGGTCAAGCAGGATGTCTTCAACGCCCGCGTGCGCGGTTACGCCAGTTCACTGCACGCCTCGCTCGAGCCCAATAACGTGCCGGTCGAAGTCTTCCATAACCTCATCGAGGTTTTCAAGCACAACCTGCCTACCTGGCACAAATACTGGCGCTTGCGCCGCGAGGCGCTCAGATTGGATACGTTTGGCGTGTACGACATTAAAGCCCCGCTGACCGACGCCAAGCCGGTGGTGCCTTTTGAACAGGCGGTCGACTGGATTTGCGAAGGCATGGCTCCGCTGGGCGAGGAGTATGTGGCAGCGCTGCGCCGCGGCTGCCTGGAAGAACGTTGGGTTGACCGCGCCCGCAACCGCGGCAAGCGCGAAGGCGCGTTCTCCAGCGGCACATTCGGCACGCGCCCATTCATCATGATGTCTTACGCCAACGATATCTTCAGCCTGTCGACCCTGGCGCACGAGTTGGGCCATTCGATGCATTCCTACTACTCGCGCGCCACGCAGCGTTTTCTCTACAGCCGCTACGGTTTGTTCGTGGCCGAAGTGGCCTCGAATTTCAACCAGGCTACCGTGCGCGATTACCTCATGCGCACTCAGACCGATCGGCAGTTCCAGATCGCGCTGATTGAAGAAGCGATGTCGAACTACCACCGCTACTTCTTCATCATGCCCACCCTGGCGCGCTTTGAATTGGAAATGCACACGCGCGCCGAACACGACGCGCCGCTCAACGCGGATATTTTGATCGGCGTGCTGGCCGATTTCTTCAAGGAAGGTTACGGCGACGAGGTGGAGTTCGACCGCGACCGCATTGGCATCACCTGGGCGCAGTTCCTGCATATGTACATGAACTTTTACGTGTACCAGTACGCCACCGGTATTTCCGGCGCGCATGCCCTCTCGCGCGGCGTGGTTTCCGGGCAGCCCGGCGCGGCCGAGCGCTATCTCGACTTCCTCAAGTCCGGAGGCTCGCGCTACCCGCTCGACGCGCTGAAGCTGGCCGGGGTCGACCTGACCAGCCCTGAGCCGGTAGTGGCCGCGTTCCAGTCCCTGGCCGGCCTGGTCGACCGGTTGGAAGCACTGGTCAAGCCGGAGAGTTAATTCTCTCGGGTGCGGCGGTCGGAAAGCCGCTCAAGATAGCGCAGGCCATAACTGGCAGAGATGGCAAATACAGAGATCACCAGCCCACCGGCGGTGATCTTTTGCGGGTTTGCGGTGATCACGCCCTCAAATAGCAGCACGCCCAGCCCGCCCGCATTGATGAACGCTGCCGCTGTGCCAATTCTGATGATGGTGACCACCGCGATCCTGATCCCTGCCAGCAGAAAGGGCAGCGCCAGTGGATATTCGACCTGCGCCAGCCGCTGCCAGCCGCCCATATCTTCTTTATGGGTGGAGGAAATTCACTCATTTCTCTCATGCATGTCACGTATATGCGCCATACCTGCGCCAGAAAATTTTTTAATATTGGCGTCGCAGATCAAAGAGCCGTCTTCGCTGGGGAACCTATGGCGCAAGCTGGTGATGCAGGCCTGAGTGCGATGACCGGATTGAAAACAAGTGAGGCCGGTTGCGTTGCGCGCAGCCCTCTATGGTCCTGTGACCGGTTTCTCGAAGAAACAACCAATTTTCCTAAAAAAAATTTTAAAACCCGATTCCAGAGCCCCAGAGTACCAGAGCCTACAGAGAACCAGAGACGGGTGGGGAGAGAACCACCCGAAAACCAATGAGGTTGTACCCGTTGAACGGGCTGTTCCCGTGGCGGGAGGCGCAGCATTGTTTCTTTTCACTCCAGTTGCAGTAACATTGCATTAAAAATAAAAACAAAACGACCCCGCACCGTATATGTGGGGGTCGCTTCTTGGAAAACCAGTGTATTTAGGTGATCCACCAGGGACTCGAACCCTGAACCCACTGATTAAGAGTCAGTTGCTCTACCAATTGAGCTAGTGGACCGTAATGCGAGGGCAATTATACCGCAGACTGCTTGCCTGTCAACCTTCCGTGCTGCTTTTTTGATACAATGAACTCCAAACCCTTCTCAGGAGCTCGTATGACCAAAATCCTCTTCATCGGCGGCACCGGCATCATCAGTTCCGCCTGCTCTCGCCTGGCGCTGGAGCGCGGCCTGGACCTCTACCTGCTCAACCGCGGCCAGTCCGTGCGCCCCATCCCCGAAGGCGCGCGCGTACTCAACGGCGATATCCGCGACCCGGCTTCCGCGCGCGCCGCGCTGGTCAGCCACGACTTTGACGCGGTGGTCGATTGGGTGGCTTACACCCCCGAACACATCGAAACCGATCTCAATCTCTTTCGTGGGCGCGCCGGGCAGTACGTTTTTATCAGCTCCGCCTCCGCCTACCAGACGCCCCCCGCTGCCCTTCCGGTGACTGAAGCAACGCTGCTCGACAATCCCTTCTGGCAGTATTCACGCGATAAGATCGCCTGCGAGGAGCGCCTGGTGCGCGCCTACCGCGAGGAGAAGTTTCCCATCACCATCCTGCGCCCCTCGCACACCTACGATGCCACCATGCTCCCCTTCCAGGGTGGCTGGACGGTGGTCGACCGCATGCTGCGCGGCAAGCCGGTCATCGTGCACGGCGACGGCACATCGTTGTGGGCGCTCACCCATAACACCGACTTCGCCAAAGGGTTTGTGCCTTTGCTGGCTAACCCGCGCGCCCTGGGCAATGCGTTCCACATCACCTCGGATGAAATGCTCACCTGGAACGAGATCTTTCAGGCCGTCGGTCACGCGGCGGGCGTAGAACCCAAACTGATCCACGTCCCGTCCGAGCTGATCGCCGCCTACGACCCCGAATGGGGCGCCGGCTTGTTGGGCGATAAGGCTCACAGCATGGTTTTTGATAACGCGCGCATCAAGCGCCTGGTACCCGATTTCTGCGCCGCCATTCCCTTTGCCCGCGGCGCGCAGGAGATCGTCGACTGGCACCTGGCTGACCCCGCCCGCTGCGCTGTTGACCCGGTCTTTGACGCTATCTGCGATGATATTATTGCTGGAATGCAGCGGGCTTATCCGCAAAAACCCTAGGGAATCTTCTGTTAAGACGATTCACAAATTGCATACATTTGCGCCAGAGCGCGCACCTCGGCAATCACCGCCTCGCGCAGCCAGGCCGGTTCCAGCACTTCCACCCCCGCGCCCCAGCCCTGGATCCAGTTAAGCATCTCCTGCGGAGCGGCAATGCGCGCGCGCCATACCAGGTAACCGTCCGGCTGCAGTTCGATCTGCTGTGAGCGGTGCCAGCGCGATTCCTGCACCCGGCTGGCCGCGCTGGGATGAAAACGCAGCACCACTTCCTCTGGCGGATCGCCCGTAAACCAGATGCCCCACGCATCCTGCAGCAGGATTTGCGGATCAAAATCCTCGGGGATGGTGTAGCACTCCGCCAGCAGTTCCGCCCGCTCAATGCGCTCGATCTTGAAGGTGCGCAGCGCGTCCGGCGGCTCGCGCCAGCCGATCACGTGCGTGCTCTGCCCAATGGCATACGGCTCGATAAAATACGGCGCAAACACATACTCGCGCGCTTCCGCCTGCTGCTTGCTGCGGTACAGCACGCGCAGTTTATGCCCGGTCGCCCAGGCCTCGGTCAGCGCTTCCAGCACCGCCACGAAAACCGGGTCGGTCCACTGCGCCGGGTCATCCATCCCATCCGCGGTTTGCTTGAGAAAACGGCTCACC
>DATCUC010000325.1:0-14828 GCA_036567625.1 Anaerolineaceae bacterium | reverse complement strand
TGCCGGTAGGCGGCGAGATGGCCGCCGTCTTTGCGCCACTGGCGCGGGTGGAAGCTGCGATTGCCGCGTACGCCGGGCGAGTATCGCTGGGCGCGGTCAACGGACCCGAAAATATCGTCATTTCTGGGGAAGGCGCGGCGGTACAGGAGATCCTGGCGGCGCTGGCGGAAGAGGGGATCAAAGCCCGCGAACTCACCGTCTCGCACGCGTTTCATTCGCCGCTGATGCGGCCCATGCTGGACGAATTCACGCGGATTGCGGCCGGTATGCGCATGAACGCGCCGCGCATCACGCTGATCGGCAACAACAGCGCGCGTCCGGTCGGCGCGGAGATCACCCACCCGGAATACTGGCGCGAGCACGTGATGCAGCCGGTGCGCTTCTCGGAATCGGTGGCGGCGCTGCGCGAAATGGGCTGCAATGTGTTTGTCGAGATCGGCCCCAACCCAACCCTGCTGAGCATGGCTCAGCGCTGCCTGCCCGACAGCACCGGCATCCTGTGGTTGCCTTCACTGCGGAAAGGCCGCGGTGAATGGGACACGCTGCTCACCAGCCTGGGCGAATGGTACGCCAGCGGCGGCGAAGTCGATTGGCGCGCCCTGGAAGAACCCTACGGCCCGGCCCGGCGCGTGGCCCTGCCCGCGTATCCCTTCCAGCGCCAGCGGCACTGGGTGGAACCGGCGGCAAGCACCGGCGCTGCTCCCGCGGCGAGTTCCAACCTGGCCGGCCCGGTGCGCATTCCGCCAAACGGCGACCTGGGATTCTCGCTGCGGGTTACGGACAAAGAACCGGGCTTTGTGGGCGATCACCGCATTTACGGGACGACGATCTTCCCTGGCACTGGCTACCTGGAACTGGTGATCGAAGCGGCGCGCGCCCTGGGGTTGCCCAACTGCCGCCTGGCTGACTTTGAAATTCTCGATGCGCTGGTGATCCCTGAAGACAGCGCTCATTCGGTGCAGGTGATCCTGCACGCAGAGGACAGCGATTCGGCTTTATTCGAAATCTTCAGCATTGAAGAACCGCCCGAAGGCACGCTCAAACCGCGGATGGAATGGAAAAAACACGCGAGCGGAACGCTGATCCTGCGCGCCGAAACACACGCGGAACGGATTGACCTGGCAAAACTGCGCGAGGCGTGCAGCCAGGCAATTGACCCGGGCGAATATTACCAGCGCCTGCTGGCCATCGGGCTGGAGTACGGTCCGCGGTTCCACGGGCTGCAAACTATCTGGCAGTCTCCGGGCGCCGGTGAGGCGCTGGGAACCATTGCGCTGCCGCAAGACCAGGCGAGCGAACGCAGCCGCTATCCGGTTCATCCGGCGCTGCTCGATGCCTGCTTCCAGTTGATCGGCGCAGCGCTGCCGCAGCGCAGCATTGTCGAAAATATCTACCTGCCGGTGCGGGTGGGTGAAGTGGAGTTTTTCCACGCACCGGCCAGCCATTTCATTGCCCACGCGCGGCTGAAACCAATTTCCGCGGATTCGATGGAGCTGCTGTCCGCGGATATCGACCTGATGGATGAAGCCGGTAATCTTTGGGGCCGGATGAGCGGCGTACAGGCGCGCCTTGCCAGCCGCCAGGTGCTCCAACGGCTGACCAAGGTACGGTTGGACCAGTGGTTCTACGAGGTCGGCTGGAAAGCGCTACCGCTGGCGCCTATCGCGGCGGAATTTCGGCCCGAAAAATGGCTGATCCTGGCCGATCACCAGGGATGCGGCATGAAGCTGGCGGATGAGATGCGCCAGCGCGGGGTAACCTGCGAAGTCGTGACTCTGGTGGATCACAGATTTGATGAAATTGATTTTCTCCAACTTCTGCAATCGCTGGACGGCCTGGACGGAATCGTCGACCTGCTGGCGCTCGACGCGGATGAAGGAGATCCTTTTGGCGCGCAAGAACTGGTGTGCGGGAATGTTCTGGCACTGGTGAAAGGACTGGAGAAAAGCAGCTCGAAAGCGAGGCTGTGGCTGGTGACGCGGGGCGCGCAGCCTGCCGGTGAAGGGCACCCGGAATTGGCGCTGGCGCAAGCCCCGCTATGGGGCCTGGGGCGCACCATCGCGCAGGAAAACCCGCGCCTGTGGGGCGGGATGATCGATCTTGACCGGATGTTGCATCACGGACAACTTTCGCTACTGGCCGATCAACTGCTCTCGCCGGATGGCGAAGATCAGATTGCATTACGGAATGGAAACCGGTTGGTGGCGCGGCTGAAGCGCGTAGCCGCTCCGGTAACGATTCTTGCGGCGCAGGATGCTGAAAGCACCGGCGCCGACGCAAAGCATTTCGGTCACCAACTGGTAATTTCTGAACCGGGTGTTCTGGACGGCATCGGTGTGCAGTCCGTGGAACGCCCGGCCCCAGGACCGGGAGAAGTCGAGGTAAAGGTGTTTTCCAGCGGCCTCAACTTCCGCGATGTACTCAACGTGCTGGGCATGTATCCGGGTGAAATTCCGCTGGGAAATGAATGCTCCGGCGTGGTTGTGGCGGTTGGAAAAGGCGTGAAGCGTGTGCGCCCCGGCGATTTTGTCATCGCGCTGGGGGCCGGAACCTTCCGCTCGCACCTGATCACCCGCGCCGAATTGGTATTCCCCAAGCCAGGGTTGTTGAGTTTTACCGAAGCCGCGACGGTGCCGACGGCGTTTCTTACCGCGTGGTACGGGTTGCACTACCTGGCCAACCTGCAGGCGGGGCAGCGCGTGCTGATCCACGCAGCTACCGGCGGCGTTGGCCTGGCGGCCGTGCGCCTGGCGCAGCGCGCCGGCGCGGAGATTTTTGCCACAGCCGGCAGCAAAAGCAAGCGCAACTACCTGCACGCGATTGGCGTGCAGCACGTATATAACTCGCGCGAGGCCGATTTCCGCGAGGATATTTTGCGGCAAACCGGCGGCGCGGGCGTGCAGGTGGTGCTCAACTCGCTCAGTGATGAGTTTATCCCGCAGAGCCTGGCGGTTCTCGCGCCGGGCGGATATTTTCTCGAGATTGGCAAGCGCAACGTCTGGCCGGCCCAAAAAGTAGCGCAAGAATTCCCGCAGGTTCATTACCACATCTATGACCTGGCCGTTGAGATGCAGGAGCATCCCGATCTGCTGCAAAACGCGCTGGCCGAGATTTTGCACGCGCTGGATGCTGGTCATATGGAAGTGCTGCCGACGCGTTCTTTCCACTATCACAGCGCGGATGATGCCTTCCGCTATATGGCGCAGGCCAAACACATCGGTAAGATCGCCATTCACTTCCATATCAACCACGAGCCGCATGATGCGGGCAGCTACCTGATCACCGGCGGCAGCCGCGGATTGGGATTGGAAGTGGCGCATCACCTGGCCGAACTGGGCGCGGGAACGCTGGTTCTGGTTAGCCGGTTCGCGACGGATGCGGCAGCCCAGGAAAAGATTGAACACATTCGAGCCAAGGGCGTTCATGTAGTGCATATGCAGGCCGATATTGCTGACCCGGCGGCTGCCGCGGCGGTGCTGGCGCAGATTGAACGTGATCTGCCGCCGCTGCGGGGGATCATCCACGCCGCCGGGATCACGGATGACGGCTTGATGGTCAACCAGAACTGGGAGCGGTTTGAGAAGGTGCTGGCGTCCAAGGTATCGGGCGCATGGAACCTGCACAACCTGACCCGGCATTTACACCTGGATTTCTTTGTGCTCTTCTCGGCGGGCGCGTCGATCTTTGGCTCCGCCGGGCAAAGCAGCTACGCGGCGGCCAATGCCTTCCTGGATGCGCTGGCATATCACCGCCGCAGCCTGTCGCTGCCCGCGGTGGCGATCAACTGGGGAGCATGGGTGGAAATTGGCATGGCCGCCCGGCTGGGCGAACAGCACACGGAACGCTGGCGCAGGTTAGGAATTCAAACCATCACGCCCGAGGAGGGCCTGGAAGCCCTTGACGCATTAATGAGCCTGCCGGTGACGCAGGTCGCGGTTCTGCCGGTGCAGTGGAATATCCTCAACCGCGCGGTGGAAAACCAGGTCCCGCCCCTGCTGAGCGACATGGTGGCGGCCAGCGGCCCAGCGCGCCCGGCAGCCGTGGAAACCGCGCCAGAGAACGCGTGGCTCAACCGCGTGCTGGCGGCGAGCAGCGACGAACAGGCGCGGATGCTGCAAGAAATGGTCTGCGCGCAGTTGGTGCAGGTGCTGGGGCTGAAATCCGCGCAGAGCGTAGACATGCGCCAGCCGCTGACGGAACTGGGCCTGGATTCGCTGATGGCGGTGGAGTTCAGCAACCGCCTGCGCAGCCAGCTTGCACACCCTTTGCCGTCAACGCTGGCGTTTGAATATCGTACAATAGAGGCGGTAGCGGGGTATATACAGTCTGAGATTCTGCCGAAGATCACCCAGAAGGCTGCGCCTGTAATGGCAGCACAGGCTGCGACCCCTTCCGCCGAAAAAGAAGACCCGGCTTTGCTACTCCGAAACCTGGATGAACTTACCGATGAAGAAGTCGAGCGTTATTTGCGCTCGCTGCAAATGGATGGAAAGGACCTGGAATGAGCGAACAACCCGACCGCCTTGCGGGAATGTCGCCTGAACAAAAACGCGCGCTCCTGGCCGAACTACTCAAAGAAAAGGCCAGGGGGCAGGTACTGACCGCGCCGCCGTCCGACGGTCAGCGCGCATTGTGGTTTACGCATCTTTCCGCCCCGCAGAGTCACGCCTACCACGTTTCGTTTAGCGCGCGCGTATGCTCAGCGGTCAACGTCGATCACCTGCAAAAGGCGATCCAGGCGGTGATCAACCGGCATGCCGCGCTGCGCACTACCTACGCGCTGCAAAATGACAGCCTGGTGCAGCAGGTGCGCCATTATCAGGAGCCCGATTTTCGGCAGATTTCGGCGGCGGGCTGGAGTGACGCGGAACTCTATGACCGGGTACTCGAGAACGATCACCAGCCGTTCCAGTTGGATACCGGGCCGGTGATCCGCTGGCGGCTGTTCACCCGCGGCGCGGAAGATCACATCTTGCTGGTGACGGCGCACCACATTTCGATCGATGCCTGGTCGTTGTGGATCGTGCTGGAGGATTTACGCCTGGCGCTGGATGCACTGGCGCAGGGCAAGCCGGTGAGCCTGGCCCCAGAGCCGCCGCCCTACACCGAATGGGCGGCGTGGCAGGCGCAGATGCTGGCCGGGCCGGAAGGTGAAGAACTGCGCGCCTTCTGGCAGCAGCAGCTTGCCGGCGATCTGCCGCTGCTGGCGCTGCCGTATGATTTCGCGCACCCGCTGGTGCCGACCTTTGCCGGGGATTCGATGGCCTTCACGATCGACGCGGAACAGACCCGGCGGCTGAAAGCCCTGGCCCAGGCCGAAGGCGTCACGCTATACATGCTGATGTTGGCGGCCTACCAAATCCTGCTCCAGCGCTACACGGGGCAGGAAGATATCCTGGTGGGCACGCCCACCGCGGGCCGCAACGAAATTCGTTTCAACGACACGGTGGGATATTTCGTCAACCCGGTGACGCTGCGCGGCGATTTGAGCGGCACGCCAACCTTCCGGCAGTTCCTGGCGCGCACCCGCGCAACGGTGCTGGGCGCGCTCAGCCATCAGGATTATCCATTCCTGCGCCTGGTGGAGCATTTGCGCGCGCGCCCGCAACCGGGGCGCTCGCCGGTGTTTCAGGCGATGTTCAATCTGCATTCGTTGGCGCGCTCGCACGGGATTGCCGCGCTGGTGTCGCAAAAGGGCCACAACGCCGCGGTTAATTTTGGCGGGCTGACATTGGAGCCGTACTTCTTTCCGCAGGAGGAAGGCCAGTTTGAACTGGCGCTGGAAACGATTGAAGCTGGCGATGTGCTGGCCTGTACCTTGCGCTACCAGACTGAATTGTTCCGGCGCGAGACGGTGGAGCGTATTCGCCGGTCTTTCCAGACGCTGCTGGCGGATGTTCTGGAGCGCCCGGATGCGCCGATCCACGCGCTGAATGTGTTGCCGGCCGAGGAGCGCCAGAAGCTGCTGGTGGAATGGAACCAGACCGGAGCGGAGTACCCGCGCGAGATGCTGGCGCACCAGTTGTTTGAAGCCCAGGTGGAGCGCACGCCGGACGCGACCGCAGTGATTTTTGAAGACGCGGCGCTGACTTACCGCGAACTGAATGCGCGCGCCAACCAGCTTGCCTACCGGCTGCGCGAATCGGGCGTGGCGGCGGATGACCGCGTGGGGATCTTCCTGGAACGGTCGCTGGAGATGGTTGTGGCGGTGCTGGGCGTACTGAAATCCGGGGCGGCCTACGTGCCGATGGACCCGATCTACCCACCGCAGCGCATCCAGATGATGATCGAGGACAGCCAGATGCGCGTGCTGGTCAGCCAGCAGTCGCTGCTGGATGCCCTGCCCGAACACCACGCCGAACTGGTGCTCGTGGATGCAGACCGCGCGCGGCTGGCAGCTCAACCAAAAGACAACCCGGCTCCGGCAGCCACCAGCGAAAACCTGGCCTATGTGATCTTCACATCCGGCTCGACCGGGCGGCCCAAGGGCGTGCAGATTGCGCACCGCGCGCTGGTGAACTTCTTATCATCAATGCAGCGCGAACCTGGCATCCAACCAACTGATGTGTTAGCCTGTGTAACCACCTTAGCATTCGATATCGTTGGCATAGATTTGTATATGCCTTTGCTAAGTGGAGCAAGCTTGGTCATATTGAGTGCTGCCATCGCTGCAGATGCTTATGCATTGGCTGAAGCATTAGAAAAGTATCACGCAACCATACTGCAAGCTACGCCAGTAACGTGGCGTTTACTGCTTGAGACGGGCTGGAATGGCAAACCTGATTTGAAAATGCTCTGTTGTGGGGAACCACTTCCTTTTCAAATGGCCAAACTACTCCTTGCAAGAGGACGGGAATTATGGAATGGATATGGGCCAACAGAAACAACAATCTATTCCACACTACAGCCGATTTTTCCAACTGATGAGATCATAACCATTGGTCGTCCTTTGGCAAATACCCAGATATATATTCTCGATAAGATGATGCAGCCAGTGCCTGTGGGCGTTACCGGGTTGATGTATATTGGCGGCGACGGGCTGGCGCGGGGATACCTGAACCAGCCGGAGATGACCGCGGAGAAGTTCATCCCGCACCCCTTCCAGCCGGATGGGCGCATCTACAACACCGGCGACCTGGCGCGCTACCTGCCTGACGGGCGGATTGAATGCCTGGGGCGGGCCGACAACCAGGTCAAGCTGCGCGGTTTCCGGATTGAACTGGGCGAGATCGAAGCCCTGCTCAACCAGCACCCGGCGCTGCGCCAGGCGGTGGTGATTGTGCGCGAGGATACCCCCGGCGACAAACGCCTGGTGGCCTACTTCACCAGCGACAATCCGCCCAGCGCGCGCGAACTGAGCAAGTCCTTGCGCGGGGCGCTGCCGGCGTATATGATCCCGGCGGCGTATGTGCCGCTGGATGCCTTCCCGCTCACGCCGAACGGCAAGGTCAACCGCAAGGCGCTGCCTGCCCCGGCCGTGCACAGCGCGGAAAGCGTGAAAGCCACGCAGCCGCCCACCACGCCCACCGAAACCCTCATTGCCGGCATCTGGCAAGAGGTGCTCAAGGTGCAGCAGGTGAGCGTGTTTGATAACTTCTTTGACCTGGGCGGGCACTCGCTGCTGGCGATGCGCGCCGTGGTCAATATTCAGAATAAAACGGGCTTCCGCCTGGATCCGGTTTACCTGCGTTTTGAAACCCTCGGGCAGCTTGCCAGCCGGGTGGATGAAGCGCTACGCGCCGCCTGAGCCTGGGAGACTTTGTGAACACAGACCTTACCGACAAAATTTCGCCGTTCTTCTTTGGACCGGCCAGCCAACAGCTTTTTGGCCTGTACCACGCGCCGTACGCCGGACAGGAGCGCGATTTTGGCGTGCTGATTTGCAACCCGTGGGGGCAGGAATTCATCCGCGCGCACCGTTCGATCTCGCAGTTGGGGCTGCGGCTGGCGCGGGCCGGGTTCCCCGTGCTGCGGTTTGATTTCACCGGCGCGGGCGATTCAGCCGGGGCCGACGACTGCGCCGGACTGGCGCAATGGCAGGCCGACATCCGCGCCGCAATTCAGGAGCTCAAGCGCCGGGCGCGCGTGGAAAGCGTATTTATCGCCGGGCTGCGGCTGGGGGCCAGCCTGGCCGGGCTGGTGGCCAGCGGCCGGGATGACGTGGAAGGACTGGTGCTGTGGGAGCCGGTGGTCGCGGGCGAAGAGTACTTGCGCGACCTGGAAAGCTGGCAAGAAGAGAAGGAAATGTATTTCTTCAAACAACCTGGCAGCAGCGGTGACGAACTGCTGGGATTTTCGCTGCACCCCGGTCTACTGGATGAACTGCGCGGGCTGAATCTGCTGGCGCTGAAGCGCCGCCCGGCCGCGGACGTGCTGATCATCGAGAGCAACGCGCCGGACAGCGGCGCGCGCCCGTCCGTTCAACGGCTGTGCGAGCATTTGCAAGGGCTGGGAGCCAACACCGAGTACCGCCGGGTGGAAAGCTTCAAGATGTGGGTCGAAGACCCAGATAAGGCGCTGGTTCCGCAAGCGGTGCTGGAGGCCGCGGTCAACTGGCTGGCAGGAGCGGCAGCATGATCGAAAAAGCGATCCTGTTTGGCCGGTTTCACTCGCTGGTGGGCATTCTCACCGAGCCGGATGCGCCCATTGCGGGCCGGCCGGTGGTGGTGCTGAGCAATGCCGGGCTGATCCACCGCATTGGCCCCAACCGGATTTACGTCAAGCTGGCGCGCGCGCTGGCCGGGCAGGGCTTCACCGTGCTGCGGTTTGACATTTCCGGCGTCGGCGACAGCCTGCCCCGGCCGGATCATATGGCGGTGGAAAACTTTATCATCGACGATGTGCAGCAGGCGCTGGAGTACCTGGCGGCGGAAACCGGCACGCAGAGCTTCATCCTGGGCGGGCACTGCGCCGGGGCGTACCATTCCATTCGCACGGCAGCGCAAGACCCGCGCGTTCGCGGGGTGGTGATGATCAACCCGGACGGCGGCGAGGCCGACTGGCGCGAATACGATAAGCGGCGCAAGCTGGCGCAGTATTACGAGAACTATTACGGCAAAAAGACGCTCGCCGACCCGCAGCGCTGGAAGCGCTTTTTGACCTTCCGGGTGAATTATCGGAAGATTTTCCAAAACATCTTCCAAAATGTGATCTGGAGCCGGGCTGCGGGGCTGTGGTTCCGGGTGCGCCGCCGCTTCGAGCACCACGCGCCCACGCAGGCCGACGAAATGCTTTTCACGGTTGAGTCGATCCTGCGCAAGCTGCCGGAGATCCCGGCGCGGGCGTTGATGGTATATTCTGAGAATTCGACCAGCCTGGAGCGGGTGCAGAGCGGGATGGGCAAAGAGATGAAACAGCTTCATGCCGCGGGCAAGCTGGACCTGGCGGTGATCGCCGGCGCGGATCATATCTTCTCGCCGGTGAGCACGCAGGCAGACTTGTTTGAAACGATTACCGGATGGATTGAGAAGAATTATTCGAATTAGAGGTGCGAATTGACGCAAGAGACATCTTTTTCTGGCGGGCGGCCGCTGCAAATTCTGGTTGCCGGGCCGTACCGTTCGGGCACGGGCGATGATCCGGAAAAGATCGCAGCCAATGTGCGGCTGATGAATGAATACGCGGTGCAGCTATTCCGCGCGGGTCACCTGCCGGTGCTGGGCGAGTGGTACGCCCTGCCGCTGATCGAAACCGCGGGGTCGCAGGCGTTGGGCGATGCGGTTTTCAATGAGATTTTCCACCCGGTGGCAGTGCGGTTGATCCCGTTCTGCGATGCGATTCTGCGCGTGGGCGGGGCGTCTGCCGGGGCGGATGAGATGGTGCGCACCGGCCAGGCGCTGGGGAAGGCGATTTATTATGCGGTGGAGGAGATTCCGCCGGTGTAGGTGAGTCTCGCGCGAGGCGTGCCATTTCACGGGCTGGCTTGACTGCCAGACCCGCCCGCCTCGATGAGGCCAGGGGGCGATGATACCCTCATTCGTACACTTGACGGAAGGAGGTTTTTGTTGCATTCTTAACCATCCCCGTTCAAATATTCGACAGCAGGAGAGCATCGCTATGGATTTGCCGCGCTTGATTTCGCAAATGACCCTGGAAGAAAAAGCATCACTGTGTTCTGGTGAGGATTTCTGGCATCTGAAGTGCGTGGAGCGGCTGGGCATTCTTGAGATTATGGTGGCGGATGGACCGCATGGGCTGCGCAAGCAGGCGCGCGGCGGCGATCACCTGGGGATGAAGAAGAGCGTGCCAGCGACGTGCTTTCCGACCGCGGCGCTGCTGGCCAGCACCTGGGACCGCGAGCTGGTCTATAACGTGGGCCAGGCGATTGCCGAAGAAGCGCTGCAGGAGCAGGTGGCGGTGGTGCTGGGGCCGGGGGCGAATATCAAGCGCTCGCCACTGTGCGGGCGCAACTTTGAATATTTCTCCGAGGACCCTTACCTGACCGGGGAGATTGCCACGCAGCATATCCGCGGGATGCAGAGCCAGGGAGTGGGCGCGTCGCTCAAGCATTTTGCGGTCAATAACCAGGAAGCCTACCGGATGATGATCGACGCGATAGTGGACGAGCGCGCGCTGCGCGAGATCTACCTGGCCGGGTTCGAAACAGCGGTCAAACAGGCGCAGCCGTGGACGGTGATGTGCGCCTATAACCAGGTCAACGGGACGTTTTGCAGCGAGCACGCTGAACTGCTCAACGGTATCCTGCGCGAGGAATGGGGCTTTGCGGGGCTGGTGGTCACCGACTGGGGCGCGATCAACGACCGGGTGAAGGGGCTGGCCGCGGGGGTGGACCTGGAAATGCCTGCCAGCCGCGGTTTCAATGACGCGAAAATCGTGGCGGCGGTGCGCGCCGGGAAGCTGGATGAGCGCGTGCTGGACCGGGCAGTGCTGCGGCTGCTGGAATTGATCTTCCGCGGGCAGCAGAACCTGCGGCCTGACTACCATTACGACGCGGAGCAGCATCACCAACTGGCGCGGCGAACCGCCGGCGAGGGCATGGTGCTGTTGAAAAATGAGGGCGAGCTGCTGCCGCTGGCGCCGGAGGCGAAGATCGCGGTGATTGGCGCGTTCGCGCAGGCGCCCAAGTTCCAGGCCTTTGGCAGCTCGATGATCAACGCGCACCGCGCGGTCAACGCGCTGGATGAAATCCGGCAGCACGCGCGAGGCAGCGTGACCTACGCCCCAGGCTATGCGCTCAACAGCGACGCGGTCGATCCGGCGCTGATCGAGGAAGCGCGCGCCGCGGCGGTCGCGGCAGACGTGGCGGTGGTGTTCGCGGGGTTGACGGACGCGTATGAATCGGAAGGCTTTGACCGGGAACATATGCGTTTACCCGATAACCACAATGCGTTGATCCAGGCGGTTGCAGCGGTAAATGAACGGGTGGTGGTGGTGCTGTACAACGGCGCGCCGGTGGAAATGCCCTGGGTGGGGCAGGTACAGGCCGTGCTGGAAGGCTACCTGGCCGGGCAGGCCGTGGGCGCGGCGACGGCGGATGTGCTCTTCGGCACGGTGAACCCCAGCGGCAAGCTGGCCGAAACCTTCCCGCTGGAATTGGAAGACACCCCGGCGTTTGGGCACTTCCCCGAAGGCCCGGTCAGCGTGGAATACCGCGAGAGCATTTTTGTGGGCTACCGCTATTATGACAGCGCGCGCAAGACGGTGCTGTTCCCATTTGGACACGGGCTGAGCTACACCAGCTTCGACTACAGCGACCTGGAATTGAGCGCGGCGCAAATGGAAGCTGGCGAACCTCTGACGGTGACGTTCAAGGTGAAGAACACAGGCAGCCGGGCCGGGAAAGAAATCGCCCAGGTGTACGTGCACGCCGCGCAGACGGGTGTGTTCCGCGCCGAGCAGGAGCTGAAGGGCTTTGTCAAAGTGGCGCTCGAAGCGGGCGAGGAAAAGACAGTCAGCGTTGCGCTTGACGCACGGGCGTTTGCCTTTTATAACCCACGCAGCAGCGATTGGACGGTGGAACCGGGCGCGTACGAAATCCGCGTAGGCGCGTCCTCGCGGGATATTCGCCTGACCGGGGAACTGGAGATCGACGGAGCGGCGCCAGCAGGGCCGGAGTACCCCGCAGCGGTGACGGCCAGCCTGGCAAAGGGGCTGATCTTCGACGAGGCCGGTTTTCGCGCGCTGGTGGGGCGACCGCTGCCGGGCAATACGGTGGACCCACGCCAGCCGCTGACGCTCAATTCGCGCGTTGAGGATTTGCAGCACAAGCCGATTGGCCGGATTCTCTACCGACTGATCCTGCGCCAGATGGATGAAATTCTGCCGATTACCGGCACGGAAGGCGATCCGCAGCACACGCAGCAGATGATGATGCGCAAGGTGGCCCTCGACTTGCCGTTCCGCTCGTTCGCGATAATGAACGACGCGGTCAACCCGGTGATGGTGGAGGGGATGCTGGAAATTGCCAACGGCCACGTACTGCGCGGCATGCGCACGTTCCTCAACGGGCGGAGAATGAACCTGGGGATGAAACAGAAATAACGACTGGTGGATCAGCTCCCTGGCAACCGCGCAGTTTGAACGGCTGACCCGCTGCGGGGGGATTGGTTTTATTCGTTTTTGGCGATTTTTTGAGGGAAATATTCGTTTATTCGTTTTTGCGCCCTGGTTTGCAAAAGCCGGTCGCACGATGTGGGTCACGCAATCCGATCTGTATCGTTCCATACTGGGAAAAGCTGAACCGCGAAGTCGCGAAGTACGCTAAGAAATTCTTCATCCGATACAGCTTTTTCGTGTGGGTCGCGGTTCGATATTGACCGTGAATGACGAATGATCCTGGAAGCAAGCGGCGGTGGCAGGAAATGGTACGCCACACAGGGTTAATATAGAATAAAAGTTCTGTTTTGTCAAGGGGCGCAGCGGGTGATTTCGGGGAGTGGGGCTTTATGCGTGCCGAGGCGGTTCGTCCCGGCTATCGAAAGTGATGAGCGCGATGGTTTTAGTGGACGGTGGGAGCAACCCTCTACGAGGGCAGGCAGCGATCCCGCCCTATCAACTTTTTGAACTACCTGTTAAGCGAATCAACAAATTTTATTCTGTAAGGTTATTCGAAAAGTACTTTTCTAAAACCACCCTGCAATGCTAATTGTTCCAATACTATTTTTTCATAACCTAACAACATTGGTCGTAAACTTTTATAATTCTCGAACGTGACCAATGGGCGTAGAATTGATCGACTTTCAGAAAGGGATAGAGATATTCCATACCGAAACCATAGTTCCAATAAATCAAAGCGGTTAACTTTTCGATGAATATATCCTTGATCTCGGAATAATTCAACACATACATTTTGGTTTGCATAAAAAGATCGTTTTCCATATTCTAAAATTGTCATAGACTCATCTTCCTCCTTTTTTATTTGGAGGCATGTATCCAAATACAACTTTTTTTCACCGAAAAGAAAAAAATCTTGTTCAACATGAATGAAAAGTACGGGTACCTTGATCATCTTCATTCTCAATACTCCAAAATTGATAAATTACCGTATCTTCCTCGTGAACAAAAGTGCCAGCCAAATTACTACTGATACATAAAATGGGAAGCCCGATAAAATCATCATGCCGCTTCCACAGTAAGGAACTTTCACAGTATCAGCACAGAAAAAGAAATAAGCGAGAAGTGCGCTCAACGAAAGAATAATAGCGCCCAATACGATTAAGTATATTAGTTGGGATAAAAACGTCTGACAATATGTTCTTGTTAAAAACACATTGATTCCACCTAACAATATTCCAGCAATCGGTATGAATGGTGAGTTAAGTCCTAACAGCAGGACATACACAAAAAGAGCAATTGTGATATAGACGAGCGATGTTACAAATCCATGTTTCATTTCTCCTTACCACTCCACATATTCATCGAGTACTTGATTAGCGTAATCGAGATATGCATCCTTAATCACTTTTGTTGCAGGTCGTAAAAAGCTTGATATCACAGATTTTTCTATAACAATATTACGTGATATAGGTACAAGCTCAAACGGTATACCCAGGAGGTTGTCGTTGGGTAATATATTTATTACGTATGGTATATCCCTTGTAACTTGGAATGGATCGGAGATATTTATAACCTTAGATAAGCTGTGCGCTATACCCATCGCAGCTCCATTAAGAGCTCCTCCAATTATTGCATCAGAGATAATCTCACCCGTGTTTGTAATCTTCTCTCCATTTGTGAATCCACCATTTGCAGAAAAATCATTTAGGAGACCTTTACCACTTGGCTCTAATATTGCATCAACAATGGCATTTGTTTGCTCGGATAGAACATTTGAAATCGCGCCATACCCAAATGCAGCACCAATGCCCGTGATTGGCGCAATTGACATAACCGCCCCGGATACAGCACCACCTGCCGCTGCACTAACTACATCTTTCCAATCACTTACACACCCAGCAGATTTAACTTGTTGTATTATATTAACTGCGCCACCTATTAATGCACCAATTCCTGCTCCTATGAGTATTGATGTAAAAAAATGCCCTGTCGGATCAGAATAGTTTAAGGGAGAATTGTTAACATACGCATATCGATCCCATGCCTGTATTCCCTGGCTGGACTCGGGGATGATCGAATCTGGTTGAATCCAACGCGCCAGCAGCGGATCATACGTGCGAGCGCCGTAATGCACCAGGCCGTTCTCGATTTCTCTTTGGCTGGTATACGTCCGGTCGGTGGGCAATGCGCCGGAGGTGTAGCGCTCCTCGCCGAAGGCCCGGTAATACTGCCGGCTGTGGAGCGTGCCGTTCGCAAGGCGCACTTCGCTGGTGCTGCCCAGGTGATCCGTAAATAGATAATACAAATGATCG
>DATCUC010000324.1:0-11747 GCA_036567625.1 Anaerolineaceae bacterium | reverse complement strand
GCCGGTCAGGTCGCGCATGCGCACGCGGTCACCCAGCACCGCCCCGCCAGTGAACGGGCTGGACGGGTCGACGGCAATCACGCCCACGCGGTAAGGGCGGCTGCCGTTGCCTGGCTGGCGAAAGGCGCGCGCCAGCAAATTGGTGAGCGAAGACTTCCCCGTGCCCGGCGCGCCGGTGATGCCCACCAGGTGCGCTCGCCCGGTGTGCGCAAAGAGCGCATCCAGGGCTTCTTGCCCGGTGTGCGTCTGGTTTTCCACCTGGGTCAGCAGCCGCGCCAGCGCCAGCCGGTCACCGGCCAGCACAGACTCGGCCAGCGGGGAAGCGGTAGACGTCATGCCTATCCCGTTTCACCGGCAACGGCTTTGCGGATGTCTTCCACAATTTTCTCGGTGGACGTGCCCGGGCCGTAGACCGCGAACACCCCCGCCTGCAGCAAAGCCGGAATATCCTGCTCGGGAATAATGCCACCCACAAACAGTTTTACATTCGCCTGCCCATTGGCGCGGATTAGCTCCGCGATGCGTGGCACCAGGGCCATGTGCGCCCCGGAAAGGATCGAAAGGCCCACGGCGTCGACGTCTTCTTGCAGCGCAGCTTCCGCCACCATCTCGGGTGTTTGGCGCAAACCGGTATAGATGACTTCCATGCCGGCATCGCGCAGGGCGCGCGCCACCACTTTGGCGCCACGGTCATGGCCGTCTAATCCGGGTTTTGCCACCAATACGCGAATTGTTCGCTCCATCATCATCTCCAGTGAAGGGAATTGGCGTTCACTCCCCATTATACCGCGCCCATCCGCGCCGCGGAGATGGATTCTGGAACTGTTAACGGGTTACAAACTCCCTGTTTTTTTTCTCAATCAGAGCGGTTGGCATCCAGGGCAGTAGTAAATGCTTCCGCCCATATACGCCTCTTTTCGGATGCTGCTCTCGCATTCCGGGCACGGGTGGTCCACCGTGTTTTTGCTCAAAATGGTGGTGTACCCACCGGGGCGGCCAAACAGGTCGGTTTCGGTGTCGCGCCCACCCATTTGCGTCATAATCTGCAGCCCGTTTTTGACCGCGTCAAACAGCGCTTCCCATTCTTCCGCCGCCAGCGTGTTCATCTTGCGCTTCGGGTGAATGCGCGCGCGCCAGAGAAGATCCTGCAATACGCCGTTGCCCAACCCGGGAATGCGCTGCTCGGTTGCCAGGAAAGCCTTGGCCGAGAGCTTGCTCGCCGCGTCCGTCAGCAGCGTGTCGAAGTAGGCGCGGTCGAATGCAGCGCTGAGCGGCGAGGGGCATTTGCGCGCCATATCCCCATCCACCAGCCCGGTGGGCTCATCCGGGCGGTGGCACATCATGCCGCCCCACATCTGCACCGTAGCCACCAGCGCCGAGCAGTCTTCAAATTCCAGCAAAAGCTGGTGCTTTTGCGGCAGCGGTTCGCCGGGCTCGTAATAGCGCAGGTTGGTGGTGTAATCGATCAGCCATTCTCCGGCATGAACTTCGACGATGCCGCCCACGCCTGTCGCGTAGTCGACTGCGCGCCTGGTAAGTTTGGCCGGGTAATCCGCCGGGTCGCCGCTGAACCAGGCGAACTTGTGCGGAGATTGGGCCGCCGTCACGCGAGCAATCCGTTTTCCACTCAGCGTGCGGGTGATCTGGTCGGAAAGGACGACTGCCTCGGGAAGTTCGATCATATCCGTGCTCCATTTGGGACAATATAAAGGGAATGTCATCTCATTATAGATAATTTGTTCTGCAAAATCAAGATTTCTGCGGCAAGTATTGTTCAAAGGCGTTCCCCGGTCACGGCCAGTGGGGAATTGCAAACTGCCTGTCAGGTATGAAGCAGCCGCGGCGGCATATAATGATTTCACATTGCAGAAATTAATCTGGCAGAATGGGGAAATTTCACATGGAATACAACTTTCGAATTGATGTGGATGGCTGCGGCTCAATTTGGTGTCAGGATGTCACTGGATTAAATGTTTCCACCCCGTCCGGCAGTCCGGCCCGGCCCAGGCTGCCTGGGCTGACCAAATACGGCAATATCACCCTGCGCCGGGGCATGACCGCGTCAGACGAAGTGCTGGGCTGGATCCAGTCCTGTGCCGCTGGAAAAATCGCGCGCAAGCGCGCCACCATCACCTTGATGGGCGAGGACGGCAGCGATACCGCCACGTGGCAAATCAAAGACGCCTGGGCGTTGAAATATTCCTTCTCTGAAATCGCCGGTGAAGCACCGGAAACCGCCATCGAAACGCTGGAAATAGGTTATACGGCGTAGCTCGGGCGCAGTTCCGCTGCTGATTTTTGAGGCAAGTGTATTCGCGGGAGAGTGCCGCGCATGCATTCTTTTTCATTTCAGACGCTGTGCATCCTCCGTTATCCGGTAGGAGATGTGGTAAACTTCTATAAATCGACACTTGCTTTCTTAAGGATTTGTCCACCGTATGCCAACCATTTACCCATTCACCGCAATTGTCGGCCAGGACCGGATGCGCCGGGCGCTGGTGCTCAATGCTGTTGACCCGCGCATCGGCGGGGTGCTGATCCGTGGAGAACGCGGCACGGCGAAATCGACCGCCGCGCGCGCCCTGGCTGCGCTGCTGCCCAACGTCAAAGTCGTCAGCGACTGCCGTTTTGGCTGCGACCCGGACTCGCCTGCCACCTGGTGCACCGAATGCCGCGAGCGCGTGGCCGCGGGCCAGGTGCTGCCGGTTGCGACGCGCCCAACGCCGTTCGTCAACCTGCCCGTTTCCGCCACGGAAGACCGCGTGGTGGGCACCCTGGATATCGAACGCGCCATCCAGAAGGGCGAGCGCAGCTTTGAACCGGGCGTGCTGGCCGCCGCAAACCGCGGCCTGCTTTACATTGACGAAGTCAACCTGCTTGACGATCACGTGGTGGATGTGCTGCTCGATTCGGCGGCGATGGGGATGAATATTGTTGAACGCGAGGGCATCTCGTTCTCCCACCCGGCGCGTTTTATCCTGGTGGGCACGATGAATCCTGAAGAAGGCGACCTGCGTCCGCAGCTCACCGACCGCTTTGCCCTGTCGGTCGAAATCTACGGCATCCGTGAGCCGCGCGAGCGGGTGCAAATTATGGAACGCAACCTGGGCTTTGAGGCTGATCCCGCCGGGTTCCGCGCCGAGTGGCTGCCGCGCGAGCAGGAGCTTTCGCAGCAGATCGACGCCGCTCGCCAGCTTGTCGACCGCGTGTCGCACACGCGCCGCGACCTGCTTTCGATTGCCGCGCTGACCTCATCGCTGCATGTCGATGGTCATCGCTCAGACCTGGTTATTCTCAAAGCCGCCCGCGCGCATGCCGCCTTTGAGGGCCGCCCGGCGATCAACGACCGCGATATTGCCCTGGCGGCCGAGCTGGCGCTGCCGCACCGCCTGAAACGCGGGCCGTTCCAGCAGGCGGAAATGTCGATGGAAGACCTGCAGGAACGCATCGAACAGCTTCAGGGAGCCAGCACCAGCGGCGAACCCCAGCCCAGCCAGCAAGAAGGCGAGCAGGGCGCGGTAAAAAAAAAGTAATTGACGAAGCTCAGGACGAGGGCCAGCCCGAGCCGGGCGAAACCGCGCCGCAGAGCATTTTCGATAACTACACGGCGAACTGGTGGGAAGGCGGGCAAAAGCCCAAGACCGGCCAGGCGTTTGAGCCGCGGCGTTTAGACACGCCGCTGGACAAAATGATGCGCAAGCAGGCCGGGCGGCGCTCGCGCACCCGCACCGACCGCCACCGCGGGCGTTATATTCAGGCGCGGCCTACCCCCGGCAAAGCGGAAGACCTGGCCTTCGACGCCACCATGCGCGCCGCCGCGCCCTTCCAGAAGCGCCGCGTCGAGCAGCGCAAGCGCGTGGCCTTCGCCGTGACCCCGTCGGATTACATGCGCAAGGTGCGCGTGCGCCGCGCTGCCAACCTGGTGCTGTTCCTGGTCGACGCGAGCTGGTCGATGGCTGTTTCCGAGCGCATGACCGCCACCAAGGGCGCTATTCTTTCGCTGCTGACGGATGCCTACCAGCGCCGCGACCGGGTGGGGTTGATCGTTTTCCAGAAAGATCACGCCACGCTGGTGCTGCCGCCGACCAATTCGGTGCAGCTTGCGCAGCGCGTGCTGGCCGATATTCCCGTCGGCGGCAAGACCCCGCTTTCCGCCGGCCTCGAGATGGCCTACGAAGTGCTGCACCGCGAAAAAATGCTCCACCCCGACGTGATGCCGCTGCTGATCGTGCTCACCGATGGGGCCGGGAATGTTTCGCTCAGCAGGCAAATCCCGCCGCAGGAAGAAGCCAACCGCTTCGCCGAATTAATCGCTTCGGAGAAGGTGCACAGTGTGGTGATTAATATGGAACACGCCGCTTTTGACCAGGGCCTGGCCCAGGCGCTGGCCGATCACCTCGAAGCTCCGTGCTACACCATCACCGATCTGCGCGCCGAGAACCTGTACTACACGGTGCGCAATGAAATGGCCCAAAGTAAGAACCCGCCGCTGGATGAGCGGCGCTAAAAGGCAGGCTGTGATGACCAGCGCTCCCCGCTATACCGATTACGACCGTTTTGCCTGGATTTATAACCAGCATTGGGGCGGATTCAGCCAGATGGTGCTGCCGCTGCTGGATCAAATGATCCTGGGTGATTTGCCCGCCGGGGCGCGCGTGCTGGACGTGGCCTGCGGCACGGGGCATGTTTCGCGCCTGCTGGTCGAGCGCGGGTATCAGGTGACCGGCATCGATGGTTCGGCGGAGATGCTTGCCTATGCCCGCGAAAACGCGCCCGGGGCCGAGTTCATTGCCGCCGACGCGCGCGATTTTTCCCTGCCGGCTCAATATGCTGCCGCCCTATCTACGTTTGACAGCCTCAACCATATCCTCGTGCTGGATGAGTTGGAGCAGGCATTTGCGCGCATTTTTGCCGCCCTGCTGCCCGGCGGGCGCTTTGCCTTTGACCTGAACCTGGAAGAAGGTTATGTGACCGGCTGGAATGGGCATTGGGGTGACTCGTTCGAAGACCATGCCTATGTGTGGAAAAATAGCTATGACCCCGAGGAGCGGCTGGCGCGCTTTGACGCCACCCTGTTCCGGCTGGAAGACGGTTGCTGGCAGCGCTCGGACGTGACCCTGTGGCAGCGCTCATATCCGCCGGCGGATGTGCTGGCGGCGCTGCAGCGGGTAGGCTTCACCGGGCTGCAAGCCTGGCAGGTCAGCGAGCGCATCCACCTGGTGCCGCTTCAGCCGGATGCCCGGCGCGGTTTCTTCGCCGCGCGCAAGCCTTAGTCGCTCAGCGCATCCAGGTCCACCGGCTGGCGATGGATGGATTTACTGGCCCGAAGCTGCACGCCTTTTATCAGTTCGTGATGCTGCTTGAAGGCCTCAACCACGCGCGGGTCAAAATGCTTGCCCGACTGGGCGCAAATATGCTCCCAGGCTTCCTCATCCGACCAGGCGCGGCGGTAGGGCCGGTCAGAGCGCAGCGCGTCCCACACGTCGGCCAGGGCAAACACCCGCGCCGCCAGGGGAATTTCCTCGCCGCGCAGCCCGCGCGGGTAGCCACTGCCGTCCCAGCGTTCGTGGTGGCAGTAGGGAATGTCGATCGAGTTGCGCAGGTATTCGATCTTGCGCAGCAGTTCATAGGCGTAAATAGGATGGCGGTGCATTACCTGCACTTCATCCGCGCTCAACTGGCCGGGGTTGTTGAGGATGGCATCTGGGATGCCGATTTTGCCAATATCATGCAGCAGCGCGCCGCGCCACAGTTCGCCAATTTCCGATTCGGGCATGCCTAACTGGCGCGCCAGGTCTACCGTGAGCTGCGTTACCCGCTGGCTGTGGCCTTCGGTGTCTTGATCGCGCAGTTCCAGGGCGCGGGTCAGGCCTTGCAGCAGGTCGTCATAGGCTGCCGTCAGGTTACGCTGCGCCACCACGCGTTGGGCGATCTCCAATTCCAGCGACAGGTTGGCCTTCCGGTTGGCCTCCAGCGCCGATTCCAGGTCGCCGACCACTTTTTGCAGTTGCGCCGTCTGGTCTTGCAGTGAAACGACCAGCGCTGAGTTCTGATTAAGTAGCCGCTGGCGCTGCTCTTCGGTGTCGCGCTGGCGGCGCAGGGTTTCGTACAGCACTCCCACCGGAATACCCATCAGCACCAGCGCCCAGGGGAAAACGGTAACCAGCAGCCCGGAGAGGATGCCCAGGCTGATCTGCGCCGGGTCTTGCGTCAGGCACAGCCGGCCAATCTTCTTCCAGGTGATTAACAGCGGCTTGCCCGTTTCGAGGGCCACCACTGACCCGGTCAGCAGGGTATTGATGAGCATGATCAACCCGCTGGATCCGAAAACGCCAATCCAGTCTCGCAAGGCGGTGGGGTTCCACGGCGTTTCAGGCGAAATCGCCCGCAGCACCAGGCTGCTGGCGCTGGTGTAAATGACCACCTGGCTGGAGTTGAATGCCAGTTGTTCGAAGCGCTTGCGGCGCAGCACGCAGCTAATCGCCTTGCCGGTCGCGCCGATCAGCACCGCCTCGGCCGGGTCAAACAGCAGGATGGCGGCCACGATAACGATCGTGGAGAGCTGCAGGTTTACCTTTTCACTAAATGGCAGGCTGTAGGAGTTGGAGAGGACCAGGAGAAACGTAAAGACTGCTAATAAAACCCATTCCCGCGCCGTTTGCGGAAAGGTGTATTGCGTGAGCAAAGCGGCGGTCACTCCAATAGCGACCACCGTGACCACGGCAATAAATTTGCGGGTAGTCGGTTTATATTTCACAGACGCTTGCCTGCAGGGTTATGATAATCGGCCGGTCACGTCTAAGGATTTCTCACAGTATAAAGGTTTTTGCTTTCTTTTGAAGTGAGAACCCGAGGCTTTCTCCTGCACACTTTTGTAAGGAAGAACCCACAACTCAGAGAAAGCCAATATATCCGGTTGATTTAATTTCCGTATTCTCATACAGTTAACGTAACACTTATACCATCGTTTCAGGAGAATTTCTATGGATCAAGAACCCCCCGTCCCGCAAACGCCAGACCCATTTGCTGCATACCGCGAACAGCAGCAGCAGCCTCCGCAGCCGCCGCCGACGCCTGATCCGTTTTCCGCGTATCAGCAGCCCGTGCCGCCGCAGAAAAAGTCAAAGACCTGGTTGTATATCCTTCTGGGCGTTGTCGGCCTGTGCGTCGTTTGCGGCGTGATTGGCCTGGTCGGCTGGAATATGCTGCGCCCGCAAGTAGATGAAGTCATGAACCAGGTCCAGTCGACTCTCGAAGTGCAGATGCAGTCCACCCAGGCTGTGCAGAATGTGCCCAATGGTCAGAACGTCAACCAGGATTTCATCGGCGGCAATCCCTATATCTCCCAGGTGACTATGGCCAGCGGCGTCAGCGGCGAGATGTACGACCCGGTAAACCCGACGACGGTATTCACATCGTCGGATACCTTCCACGCGGTTGTGGCTATCCAGGATGCTCCGGAAGGAACGGTCTTCCGCGCAGACTGGTACGCGGTGGATGTGGGTGATGCGGCCGCGCCAAACACCTTCATCGACGGCAATGAACTGACCGCCGGTGATACCCGCAATCTGGACTTCTCGCTCACCCCCAACACCGGGTGGCCGACGGGAACCTACCGGGTGGAGATCCGCGTCAACGGCACGCTCGACCGCGTGCACTTCTTCAGCGTGCAGTAGTCCTCTCGCGCGTTCGAGGTTTTTCCGCAGGTTGGACATCCACGCGGGATGTCCAACCTGTTTTTATTTCCGGAAGGTCGCGACCGCAAACCGTGGGGCAAGCATCCGGTTAGCCACAGTGCAAATGCAAGCGATACATTTCTCCGCATGCTTCCCCCGAGCCCCGATGGTTCCGGCTGCAAATCTGATCGAAAGGCCCCCCAGGGGTTATAACTCCGCGGCGGCCTCGACCGCCAGCCAGAACAGCATCTGGCGCACGTCGGCGCGGTTCATCCAGTCGCGCTTGTCCCAGCCTTCTGGCACTACCAGGTCGCCGCCGTACACTACCTGCCCAAAGGTGACGCCGCGGAACTGCGCCACGGCAAAGAATGCGGCGGCTTCCATTTCCACCACCTGGCAGCCTTCGGCCAACCGCTGCGCGCGCAGCGCTTCCGTCTCGCGGTAAATGCCGTCAGTCGTCCAGGCCTTGCCGGTGAGGTAAGGCACGCCGTGCCGCTCCAGCACTGCCCGCAGCACGCTCACCGCCTGCGGGCTGGCTTCAGCCTCGCGCGCGGGCGGCAGGTAATGATACGACGTGCCCTCGGCGCGCACCGCGCTGCGCAGTACCAGCGCGTGCCCGGCCATAATCTCCTGATTCAGCACGCCGCAGCCGCCACAGGCGATAAACTTGCGCCCGCCCAGCGCGATCGTTTCTTCCAGGAAAGCCGCCGAGAGCGGAGCGCCCACGCCGGGATGAAAAACAAACAGGCGCTGGCCTTCCCATTCCATCCCATAGATCTGGTTGGGGCCGATCTCGGAGTACAGCGTGCCGATTTTGACGAGCGTGCCATCCTCAACCAGCTTTCGCAGCACATCGGCAAAAAAGCACAGCACCCCGCGCTCCGGCAGGTCGGGTTCGCCGGTGTTGTGGCGCGGGTTCAAAATCGCTTCGGGGTTTGGGTCAAATTCCAGGATGGGATAGAGAGCCGGCATCATTCATTTTCTCCTTTTTCTGTTTGAATTCGCGCAGCGCATCGCTGGCAATCCAGCGTGCTGTGGGGTCGCCGGTGGCGTGGATCTGCTCGGCGGCGGTCCAGGCGGCTTGCATCAGCGCCGGGCTGCGCTTGCCAATATTGCGCAGCGCCCAGTTGACCGCCTTTTTGACGAAATTGCGTTTGTCGGTGGAATACTGCTGGATCACCGGGAAAAACTGCAAAAACTGCTCATCCGGCGCGTGTTTATCGTGCCAGGCCAGCCCGGCCATCAATGCGAACGCGCCCCGGCGCACGAACTCTTCTTCGCGCGCGGGCCATTCCAGCGCTTTGCTCCAGGCATGCGGCGACTGGTCAAACAGGCTGGTGCAGGCCTGATCGCACACATCCCACGAGTTGAAATCCGCTGCCCAGGCGTCCATTTGCGCGGGCGTCACCAGCGCGGGATCGTCGCAAAAGCACGCCAGCATCCGCGCTTCGTGGATGCCGGTATCCCACAGCCGCTGCGCCAGGTCGTGGTCGCGCACCTTTTTGACCATGCCGCGCAGCGTGTAGACGCTGATCCCCAGGGCTTTCTCCGGGTTGATCCCGAAGCGCGCCATCCCGGCCAGGTTCGTCGGGTTAGCCTGCGCGTAGAGCGCCGCCATCAATTCGTCAAAATTAGCCGATGCCATGCTTGCTCCTCATCCAGGGATGGTAAAACTTAATCGTGGTCCGTTTCTGCTTCCCGTTTCACCGGCGGCTGTGCCGCCAGTCGATCCAACCAGGCGCGGGTTTCGCCCGGTGTGCGCAGGTGGATCACCTGCAGGTTCGGGTACTCCTGGCGCAGCGCGCGCGGGTAATTTTGGCGCTGGCGTTTGCGTGAGGGGATCACATACAGATACAGCGAATCTCTATCAAAGAACGCGCCGCGTACCGTTTCGCGGTTGACGCCCCACAGCAGCTCGCGAGTGAAAATGCGCCGCAACGTGCGCCGCGTGAGCTGCCAGAAGATGACCGGCAGCGAGTAATCCAGCCAGACCAGCGTGGTAGCCTGCCCCCAGGTGATGGGGCGCGTTTCGCTGTAATTGCCGTCCACCACCCACGCGGGTCGGTTAACGGCCTGCCGGACGCGTTCGAGAAAGACATCTTTGGGCGGCTGCGTCCAGTTCGGCCCCCACATCAGCCCGTCCAGTTCAATGTGCGGAATGGAAAGCAGGCCGGCCAGCCGCGCCGCGGTGGTGGTCTTCCCGCTGCTGGTGGCGCCGACCACGACGATGCGTGGACCCGGCGCCGGAAAGGGTGGGGCGCTGATCCGTTCGTTCATAGGCGCAGCCTCAGGTCAGGTCGAGCGTTTCGCAGCCGTGCCAGGTGATGCCGGTGGCCCCGGCGAAGCGCCGCGCCATTACCTGCAGCGCCTGGGGGTTATCATCGACCAAAATGAACTGCCGCCCGAGTTCCAGGCAGGCCGCGCCGGTGGTGCCGCTGCCGGCAAAGAAGTCCAGCACCATCTCGCCCGGGTTCGACGAGGCCTGCAAGATGCGGCGCAAAATGCCCAGCGGCTTTTGCGTGGGGTAGCCGGTCTTTTCGCTGCCGTTGGTCGGCACAATGGTGTGCCACCAGGTATCGGTGGGCAGCTTGCCGCGCGCGGCCTTCTCCGGCCCCACCAGCCCCGGGGCCATGTACGGCTCGCGCTCCACCGCGTCGACGTTGAAGGTGAAATGCGCCGGGTCTTTGGCGTAAAACAGGATATTATCGTGCTTGGCGGGCCAGCGGCTCTTGGGTTTGCCGCCGTAATCGTAAGCCCAGATGATCTCATTAATGAACGCCTCGCGCCCAAAAATGCCGTCCAGCAGCACCTTGCAGTAATGCACCTCGCGGTAGTCGATGTGGAAATACAGGCTGCCGCGCGGCTTGAGCACGCGGTACGCCTCTACCAGCCGCGGTTCGAGGAACGCCAGAAAATCATCGAAAACATCCGCGTAGGCCCGCGAGCCCACCTTGACCGTGGCGTAGCGCCGCCCCAGAAAGCCCGTGCGGTCGCCGTTCTCATCCAGCGCCGTGCGCATTTGCGTGCGCGCCTGGGTCTTGCCGGTATTGAACGGCGGATCGATGTAGATCAGGTCGACCGAATCCGCGGGCAGGGATTGCAGCACCGGCAGGTTATCGCCAAAGTAGATGTGGTGGGGCATGTAGATATTGTACAGTAACTACGCTTGATTCCAGCGGTGAATAGATGACCAGGACCAGTCTTCCGCGTTTTCGACCAGGCCGTGTTTGACCGGGTTATTGTGAATATAATCTACATGCGCCTCAAAGTCTTTCGTATCCCGGATCAGGTGTTCCCAAAACCGGCGCTGCCAGATTGCTGCTTCGCGCCGTTTGATTCGCGATACGGACTTCTTGGGAAAATCCGGGTTTTCAGCCTGATAACGATCGGTAAACATGGTTTTGAGAAAGCGCCAGCGCGTAGAATAATCGCCGTCATCTTCGGGAAGCGTCCAGATACAGTGGAGATGGTCGGGAAGAAGGCAGAGGGCGTCGATGGCGAAAGGGTAACGCGCGTTCGTTTCCTGGAATGCCTGGCGCAGGATAGCGCGCGCAGATGCCTGCAAAAAGATAGGCCGCCGCAGCCAGGTGACGACCGTGAAGAAGTATGTCCCGCCCGGAATGATGACGCGATGATATTGGGGCATACGATAATTATAACAGTAGGGTGCGCCACCCGCTGGGTGCTCTTCGAGCAGGCGCACCGACCTCAGAAGATCATTGTAAGCATGCCTTCGCAGGCACAAAAGCGCTTCTATTCGAGACGGTTTATGTGCCTATGAAGGCTACATTCGGTTGAAGCTGCGGTTTGGTGCGCCACCCGCAGGGTGCTCTGCGAGCAGGCGCACCCTACATCGATGCCTTACTCGCAGTGCTTCCGCAAAGCAGGATGCTCTGCGAGCAGGCGCATCCTACTTTGCTACATTACCCTCGCTTTATTTTCTCTTCCAGCAGCCGGATGAATGCTTCCCAATCCGCGGCGGACGAGAACATAGACTGTGTATAAATATGAAACCCGTTCTTGCTCTGATACGCCAAAACGAGATGATCTTTCTTTACAAAATGCGTATAA
>DATCUC010000323.1:0-6816 GCA_036567625.1 Anaerolineaceae bacterium | reverse complement strand
GGACGTGGTCCATGCCGGGTCGGTGCAGACCGCCGCGCTGCTCACCGCGCTGAGCGGCTACCGCCCGCTGGTAACCATGTCTTGGGGTTCAGACCTGCTCAAAGATGCTGACCGCGACGGGCGCTGGCGCTGGGCCACTCGTTACACCCTGGCGCATACCAGCGTGCTGGTGGGCGACTGCAAAGCCGTGGAAGATAAGGCGGCCAGCTTTGGCTTTCCGCGCCAGCGCGTGGTGCTCTTTCCGTGGGGCGTTGACCTGCAGCGTTTTTGCCCGGGTGAAGAGCCGGATTTGCGCGCGCGCTTCGGCTGGCGGGATGATGCTTTTATCCTGCTTTCGAACCGCGCCTGGGAGCCGCTTTACGGCGTGGACGGACTGGCGCGCGCCTTTGCCCGCGCCGCGCGCCAGGATGATCGCCTGCATTTGCTGCTGTTGGGCGGCGGGTCGCAGGCGCAGCTTCTGCGCAAGGTGCTCCTCGACAACGGTTTATTAGACCGGGTGCATTTTGGCGGGCAGGTGTCCAACATCGACCTGCCGCGCTACTACCGCGCAGCCGACCTGTACCTGAGCGCTTCGCATTCCGACGGCTCGTCGGTTTCACTGATGGAAGCATTGGGCTGCGGGCGGCCGGCGCTGGTGTCGGCAATCCCCGGCAATGTCGAATGGATTACGCCCGGCGCGCAGGGCTGGCTTTTCCCCGACGGCGACGAAGCCGCGTTGGAAGCCGGGATGCTGCGCGCCGCGAAGCTGGAAACTGCAAAACTGAACGAAATGGGCCGCGCGGCGCGCGGGCTGGCCGAAGCCCGCGCCGACTGGTCGCGTAACTTTCCGCGTTTGCTGGATGCGTATCAACTTGCTATCCACCTGGAACGCGACAAGGGAGGCCGGCAATGAATGTACCCCGTACCGTTGCCATCATCCAGGCGCGGATGAGTTCCAGCCGCCTGCCGGGCAAGGTCTTGCAGGAAATTGCCGGGAAATCAATGCTGGAATGGGTGGCGCGGCGCGCAGCTCGCGCGCGCGGCATCCACCAGGTGGTGGTAGCCACCACCACCGACCCCTCGGACGACGCGGTGGAAGCCGCCTGCGCCGCGCTGGGGCTGGCCTGTCACCGCGGCAGCCTGTACGATGTGCTCGACCGCTACTACACCGCCGCGCGGGCATACAATGCGGATGTGGTTGTGCGCCTGACCGCCGACTGCCCGCTGATTGACCCGGACGTAATCGAGCGCACCCTGGAAGAATTTTTCGCCAGCGGCGCGGATTTTGCCGCCAACCGCCTGCCGCCGCCCTGGAAACGCACCTACCCGATCGGGCTGGACGTTGAGATCTGCCGCTTTGCGGCGCTGGAACGCGCCTGGCGCGAGGCCGCGGAAAAATACGAGCGCGAGCACGTCATGCCCTACCTGTATGATCAGCCCGGACGGTTCGTGGTGCGCGTAGTCGACACCAGCCCGGATTACGGTCATTTGCGCTGGACGGTGGACACGCCCGCCGACCTGGAATTTGTGCGCCGCGTGGCAGCCTTGCTGGAAGGCGACGATTTCACCTGGCTGGACGTGCTGGCCGCAGTCGAGGCGCACCCGGAGATCAGCCAGATCAATGCGGATGTGCGTCACAAGGTCTTCAACGAAGTCGACGAGCGCAGCCCGAAGAAAGATTGAGCATCTCATGGCATTTTTGACGGTTTTTACCGCACCCAAACCTTTTACCAATCCGCACATTGCCACCATCCAGCGCAATGCCATCCGCTCCTGGCTGGAACTGGGGCCGGATGTAGAGGTGCTGCTGATTGGGCAGGAAGACGGGCTGGCGGATTTCGCTGCCGAGGTGGGCGTGAAGCATCTGCCGGATGTGGCCCGGAATCAAGAAGGCACGCCGCTAATCAGCTCGATTTTTGCCCTGGCGCGCGAGCATTCCATCAGCCCGCTGCTGGCCTATGTTAATGCGGATATCATCTTGCTGCCAGATTTTGTGCAAACCGCGCGGAGCGTGGCCGCCCAGGCAAAGGATTTTCTGCTGGTGGGCCAGCGCTGGGATATGAACATCAACGCGCCGCTGGAATTCGGCCCCGGCTGGCAGGAGCGGCTGCTGGCTCGCGCGCGGCAGGAAAACCGGCTGCACCCGCGCGGCGGCAGCGATTATTTTGTGTATCCGCGCGCGGGATTTGCCAATATGCCCGCGTTTGCTGTGGGCCGCGCCGGGTGGGATAACTGGATGATCTACGCCGCGCGCTGTAACGGCGCGGCGGTGGTGGATACCACCGCAGGGATCAACATCATTCACCAGGACCATGACTACAGCCATCTGCCCAACGGCCAGCCGCATTACCGCCTGCCCGAAACTTTTGAGAACGTGCGCCTGGCGGGCGGCAAGCTGACGATTTTCAAGCTGGACGACACCAACTACCGCCTGCTGGACGGCAAACTGGCGCGCCACCCGCTGACCTGGGGGCGCTTCAAGCGCGCGCTTGAGGTCTTTCCGCTGGTGACGCTGCATTCGCGCCCGCTGGGCTGGGCCATGTTTGCCCTGCTGCATCCCAAAAAAGCGTATGCCGCGCTGCGCCAGCGGCGTGACTCGTAAGGAGCTACCATGCGGATCGGACAGAACCCGGCCAAGTATGTGAAGCAGGTTGCCACCCCCGCGCGGGTGACAGTGGCAGTACTCAACTATATCCCTTTCCAGAGCGGTTTTTACGCCGAAGCGTTGGATGTGCTCAAAGTGTGCCTGGGCAGCATCCGCGAGAACACCGAGGGCGAATACGACCTGCTAGTCTTCGATAATGGTTCGTGCCCCGAAGTGCAGGCATACCTGCTCAATGAGCACCAGGAAGGCCGTATCCAGCTCCTGCTGCTATCCGAAAAGAATCTGGGCAAGGGCGGGGCGTGGAATATCATCCTCAGCGGCGCGCCGGGCGAGATCATCGCCTACACCGACAGCGATGCCTATTTCCACAAGGGCTGGCTGCCGCGCTCGCTGCAACTGCTGGAAACCTTCCCAAACGTGGGCATGGTCACCGCGCGCCCGTTCCGCACCAAAGAAGAGTATTCCACCGCCACCGTGGCCTGGGGCGAAAACACCCCGGGCGTGACCGTCGAGCGCGGGCAGTTTATTCCCTGGGAAGTGTTTTTGGAGTTCGATCGCAGCCTGGGCCAGAGCGATGCAGAGATCCGCGCGCATTACGACAGCACGCAAGACGTGCGCCTGACGTGCGACGGCGTGCAGGCCATCGTCGGGGCATCGCACTGGCAGTTTGTGACCCGCAAAGAGACCATCGCCCAATTTTTGCCGTTTTCGATGGACCGGCCGATGGGGCAGGTGAAGCAGTTGGACCAGCGCATGAACGAAGCCGGGCTGCTGCGCCTGATGCCCACCGATCCGCTGGCGATGAACATGAGCAACACCCTGCGCGGGGTTCCGGTGGATAATCCGTCCGGCAAGCACGTCCCTGAAACCGCCGCTACGAATGCCGGGCAGAAAACGCACCGTTTGCTCGACCTGCCGCCGGTCAGAAAGGCGCTGCTGGGGCTGTATGATGCGATTTTTCGGTGGTATTATGACCGTTCTTGATTTGAATTTTTCGTTGTGGAGTTAATCCTCACTATGCCGCAAGCAAAACGTGTTTTTATCAGCGCCGATCACGGGCTGGCGATTGTCTACTTCCTGCAAAGCGATGTGGTGCCGACGCTGCTGCAAAACGGCGTGGAAGTGGTGCTGCTGACCGATGAAGGCCTGAAAGAGCAAATCACCCGGCGCTTTGGCCAGCCCGGTCTGACGGTGGAAGGGCTGCGGCTCAAGCAGTGCCGCCAGTACGCCGACGGCTACGAAGGCACCGCGCAGTGGTGGCTCAACTTCCTGCGCCGGGTGGGCGCGTCGGAGCGCATCAACCTGGAAGCGCTGACCAGCCATATCCGCCAGGTGGATGCCGAGGCGGTGGGGCGGCGCAAGCTGCTCATGCCGCTGATGAAAGGCGTCGTTGGCCTGATGCGCCGCTCAAAGCGCGCGCGCCAGATGGTCGTCCGGCGCCAGGAGCGCTATATCCCCAACCTGTACGGCGACCTGTTCGAAAAGTATCAACCTGAGATGGTGATTGCCAGCACGCCCGGCTGGCGCTACGACCGCTACCTGCTGCGCGAAGCAGCGCAGCGCGGCGTCAAGACCGGGGCGGTGGTGGTTGGCTGGGACAACCCTTCCAGCTACAGCCTGCCTGGCGCGCCGGTGGATTGGATCAACTGCTGGTCTGAGGTGCAAAAGCAGGAACTGGTGGAAGGCGATGACTGGGACGCCGGCCGGGTGCACGTTGGCGGCATTCCATCGTATGATGGTTATTTCCGCAAGCAGTGGTTGATGCCGCGCGATGAGTATTTCCGGCTGCACAATCTGGACCCGCAGCGCAAGCTGCTCTCGTACGCGTGCAGTTTTATTACGTTCTCGCCCAATTACCAGAACATCGAAGCGCTGGCGAAGCTGGTCAACAGCGGCAGCCTGGCGCAGCCCTCGCAGCTTTTGGTGCGGCTGCACCCCAACCATTTTATGGACGAACCGCTGTTCGCCGGGGAACGCGAGCGCGTCTTCCAACTGGCGCGCGAGATGCCCCATGTCCACGTGGTGGAACCGGTGCCGCTCGGCGGTGAGCTGGGTTACTACTCTGGCGAAGATATGCCCGAAAAGACCTCGATGATGGCCCATTCGGACGTGTTTCTGACCGTCTACTCGACGATGGTGGTGGAATGCGCCATCCACGACCGGCCAATCGTGGCGGTATGCATCGATGCGCCCGGCGGCTGGAATCAGCCGGGGCGCTTCTCGCTGGCCCTGTCAGAAATTGGCGACTGGCCCACGCACCGGCGTTTCCGCGAGGCGGTGGCCGGGCGGGTGGCGCTGGACTCCGCCGAACTGGAAGCGGCGGTCAACTTCTACCTGAACAACCCGGACGCCGACTGCCAGGCGCGGCGCGACTTCATCCGCCGCGAGTGCACCTTCACCGACGGGCTGGCCGGGAAACGCACCGCGCAGTTCTTTTTAGATAAGATCATGGGGAACGGGAAATGAAATTTCTGATCGCGGGTTTTGGCTCGATCGGGCGGCGGCATATGCGCAACCTGCTCGCCCTGGGCGAGAAGGATATCGTACTATACCGCACGCGCAAAAGTACGCTGGACGATGCCGAACTGGCGGATTTCCCGGTGGAAACCAGCCTGGATGCAGCCCTGGCCCACCAGCCGGATGCGGTGATCATTGCCAACCCTACCGCGCTGCACCTGGATGTGGCCATCCCCGCCGCGCAAGCCGGCTGTGCCATTCTGATGGAAAAACCGGTGTCGCATTCGCTGGAGCGGCTGGATGCGCTGGACGGCAGCAAAGTGCTGGTTGGCTTCCAGTTCCGTTTCCACCCGGGGCTGCGCAAGCTGGCCGAACTGCTGAAAAGTGACGCGATTGGCCGCCCGCTGGCCGTCCACGCGCATTGGGGCGAATATTTGCCCAACTGGCACCCCTGGGAAGATTACCGTCAGAGCTACAGCGCGCGGGCCGACTTGGGCGGCGGCGTGGTGCTGACCCTCAGCCACCCGCTGGATTACCTGCGCTGGCTGCTGGGCGAGGTAGGTTCGCTGTGGGCTTTTGCCGGGCATTTCAGTGACCTGGAAGTCCAGGTCGACGACCTGGCGGAGATTGGGCTGCGCTTTGCCAGCGGAGCAGTGGGCGGGCTGCATTTGAATTACATCCAGCAGCCGCCGGTGCACCGCCTGGAGATCGCCGGCAGCCGCGGCACGCTGGCCTGGGATAATGCCGACGGCGCGGCGCGGTTATACCGCGCGGATTTCGGCGCCTGGGAAACCTTCGCCCCGCCGCCCGGGTTTGAGCGTAACGACCTGTTCCTGGCCGAGATGCGTCATTTTATCGACGTGGCGCGCGACGCGGCCGCCCCGCTATGCACCCTGCAGGACGGCATCCAGGCCATGCGGCTGGCATTGGCGGTACACCAATCGGCAAACGCCGGGCGGGTGGTAGACCTCTCGCCGCTGGGGATGTAAGCCGCAAGGCAACACATTTTACGGGAAGAAGAATTCAGGTTTCAGGATGCAGCAAACCGGGCTAGAAGCACAAACAGCAAGCAGCGCGTGGCAGCGGTTGACCGGGTGGGTCGCGCGCTGGTCAACGACTGCCGCGCTGTTCTATTTCACTGCGCTGAGCATCCTTACTACCTGGCCGCTGGCGCGGGTGATGAGCACGCAAATGGTCGGCAGCCTGGGCGATAACATCTACTTTGTGTGGATGATTGGCTGGATGCAAAAGGCGCTCTTCCAACTGCGCGCTAACCCGTTTGATGTCTGGTTTCTAAATTACCCGGAAGGCTGGAACATGGCCTATACCGAGATCACCCCGGCGCAATTGGCCCTGGCGCTGCCCTTCAGCCTGCTGGGCGGGGAAACCTTCGGCTATAACGCCGCCATGCTGCTGACCTTCATCCTCTCCGGGCTGACCATGTTCTTGTGGGTGCGTCACCTGACCGGCAGCAAGCTGGCCGGGTTGATCGCCGGAACAATCTACGGGTTTGCGCCGTATCACTTTGCGCATTTTTTGATCGGGCATCTCAACCTTTCGGGCACGCAGTGGTTTCCGCTGTATTTCTGGGGCCTGTTCGATCTGCTCGGCGCGCGGCGTTTTGCCTGGAAGCCCGCGCTGCTGGCCGGGCTGGGCCTGGGGCTGATTGCGCTGACTTCGCAGTATTACGTCTACATGGCGCTGCTGGTCAGCGTGCCCGCGGTGCTGGTCTGGCTCTTGCTCGACCGGGCGCAGCTGCGCAGCCGGGTCTTCTG
>DATCUC010000322.1:0-7035 GCA_036567625.1 Anaerolineaceae bacterium | reverse complement strand
CGGCCTCGTGCACGTGCCGCCCGGCCTTGCCATCGCCGTAGAAGACCATCCACACCATGCGGAAGGTGTAACAGGCAGTCAGCCCGGCTACCAGCACCATGACCAGCCACATCCACAGCGGCCCGCCAGCCAGGCCCGATTCAAGCACCAGTTCTTTGCTCCAGAAACCGTTGAGGATGGGCAGCCCGGCCAGCGCCAGCGAGCCGATGACGAACACGGTGCGGGTAAAGGGCATTTCGACGCGCAGCCCGCCCATTTTGCGCATATCGCGCGTGCCCACGGAGTGGATCACCGCGCCTGCGCCCAAGAAGAGCAGCGCCTTGAACACCGAATGGCTCATCAGGTGGAACTGGCTGGCAAACAACCCGCCCGCGCCGACTGCGTAAACCATATAGCCTAACTGCGAAACGGTGGAGTAGGCCAGCACGCGCTTGAGATCCGTGGCAACCATGGCCATCACCGCGGCCAGCAGCGCTGAAAGCATGCCCACCAGCATGACCGCCGTGCGCCAGCCAGGAACCGCGGCAAAAGCCGGGTAGAAGCGGGCCAGCAGGTAAACCCCGGCGTTAACCATCGTGGCGGCGTGGATCAGCGCGCTGATGGGCGTGGGAGCTTCCATGGCATCGGGGAGCCAGGTTTGGAAGGGGAACTGCGCCGATTTCGCCGCGGCGGCCGCCAGGAAACCGAAAGCCATGATCGCCAGCGCCGTGGATGGAATGGAAGAGGCCTGGGCCAGGAAATCGCGAAGGTCAAACGAGCCGGTGTAGCTGAAGATCATCAGTCCGCCCAGCAGCAGCCCTACCCCACCAAACTGGGTGATGATCAGGGCTTTCATCCCGCCGGCAACAGCCTTAGGATCGTCATTATGAAAGGATATCAGCGCGTATGAGCACAGCGCGGTAATTTCCCAGAAGAAGAAAATGAGCAGGATATTGGTAGTGAGCACCAGGCCGACCATGGCGCCGATGAAGAACAGCACCAGAGCATAGTAGCGGCCCAACTGATGTTCGCCGCGCATGTAATCGACGGAAAAGATCACTGCCAGCGAACCAACCACGGTGGCGACCACAGCCAGGAAAACGCCCAGCCCGTCCGCGGCAAAGGTGAAATCGCCATATGCGCCGCCTACGGGCAGGTTGACCAAAATCTGGCTGCTGCTGGAAGGCAGCAGGGCTACTGCGGCCGCGCCGGCCAGCAGGGCAAAAGCTACGGCCGCGGAATGCTGCGCGCGGGGGCGTGCGTCGCCAATCAACCAGACCACCAGCGCGCCCGCCCAGGGAATTGCAATCGTCAGGATCAACAGAGTGGCTGCCATGCTTACCCCTTCAGTTTGCTGAGCGCTTTGATATCCAGCGTGCCGATGCAGCGGCGCACCTGCACCGCCAGGGCCAGCGCCACCACCGCCACGATCGTATCGGCGACGATGACGGTAAGCGCCAGGCTCTGCGCCTGCTGTACGCGCCCGGTCATTGCGCCGGCGGCCACCAGGGCAATCATCGCGCCTTTGACCAGGATTTGCAGCGCCACGACGACCTTAATAAGGTTGCGAACAGCCAGCAGCCCGTAAAAGGCAATGGCAAACAGCCCAAGCACCGCCGCGAAGGAAACCGTTGAGATGGACAGGGTCATGGCCGCACCTCTTTCTGATCGTCAACCGGCCCTTCCGAGAGCAGTCCTAGCACGCCCAGTACCCCGGAAAAGATCAGCACGATTTGCAGCAAAATATCCAGCTTGCGGTTTTCCCACAGCGCGGTGACAAAGCTGGCTTCGCCGGTGGGCAGCGCGGTAATGCGCCCCAACCCGGGGAACATCATCCAGCCGAGCAGGACTGAGCAGACCAGCACGGCTCCCCAGGCCAGCCAGCGCGGGAGGGATGAGCGCAAACGGATGGCTTCTTCACCGGCGATATTGATGGCGAAAACGAAAAGTACCGTCACCAGCCCGGCGCCAACGCTGAGCTCGATCACTGCCACCTCGGGCGCGCCGAGCAGGTACAGGAGCAGCGCTACGAGCGCGCTGGTTCCGGCCAGCCATAATGCAGAAATCAGTAACCGTTGAGATCGGATCGCCTGTGCCGCGCAGATCAGGATGCCCAACGCTGTTAAGACATGCCACATAAAACGGTACCTCCTGCAAGGCTTCTATTCTTCCATTTCTTTTTCTATCCTTAACCTTATACCCCCCTACTCTGGATTTATTAAGTGAAGGTTATCACCGAAAAAGGGACTAACCCTCCTGTTATCCCTATGATTGCAAAACAAGGTTTGTATCGCGCAGTATTTGTTACACAAAGGAGCGACGCGCGGGCTGAGCTTATCTTGCGGCCAGAAAAGCCGAAGACATGGATGTCCTGCCTTTCATGGGTGAATCCGTGGCCTGGTAAGGAGAAAGATTACGTTTTGTTGGCTATAATGACGGTATGGACGCTGACCAGGGTTCCAAGATCCCATTCGATATCCACCAGGCCGTGGAGCGCATCCGCGCGGCGGTGCAGCCGTACCCACCCGCGGCCATGTTCCAGCTTTTCGATGAGGGGTTTACGACCCCATTTGAGCAGCTTATTGCCTGCATCATTTCGATCCGCACCTTTGATGAAACCACCATCCCCACTGCGCGGCGGCTGTTTGCCCGAGCGCGCACGCCAGCCGAGTTGAGCCGCCTGCCGACGGCTGAAATCGACCGGTTGATTGGCGCATCCACCTTCCACGAACGCAAAGCAGAACAAATTGCCTTCATCGCGCGCCGGGTAGAAACCGAATTTGACGGCAGCCTGCCGTGCGACGTGGATATTCTGTTATCGTTCCCTGGCGTGGGAATTAAGTGCGCGCACCTGGCGCTGGGCGTGGCCTGCGGCCAGCCGCACATCAGCGTGGATATTCACGTGCACCGCGTGACCAACCGCTGGGGGTATGTGCAAACCCCGACACCCGAAAAAACAACCGAAGCGCTTCAGAAAATTCTACCGGGGGAGTACGCCATCGAAATCAACCGGCTGCTGGTGCCGTTTGGCAAGCATATCTGCACGGGCAAACTGCCGCGCTGCTCTACCTGCCCGGTAGTAGATATGTGCCGGCAGGTAGGCGTCACCACGCATCGATAAACGCCGATCAGACACGCAGGTAGTGATCGACAACATTGAAGAACTCGCGCTCCGGCACGCTGCCGTCCTCGCAGAACAGCTCGATGCCAGCGTGGTTGATGGCTGCGCTGTGTTCCTCTTCATACGCCTCGCGGCTGCGCCACATGGCGATGATCTCCCAGTAGTTCTTGCGATCTTTACACTGGATCAGACATGCCTGGATCAGCCCGTGAGGTGGGTGCTTGACGGCTTTGCGAAATTCATCTTCAAGGTGATCGCGGTTTGCGGGTTTCACCTGGCCGCAAAGAATGGAGATGTACATAGATCCCTCCTTTGAGTGTGCCAGTTCCACACTTTCATTGTACGACTTTTTGCCAAAGAAAACACCCCGGTCGAAGCTGACCGGGGTGTAGATTCAAGGCAAGCAATGCTATTCCAGTTTTCCGGTTTGCAGGGTGCGTTTGACCTCGGCGATAGCCTTGGTGATCTTGATATCGCGCGGGCAGGCCTCGGTGCAGTTGAAGATTGTGCGGCAGCGCCACACCCCATCCGGCTCGTTGAGGACCTCCAGGCGCTCCTGGGCGGCCTGATCGCGGCTGTCATAGATGAAGCGGTGGGCATTGACAATCGCCGCCGGGCCGACGTATTTGCCGTTCGACCAGAACGAGGGGCACGAGGTGGTGCAGGCGGCGCACAGGATGCACTTGGTGGTATCGTCAAAGCGTTCGCGCTCTTCGGGGCTTTGCAGCCGTTCTTTTCCATCTTCGGGCAGCGGGTCATTATTCACCAGGTAGGGCATCACCGCGCGGTACTGCGCGAAAAACGGCTCCATGTCCACTACCAGGTCCTTGATCACTTTGAGCCCCAGAATGGGCTCCACCGTAATTTCGGTAGCATTCAGGTCGCGCACCAGCAGCTTGCATGCCAGGCGGTTGCGCCCGTTTATGCGCATGGCATCCGAACCGCACACGCCATGGGCGCACGAGCGGCGGTAGGCCAGGCTGCTGTCGTGATAGCCGCGCACCATTTCCAACAGGTCGAGCACGCGGTCGTTGGGGTCTACCTCCAGATCGTAGGTGTCATAGCGCGCCTGGCGGTCGACTTCGGGTTGGTAGCGAAAAACCTTTAATTTGACCTGCATCGCAGAACTCCTTTCGAGTATGTTGGCGATCAACGAACGCGCTAGTAGGTGCGCTCTTTGGGCGGATACCTGGTGATGACCACCGGCTTATACCCTAAGCGCACCTGGTCATTCTCCAGCCAGGCCAGCGAGTGCTTCATCCAGTTGGGATCGTCGCGGCTGGGGAAGTCTTCGCGGGCGTGGCCGCCGCGGCTCTCCTGGCGGGCCAGCGCGGCCTGCGTGGTGATCAGCGCCAGGTCGAGCATATTGCCCAGCTCCCAGGCGCCAACCAGGTCGTAATTGTACATCTTCGAGGTATCGGCCACCTTGATGTGTTTGTAGCGCTCGCGCAGTTCCTGCACCTTGGCCAGCGCGCGCTCCAACCCTTCGTGGTTACGGAAGATCCCCACGTCATCAAACATGACATGGCGCATTTCCTCGCCAATGTGCGCGGCGTTTTCCGTGCCGTCGTGGTGCATCAGGCGGTCGATCTGCTCGCGGGCGAAGTCGGTGGCATCGGCTGGGATGGGCTGCAGCGGCTGCTGGGCGGCAAACTGGGCGGCATCCAGCCCGGCGTGCTTGCCAAAGACGATCAGGTCAACCAGCGAGTTGGTGCCCAGGCGGTTAGCGCCGTGGACGGAAACGCAGGCGCATTCACCGGCGGCGTACAGGCCGGGCAGCACGGTGTTCCTGTCATCTACCACCACGCGGCCGTACTTATCGGTGGGGATACCGCCCATAGCGTAATGCGCGGTGGGCTGCACCGGCATGGGCTCTTTGACCGGGTCAACGCCCAGGTAGGTGATGCAGAAATCGGCAATATCGGGGATCTTGCTCAGAATTTCCTGCGCGGTCACGCGGTACGGCGTGCCGTCCGGGCGGGTACGGCCGTCCAACTCGGCGTATTTATTTACCGTTTCCGGCCGCGCATCCAACAGCAGGTAACGCTGGCCGTTGATGCCGCGCCCCTCGCGCATTTCGTAATACATGGCGCGGCTGATCACATCGCGCGAGGCCAGGTCTTTGACCTTGGGGGCGTAGCGCTCCATGAAGCGCTCGCCGTTGTTGTTGATGAGGATACCGCCCTCACCACGCACGGCCTCGGTGATTAGAATACCGAGTTTCTTGATGCCGGTGGGATGGAACTGGAAGAATTCCATATCCTCGGCGGGAATGCCGCGCCGTACGGTCAACGCCACGCCGTCACCGGTGTAGGCATAGGCGTTAGAGGTGATCTCCCAGATGCGCCCGTGACCGCCGGTGGCAAAAATCACTGCCTTAGCGTGAAAAATATGAATTTCGCCAGTCGCCAGTTCCAGCGCCACCACGCCCGCCGCGGTTCCATTGACCATGATCAGATCGAGCACGTGGAACTCGTTGTAAAACTGCGTATTGTTCTTGATGCACTGCTGGTACAGCGTTTGCAAAATCATATGCCCGGTGCGGTCTGCGGCGTAGCACGAGCGGCGCACCGGCTTGCCGGTGACATTATTGGTATGGCCGCCGAACGGGCGCTGGGCGATGCGGCCTTCGGGCGTGCGCGAGAACGGCAGGCCCATATGCTCCAGATCGTAGACCGACTGGACAGCTTCTTCACACATAAATTCGATGGCATCCTGATCGCCGAGCCAGTCAGAACCTTTGACCGTATCATAGGTATGCCATTCGGGATGATCTTCTTCGAGATTGCCGAGCGCCGCGCCAATGCCGCCCTGCGCCGCGCCGGTGTGGGAGCGGCTGGGGTAGAGCTTGCTGACCACGGCCGTCTTCGCGGTTTTGGATGCATATAAAGCGGCCATCAGTCCCGCGCCGCCCCCGCCAACGATCACAACGTCAAAAACATGGGTTTGAGTCATACCTGCTCCACCTGCTGCTAAGACATGCGCACGCCGCCGATAATGGCGACCGCGCCGATAAGAGTGATAACCAGCCAGAAGAAGAACAGCACCCAGCTAATGATCCGGCGTGTTTTCGATACAGAAACATAATCAAACAGCACCTGGCGCAGACCGTTGACGCCGTGCGCAAAGGCAAAAGCCAGCAGCAGCATATCGTAAACGCGCCAGCCCAGGCTGGCCCAACGCATGGCCACGTAGTTGAGATCCATCTTGTGCACGCCGACGATGATATCTTGCAGCAGCACGTGGCCCCAGGCCAATGGAATGAGCAGCAGCGCGCTGTAACGCATCCAACGCCAGGCGGCATTTTCATAGTTGGTAGGGCGTTTTACCGTTCGAACCGTGGAAGGAGTGGTCGTAGTCATCGCAGCCTCCTAACCGCCGAACCAGCCAAAATTATGAAAAGCCAGCTTGTAGAACATGATCGCCGCGGCGGGCACCCACAAAGCCAGGCTGATGGCCAGCGTAGCGCGCACACCACTGCGCTGGCGGTGAATTTCCCAATCTTTGGGCCGGAACATATCCAGGTAGGCAATACGCAGCCCATTGACGCCATGGAAGATGACGCAGAACACCAGGGCCAGTTCCCCGAACCCGAACAGCGTCGACTGGTACAGCGCAATCGCATGGTCATACAGCGATGGGATAAAGTACACCGTTGCGGTGTCGAGGATGTGGATCGCCAGAAACAGCAGCGTTCCCAGGCCCGTCACGCGGTGCAGGAGAAAGCTTAATTGACCTTCGCGTCCCCGGTAACCGGCATAGCCGGTAACGGTGGTCTTTAAAGACGACATTATCTCCTCCTGAGCAAAAAAATTGAATTGGCTCGATAATTCTAGCATTTCTACCTGAAAAAGGAAAATGGTAGACAATTAGCAAAGTGCTACAAATGCAAAATACCCGCGGAAAGCCACGGGGATTTTTGCACGAGAAGCCGC
>DATCUC010000321.1:0-8607 GCA_036567625.1 Anaerolineaceae bacterium | reverse complement strand
ACCCCCACCCTCGCCGTCACCCAACCCACGCTGGCCCAACCCGGCCAGGCTACCCAGGCTCCAGCCGCGCCCGCGGCCACGACCGCGGCAATCGGCACATCCGGTGACCACTGCGCGTACGGCTCGCAAAGCCCCGCCGACGGGTTCAAGATTATGGGCGGCGAACAAAAGCAAGTCTTCTGGTCGCTGGTCAACACCGGCACCACCACCTGGACCACGGGTTACAAGCTCGTCTGGGTTGGCGGCCGCCAGATGTCCGGCTCGGTGTCGATCCCGGTGGAAAAAGAAGTCAAGCCAGGCGGAAAATATGACTTCTACACCATCGTCGTTGGCCCCACCGTAAAAGGAACCTACAAATCCACCTGGTACATGTACAATCCCAGCGGCGGATTCATGTGCGAAGTCTACATGCAGTACGTAGTGCCCTAGTCGTTTTCCGCGGAATCAAAAAGAGCGCCGGGTGGATTACTACCTGGCGCTCTTTTCATCCTTTTCGATCAGCCGCAAAGCTCGCTATTTTTCGGCGCTTTTTACCTGAAAAACATCGAAATCGCGGGCCACGACCGCCGTGGGGAAAATCGACTGCGCCTCTTGCAGCACATCCTTCTCGCGATAGCGGCGCGAGATGTGCGTCAGAATCAACTGGTTCACCCCGGCGTCGCGGGCAAAGGCTGCCGCGCGCGCCGCGGTCATATGCCCGAACTGGCGCGCCATCTCGTCTTCCTGGCTCAAATAGGTGGCTTCCATCACCAGCGCGTCCGCGCCGCGTACCACTTCCATCAGGTCGCCGGTTTCGCCCACGTCACCGATGTGCACCAGGCGCGTACCAGGGCGAAAATCGCCCAGCACCATATCCGGCTCAATGACGCGGCCGTCAGGCAGGGTCACGGGTTTGCCTTCCACCAGGTCGCGCCGCCAGGGGCCAGGCGGGATCGCCAGCGCTTCGGCTTTCTCGGGCAGAAACGGCCGCCGCCCCTTCTCCAGAAAGGTAAAGCCCAGGCAGTCGGCGCCGCGGTGCTGCACCGGAAAGGCCGAAACCGAAAAGTCGTTGTTCTCGAAGATGGTGCCGCTGCTGACCGGGATCAGGCGGATGGGCATGGGGGCCTGCGCCCCGCGCAGCACCACGCCATACAGCAAGTCGTGAATGCGTTCCAGCGCATTGCGCCCGCCGTAGATTTCCATTTCTTCGATCGTTTCCCAGCGCAGGAACGTGGAAAGCAGCCCGGCCAGCCCCAGGATGTGATCCAGGTGACCGTGGGTGATGAGGATTTTGTTCAGCCGCTTAAACCCGACCCCCGATTGGAGAATCTGGCGCTGCGTACCCTCACCGCAGTCAATTAAAAAACGGTGCTCATCGTGCTTGACGATTTGCGCCGGAAGATTGCGCCGGACCGATGGGGCCGAGGCGGAAGTGCCCAGGAAGACGATCTCGAACAAATGTGCACGTTCCTTTCCAAGAATGTGCCTAATTGTACCATGCCCCAGGCGCGCGCCTTAATTTCCGTGCCCGCCGCCCAGGTTCAAACCGACCACGCCCAGAACGATCAAAACGATCGAGCCGATCTTGATCAGCGTAAGCGGCTCTTGAAAGAACCAGAAGCTGATCAACGTGATGGCAGCCGTTCCCACCCCCGACCAGATGGCATACACCACGCCCAGGTTGATGCTGCGTACCGCGAGGTTCATAAAGACCGTACTGATCACGTACAACACCACCACAGCCGTTGAAGGCATCAGCCGGGTAAAACCGGCGGTAAACTTCATCATTGTTGTTCCGCCCACTTCAAAGAGAATTGCCAATGCCAGGTTGAACCAGTCCATGTCCTTTTTGCTCCGCTATCTTTATTTGAAAACAGGCCGCTGGGATACGCAGCGGCCTGTTTGTTTGGGTGCGATTTCCTACTCGACTTCGCGTTTTTCTTCGACAACCTGGTCGGGGTACAGGCGGGTAAAGTATACGTCCGTCTTGCCGTCTTCGCGGTTCACCACCCGCGTGCGGATGACTGCCTGACCGATGGTAAGGTTGATCTTATCCCGCACGGTGTTGCGCGCGCGGTTGGCTTCTTTCTTGCTGGCAAAGGTCACCATCAGGCTGCTGCCCGGTTCTACCTGGCTAATCGCGTCAATCAGGGCTTTCCATTTTGGCTCGCGGCGCGCCCAATTGGGAACTTCAGCCGCGCTAACAATGCCAGCGATCTCATAATCAATGTCTGCCATGTTTACTCCTATGCTGTGTATGTAAATTGGTTTCGAGCGGTTGGAAAAGGTGAAGAAAACTAAAGGTGGTTAAATCCGCGTAGCGTATCCCAGGTAGCGTCCTTGCGCAAATCGCCGGACATCAGATCCATATCTTCTAACTGATGATAAATCGCCAGGCGCAAAAAATCAGACACATTCAGTCCTTTGGCGCGGGCGGCCGTTTCAATTGCCGCTTCCACGCCAATGGTAACCAGGCAGCGCACGGGAGTGCCGACCTTATTTTTGGGCGAGCGCGGTGGACGGCCCGGCATGCCATAGCGGACAGTCTTGATGTCTTCGGGGCTCATGACATTCTCCTTGTGTAATTATGGAACGTGAAAAAATTATAGCACGTCTGTCTGGAAAAGTTCGTGTAAGAAGGTAAATAATCCTAATTTGTGTAGTGCTTGCATAAGAAATGATTTTATACCCTATGGGTACAGGTTCTTTTCAAGCGGGGAAAGCGGTGAAAGGTCGAAACAAACACCGCGCCTTTTATATCACGAATCGAGAAAAACAGGCAAAGAAATTCTCGCCTGTTTATACAGGGTTTGCGATCTATCCGCGGTTAGGAAACCACCAGCCGCCGGGCGCGGCCAATCTTCAGTGTGCTTTCGTCGTCTACGTTCTCCCAACCCCGAAAGAGCTTGTACGGAAAAACGCGCAATACGTGGTCATTTAGAAAGCGGCCCTTTGATTCCGATGACATCAACCCCCAGAAGATATCCGGCGGCACTTCGTGATATTCATATACCCGGCCAGTGTTATAGAGCACCAGCATCACCCGGCGCTGCGGGTCGTACCCGGCCGCCGCGATGGCGCTAGAAATTACTGAAAATAGATCGATCATGCTTCTCTCCAACCCATAATCTTTTTCTCATTATAGCGCCCGGATGCGCGCCGAAAAGTGGGGAGAATCACAGCATCACGCGGGTGAAAGCCCCCGCCAGCCGCTCATCCTCACAAGAATGACAACAACAATCCCTCCGAAGGCGACTATAATATTCTGTGTATTATCGCAATGCCGGGGGTTTTCCATAAGCGATCCCCTGCCCGGCAGAGCCTCATTTCATTTTTCCGCGTTCTTGAGGAGAACAATCATGCAATATCCAACACCATACTCAACGCCGCCGGCAGGCTATACCGGCGAGCTCAGCGAAATGCTCACCTATATGTTCAAGCAGACCGGTTGGGAACAGAAAATCCTGGCGGGCGCCGGCATCAGCCTGGTGCCGATCCTCAATTTTGCCTCCACCGGTTATATGCTGGACGTGATGGAACGCGTGCGCACCAACAGCCAGCCGCCGCTGCCCGATTGGAGCGAGAACCTGGGCAAATACTTCACCGATGGCCTGATGCTGGTCGTGATCAACCTGATCTACAGCATCCCGGCAGTTGTGCTGTGGTTCCTGGGCTTTGGCGCGATCTTCGGCACCAGCATGATGTCGGATAACGCTGAAGCAGTGGGCACGGTGAGCGTTTTGGTTGGCATCGTGTTGATGGCCCTGCTGTTCGCGTACGCGGTTGTACTCTTCTTCTGGGCTCAGGGTGTCATCGTCAATTACTCGCTAAAGCGCACCATTGCCTCCGGGTTTGAGTTCGGCCCCATCTGGAATATCATCCAAAAGGGCTGGAAGCGCATGCTCCTGGTTGTCGCCATCAGCATCGGCTTTGGCATTGTCATCGGCATCGTTGCCACCATCCTCAACCTGATCCCCTGCCTGGGTCAAATTGCTTCATTCCTTATCGGGCTGCCCGCCGGGTTCTACCTGGTTTTGGTCACCGGGTACAACGCCGGGTTCATCGCCCGCGAGGCGCATCCCGCGTAACCGGGAGAAATCGATCGTGTTCCGGGGAAGGCTCAAACGCCTTCCCCGGTTTTTTATAGCCCATATATGAGAAAAACCTGGCAGCCGCGCCACCCCGCCGGGTACGGCTACACCCCGATACTCACAAAATACAAATCCACCAGAATAATCAGCACGCCCCAGACGGTTCCCAGCAGCGCCCCGGCCAGCACGTCGCGCGGATAGTGCGCGCCGACGTACATGCGCGTCAGCCCCACCAGCCCGGCAACCATGTACAGCGTAAACGCCCCAAACGGGGTGAACTCGAGCGAGCGCATGAGAAACGAGGCCAGGAAAAACACCTGCGAGGTGTGCCCGCTGGGAAAAGATAACCCGGATTCGCGCCAGCCAATGATGCGCACATCCTCCAGCAGCACGTACGGCCGCGAACGGTCGGTGAAGGCTTTGACCAATTCGACCACCAACCACAGCGACAGCGTGCCCAGCACCAGTTCCACCGCCAGCCGGCGCTGCCCCACAAAATACAGCACCAGCGCGCCCCCCAGCACTACCGCGCCGTTGCCAAGCTGAGTCACCCACCACATCACCCGGTCAAGCCATTTGGGGCGAAACCCGCGCAAATTAAAGAACAGAAAAATCCACGCGTCCATTTGCTCGCCGGCTGCCCACAACAGCGAAAGCATTAGCAGCGCAAACGACAGCAGCAGCACAATCAGCGTGCGCTGGGCGAGGATGGAATGGAAGATCGATCCGCGCGCCCCCTCTGGTAGGATGGCCAGAAAGATCGCCAGCGCCAGGGCATTTACCAGCACCAGCCCGCGTCGCCGCCATTTGATCCACAACCGGCGCTGTTCGGGCGAAAGCATTTTTGGCGCAGAACGCTCGCTGCGCCGCCGCCCCAGGTAGCGCCGTCTCAAAGCAAATCTCCTGCCGGCATTTGTTCCATTCCAGGATGCGCCGGCCCGGCGATAACCCGCAGGCTGTTGGCATGCACACCAGCAGTGAGCGTACCGGTTCCCAGCACAGTGCCGTCTGCGGTAACGGGCATGACTGGCGTAGATTCGATCACCGCCTGTTTCACGCGGTAATGCAAAATGCGCGAATCCTCCGCGCCGCCAACAGCCATTTGCGCCGCCGCGTAGCCGATCAGTTCCAGCTTCGTGAGGTTCGAAAAAACGAACACGTCCAGCCAGTGATCGCGGAAAGAAACCAGCGGCGACACCTGAATATTAACTCCAAAATACGGCGCGTTGGCCACCAGCGCCAGGTAAGCCTGCGTTTCTACCACTTGCTTGCCGTCCAGCGTCAAGCGCATGGCCGCCGGCTGGTAGGTGACCAGCGTTGCCAGCAGTTCGGTAATGCGCGCCAGGTTGCCGTGCTGGATGTCATCGGCTGCGGGGTACAGCGCCGGCAGCAGCCCGATGCTGCTGGTTTCCAGAAACCAGGCATTCTGCTCGCCGCAGGCCGCGCGGCCCACGTCAATGCGCATCGACTGGCCGCGGCGCAGCAGTTCTACCGCTTCAGTGATATGCAGCGGAATGCCCAGGCTGAGCGCCAGGTTGTTGCGCGTTCCGGTCGGCACGATGCCCAACGTGGCATTCGAGTCGACCAGCGCCTGCGCGGTGTTTTCCACCGTGCCGTCGCCCCCGGCAGCCACCACCAGCCGGATGCCGCGCCGCAGCGCCGAGCGCACCACTCGTTCCAGGCGGCTTTCACTGTTCACCAGGTGCACTTCCACCAGAAAGTTCCAGAACTGCATCTGCGTCAGAATTTCGCTCAACTGGTACGGCGAGGCTTCAATGTCGCCCGCCTGAGGATTAAAGACCAACAGCGCGTGCCGGGCGCGCGCGTTGGTGGGGTCATTCATCTCCGGGGTGGACAGCATACCGGCCGGTCGAATAGAAATCAGGCAGACCCGCGTTTGCTTTCCAGGGCGCGCAGGCGCTCTACCACTGCATCCAAAACCTGCTGGTAAGGCTGCACTTTGCCGTCACGCTCAGCCTCCAGTTTCTCCACCTGGTCGGCGCGGCGCCGTTCGCTGGCCGCCTGGCGGTTCGACACCAGCACCTGGCTGCTGCCGCCGCGGTTGGCCCCCGTGATCCGCGACTGGTACTGCAATTGAATCACGCGAATCTCGCGCTGGATGTCCTGCTCCATCAGGCGCAGTTCGTCTTCGGCTGCCTGCAGCGCTTCACTGCCGGTCAGGGTATCAATATTCATTTCCGCGAGTCGATGCTCGAATTGCGCGGGTGTGGTCATGCGTTTCCTCCTCTTGCGCCGCGCTGGCCGGGGATTTGCCCCTGGTTTGGGTTTGCCAGTCATTCCCAGCGCGCCTGCATCTATAATCTTACAACAAGTCGTATAATTGCACCAAACCCTCGCAGAAGGAGATTCCCAGCATGGATCTGTACGACCGCATCTGCAAGCCAACGCTGCTGCTAAACGAAGCCGCCGCGCGCCGCAATATCGCGCGTATGGCCGAAAAAGCCCGCGCTGCCGGCGTGGAATTTCGCCCACATTTCAAAACGCACCAGTCCGCCGCCATCGGCGAGTGGTTCCGCCCGCTGGGCGTGACGCGCATCACCGCCTCGTCGCTGGAAATGGCCGAATACTTCGCCGGCGCGGGCTGGAATGACATCACCGTGGCATTCCCGGCCAATTTACGCGAGATCGACACCATCAACCGCCTGGCCGGGCGCATCAGATTAGGTCTGCTGGTCGAATCGGCTGCGGCGGTTGACTATCTGGCTGCGCGCGTGCAGTCACCTGCGCAGGTATGGATCAAGGTCAACGCCGGGGCCAACCGCACTGGCCTGGGTTGGAGCGATCCGCAGGCTGTGGTTGACCTGGCGCAAAGGATCGCCGCGCGGGATGGTAATTTGCGTTTCGCCGGGCTGCTGACGCATGCCGGAAATACCTACTCGGCTACCGGCGCTGAGAGGGTTGCCGTTGTGTACCATGAATCGGTGGCACGCATGGACGCGCTTCGCCGCCGGGTGGCGGAAAGCGGGCTGCCGTGCGCCTTATCGGTTGGCGACACGCCCGGGACCACGCTGGTTCCCGATCTCGGGCCGGTGGACGAGATTCGCCCCGGTAATTTTGTGTTCTACGATTCGCACCAGTACCTGCGCCAGGTATGCCGCGCCGAAGATGTGGCCGTGGCCGTGGCCTGCCCGGTGGTGGCGCACCACCCCGAGCGCGGCGAGATCGTTGTCTACGGCGGCGCTGTGCATCTCTCCAAAGATTTCGTGCAGGATGGCGACCGGCGCGTGTATGGGTTGGTAGCTCTGCCCACCGCGGACGGCTGGAGCGAGCCGCTCCCCGGCGCGTACGTGCGCTCGCTTTCGCAGGAGCACGGCATCCTCGCCGTCCCTGTCGCGGACTTTGAGCGCTTCCCGATCGGCAGCCTGGCGATCATCTTGCCCGCGCATTCGTGCCTGACGGTGCAGGTGATGCGCAAATACATGACCCTCACCGGCCAGGAAATCGACACACTCAACTAGAACGCGTTCAATTTGAACAAAGCTGTGGGGGGCGGGGTAAACCGGCTTCCTCAGCCAGGTGCGCCGCCACGTTGCACACTAGCGGGTCGATGCGCTGCCGGATGGCGTTCCAATCATGTTCGGTCTTCACAAAGATCGAATCGGTCTGCGCGGTAATCGATTGGATTCCAAACACCGCGCCGAGCGGGTTTTCGGCATCCAGCGGAATGACGCGCATTTGCACCCCTGTGAACGCGTTCGCCAGCGGTTCGAGCAGCGCGCGGCGGTAATAGGGCAGCGCTTCTTCCGTCTGCCCGCCATGCGCAATCAACCCCACCGGCTTGGCGTACAGCGGAAAGCGGTATTCTGGGTCAGCGCAGGTGTTGAGGTAGCAAATTTCTTCCAGCTTTTCCAGCAGCATCGTCAGCTTGGCCGGAATGGGCGCGTAATGCGGGCAAACCACAAAGATCGCATCGGAGGCGCGCAGCAGTTCAAACACCGCGTTGAAGTCCGGGTCCTGGGTGCATTCGCCACCGATAAAGCAGTTACCGCACATGCGGCAGGGCGTAAATTCGTAATCCAGCAGCCGGACAATTCTTACCTGGGCATCCGGGAGGTATCTTTCTAATAACAAATCGCGCACCAGTTCACAGGTGCGTGTAGATGCGCTGTGATGGCGCGCGTTTTCAACATTAGAAGCGGAAATACAGGTAATCTTCATACCAAAAATCCTCTCTATGCGATCAAATCCCGGATGAAGGAATCTCATTGTACACCCGCGGCCCACCAAACGCACGTGCGGAAACGCGCCGCTTTGCAAACGTTTATCCTGATTCGGCTATGACGTCTGAACCTTCGCCTTGACAAATCGCTCCTTCCGGGGCAAAATCCGGGAACACTCTATCCGCGCGCCAGGGGACGCGATCCCCCGGCGCGATTTTTATCAGGAGAACCTCGTGAAGCTGAACAAAACCCTTCTCTGGCTCGTAACCGCGGCACTTCTCTTATCGGCAGCCGCATGCGCGCCGCGAGCAACCGCAACCCCCACCCCCGAACCTACCGCCACCCAGGCGCCAACC
>DATCUC010000320.1:0-3847 GCA_036567625.1 Anaerolineaceae bacterium | reverse complement strand
TGCGGCCGGCCGCGATCAGCACTTCGACTGCTTTGGCGGCCGTAGCGGCATAATCTACAGTCACGGTATCGACCGCGGCGCGGGACAACTTGCGGTCCACCGCCACCAGCGGCGGCGCCATCGGCACAAAGGTGTGGAGCTCTTCTTCATCACTGTTGGTGGTGACCAGGATGATCCCCCCAACTCCCTCGAACCGCAGCGTGTCCAGGTGGACCAGTTCGCGCCGCGGGTCGTCGGCCGAATCGCAGATGATCAGGGTACAGTCTGCCGGCTCGAGCACACTGGTGATGCCATCAATCAGCCCGGCGATGAATGGGCTGTGAATATTTGCCGCCACCAGGCCGATGATCTTATTGGGCGCCTTGCGATGCCGCCGCGTGGTGCGGTTTGGCTGGTAGTTCAATTCTCGAACCGCGGCGTGCACTCTTTCGGTTAGTTCTTCGCTAACCACCAATTGCCCGGAAAGTACGCGGGAAACAGTCGCGGTGGAAACCCCGGCTCGCTTAGCCACTTCTCGGATGGTTAGCGGCGCGGTAGTGGAATCAGTGGATTGCCGGGTGGATTTGGGGGGCATAATAAGCGTCTCCTAGAGGAAGGAAAAAGGCAATCAAACAGAATTAGCCAGGCAATGATACACGCTGGAATGTTCAATGCTATTCGAATGTTTGGCATGCTGAGGCGTCGCAGGGTAGGGAGGGTCGCCTCTTTCGTTGATCACTTAACAGGATACCTATATATTGTAGGAAATGTCCAATATTTTGTCAATCAATTTCTTTCATCTGGTTTCATAACTGGTAGTAACCTCTGCCGCAGCGCCGAAGCTACCGCGGCCACCAGCGCGATGCCCGCGCCGATCAAAAAGCCGGGGCGCATCGCCTGGTAGATCCCTTGGGCCGCGTCTGCGCTGGCGAATGAGGTGAGGATGGCGCCTGAAAGCCCAACGCCCAGCACCATGCCAACGTTGCGCGCCATGGCCAGCATCCCTGAAGCGATGCCCTGGCGGTTGCGCGGCGCTGCGCCCATCAACGAGCTGTTGTTGGGTGATGCGAACATGCCTGAGCCCAGGCCGCAGACCGCCAGCCCAACGCAAATATGCAGGATTGGGGTGGTGGGGCGCAGGCTGGAAAGCAAAATAAACCCGCCCGCCATGATGAGCATACCCAGCGTGGCCGGCAGCCGTGAGCCGATGCGGTCAGAACTGGTGCCGCTGATCGGCGCAACGATTGCCATAATCACCGGTTGGGCGGTAAGAATCAACCCGGCCTGCGCCGAGGTAAACCCGCGCGCCTGGATCAAATAGAAAGGCAGCAAGAAGAGCACCATGTACATGCCCATGTAATTGCATACCGCGCTGACTGCCGCCGCGGTGAATGTGCGGTTGCGGAACAGAGTCAGGTCGAGCATTGGCCAGCGCACGCGGCTTTCAAACAGCACGAACGCCGCCAGCAAGATCAACGCCCCGGCCAGCAGCGCCAGGATAGGCAGCGAACTCCAACCCCAATTGCTGCCCTGGTTGAGACCCAACAGCAGCGCCACCAGTCCCGCGGTGAAGAGCAGCGCGCCGGGGATATCAAAACGCTCTTCGCCGTGATCGTGCCGGTCGCGCGGCACGAAGCGGTACGCCAGCCCCAGGGCGATGAGACCAACCGGGACATTGATGTTGAACACTGCGCGCCACGAAACCGCCTGCGCCAGCCAGCCGCCCAGCGAAGGCCCGGCCGTCAGGCCCAGATAGGTCATGGTGGCCTGAATGCCCAGCGCCTGCCCGCGCTGCACCGAGGGGAAGGCGCTGGTGAGAATGGCCGGGGAATTGGAGAACAGCGCCGCCGCGCCCAACGCCTGCAGCGCGCGGAACCCGATCAGCGCGCCGGCGGTTTGCGCCTGCCCGCACAGCGCCGAGCCGGTGATAAAGATGACAAACCCGCTGAGGTATACCACCCGGTGACCGCGCAGGTCGCCCAGCCGGCCCAGGGTGAGCAGCAAGCCGCTGACCGCCAGCAGGTAAACCACCACCACCCATTGGATGGCGGCCAGATCGCTGCCCAGGGAAACGCGCACCACGGGCAGAATGGTGTTCACCACGCTGCCGTCCAGCGCGGACATAAATGTGCCAATACCGATTGCCAGCAAGATGAACCATTTGCTGCCGTTGGAAGAGGGAGGGTTTTGCATAAGGGAAGAGCCTTAATGAAAAAGTCGAATAACTATACCACAGCCACCGGCGGGTGAGTAGGAAGCCTTCCGGCAGGAAGAATTGCCCGGCGCAACGCCCTGTATTTTGCCATCGCTCCAGGCCCACCCCGTTCGCTCAAGATTGTGTATGATTACATTACAGAATACACTTGTCGCTGGAGGAGTAACAGCATGGGCACACAACTGACCTGGTATGGACACGCCGCGCTGTTGCTGGAGATCGACGGCCAGCGCGTGCTGATCGACCCATTTTTGACCGGCAACCCGGCGGCCAGCACCAGCGCCGACAAGGTGAGCGCAGATTTTATCCTGGTGTCGCACGGCCACGGCGATCACCTGGGCGATACGGTGAGCATTGCCCAGCGCACCGGCGCGCTGGTGATCAGTAATGCCGAAATCTCTGGCTGGCTGGGAAAGAAAGGGCTGAAAACGCACGCCCAGCACCTGGGCGGAGGCTATCACTACCCGTTCGGCTACCTGAAGCTGACCCTGGCGCTGCACGGGTCTGGCCTGCCGGACGGCAGCGAAGGCGGCAACCCGGCCGGCTTCCTCATCACCACCCCGGGCGGCAAGAAGATCTACTTTGCGGGTGATACCGGCCTGTTCGGCGATATGCGCCTGCTCGGCGAGGAGGGCATCAACCTGGCGATCCTGCCGATTGGCGACAATTACACCATGGGCCCGGCGGATGCGCTGCGCGCGGTGAAGCTGCTGCAGCCGGCCAATGTTATCCCGATCCACTTTAATACGTTCGACCTGATCCGCCAGGATGCGGACGCCTGGGCGCGCCAGGTGGAACAGGAAACCACGGCCAAAGTGACCGTGCTCAAGCCCGGCGGAACGTTTACGTTAAGCTGAACGAGCGCGGCCGCTTATCGATTCGCGGCGAAAAACGCAGACCAAAGCTCGTCTGGATCCCAGATAGCGAGCAGATCTTCGCGCGCGGTTTCTTCTTCGATCCCCAGACGCTGAACGCGGTACAGGTAGCAGAAGGCGGAAACGCGCATATTCAGCACGCAGTGAACGAACACCGGCTGCCCGCGGCAGGCATCCATGGCAGCGTAAAACGCGCGCAGGTTTTCTCGCGTGGGCGCTTCCCAGATCACCGGGATGGGCACGTAATCCATGCCCAGGGCGCGGACGGCTGCCTCTTCATCCGGGATGGCGCCGGGGGAATCCGGGCGGGCCAGGTTAATCACCGCGCGGTATCCCTGGGCGGCGAATAGTGGAAGCTGCTCGGGCAAAGGCATGCCTGCCGTGGCGAGGTGCGGGCTGAGCAGGCGGTAGTTGATGATGCCGGTCACATCCGGGTGCTGCCCGGCCCACTCGTTGAGCGCGGCGGCTTTTTCCGCGCGGCCCATGCGGGCGTACGCCTGGGCTTCATATGCCAGGGAAAGCACCGGGATGCGCAGATCGTCCAATACGGCATAATGGATAATCCGCCCCAGGTCGGTTGCTTCCCAGCCTTTCGCGCCGAGATGCTCCAGACCGCCGATGACTTCGACTTCTTTGCCTTCTATTTCCAACCGGCCTGACAGCGAGCGAACGGTGGGGCTTTCTTTCCATGCCAGGGGCTGGGTCACGTAGCGCGCCAGCCGCTGTTCGATCTCGCGCGCGCCGGCGGCGCTGGTTTGCATATCCACATCGCGCGGCT
>DATCUC010000319.1:0-18062 GCA_036567625.1 Anaerolineaceae bacterium | reverse complement strand
ACCAATACCTACAACAACGGCAAGATCGAAGTTCCCGCCAAGCCGTCGGCCATCGTCACCGTTACCAAGGAAAACGTCAAGACCGCCATCATCGACTCCGGCTACTACGACGCCTCCGAATTCACCGGCCTGCCGTAATCTATTTCAGATCCAACGCGGTCGCAGGGTTTGATCGTCGGAAATGGGTGTCCTGGTAATTGCCCGTTTCCTGACCGCGGAGTAAAATAATATGGACGGAACCAGGTCCACCAAAATCTGGTTCCGTCCATTCCCCACTTTTTTTCATGCGGAAGGTCCTATGGCTAATCCACTGTTGGAAATGCGTAATATCACCAAAACCTTTCCCGGCGTGAAAGCCTTGAGTGATGTGAGCTTCGAGGTAACCGAAGGCGAGATTCACTGCCTGGTAGGAGAAAATGGCGCCGGAAAATCGACGCTGATGAAAGTGCTGAGTGGCGTTTACCCGAGCGGTGAGTATACGGGGAAGATTTTTATCAACGGCGTGGAGCAAAACTTCCGTAGCATTCGCGACAGTGAAAAAGCCGGTATTGCCATCATCTACCAGGAACTGGCTCTGGTTCCGGAGATGACTGTTTACGAAAACATCTTCCTGACGAACGAAATCCGCAACGGGCCGTTGATCGATTGGAATGAAACGGTCAAACAGGCCACTGAGCTCATGAAGCGGGTGGGCCTGGACGTGAACCCGGCGGCAAAAATCAAGACGCTCGGCGTTGGCAACCAACAACTGGTGGAGATTGCCAAAGCCCTCAGCCGAGATGTCAAGATTCTGATCCTGGACGAGCCGACATCGTCGTTGAACGAAGTGGACAGCGAGAATCTCTTCACACTGCTGCGCCAGCTTAAATCCAACGGCGTTACCTGCATCTTAATCTCGCACAAACTCAAAGAAGTCATCAGCATTGCCGACAAGGTGACTGTCTTGCGCGATGGGCACACTATCTGCACGATGGATGCGCACGCACAGCCGCTGCTGGAAGGCCAGATCATCAAGCACATGGTCGGCCGCGAGATCGACAATATCTACCCAAAGCGCGAAAGCAAAATATCCGACGAAGTGGTTATGGAAGTCCGCGATTGGGGCGCATATAGCTCTGCGCTGGGCAGAAATGTCCTCAAGAATATTAATCTCAATCTCCGTAAAGGCGAAATTATTGGCATCGCCGGCCTGATGGGTTCGGGACGCACGGAATTTGCCTTGAGCCTCTTCGGCAACCCGGACAAGTACCGGGTAAGCGGCGAATTATATGTAAAAGGCAAGAAACATGAGTTTTCTCACCCCAACCAGGCGATCAAAGCGGGCATCGCTTATGTGACCGAAGATCGCAAGGGTGACGGGTTGATCCTCATCCAGGACGTCAAAGAAAATATCACCCTGGCCAACTTACGCGAGCTGGTGAAGGGCGCGGTCGTTGACCAGAATGCTGAGATTCGCGTCGCGGAAAAGTACAAACGCGACCTGAACATTAAGACGCCCAGCATCGAACAGAAAGTGCGCAACCTGAGCGGTGGAAACCAGCAAAAAGTTTCTCTGGGCAAGTGGTTGTTCGTGAAACCGGATATTATGATCCTGGACGAACCCACGCGCGGGATTGACGTTGGCGCAAAGTTCGAGATTTATACGATCATGAACAGCCTTGTACAGCAGGGCATGAGCATTATTATGATCTCTTCCGAACTGCCGGAAGTGCTGGGGATGAGCGACCGGGTCTACGTGATGGCTTCTGGAACGATTGCCGGAGAATTCTCCATTGAAGAAGCCACGCAGGAAAAGATCATGAATATCGCGACGAATTAGGAGGATGAGATGTCAACCGCCACGACCACACAAAATTCGAAACAGACTTCGTTCTTTAGCAATCTTCGAAGGGTATTGCAGGAAAACGTTCGTGAATACGGCATGTTCATCGCCCTGTTCGCGATCATGATCATCTTCGGCTTCACCACCAAGGGGACGTTCCTTTCGTCCCGCAACATCGTCAACCTGGTCAATCAGGCCGGCTATATTGCCGTACTGGCTGTGGGCATGACGCTGGTGATCGTCATCCGCCACATCGACCTGTCGGTCGGCTTCCTTGGAGGTTTCCTGGGGGCAGTAGCGGCCATCGGCATGACGCGCTGGAACCTTCCAATCTACATCGTCATCCCGATGATCCTGGGTCTGGGCATTCTGGCTGGATTGATCATCGCCTTCCTGGTAGCGCAGCTTGGAATCCCGTCCTTCGTCGCCTCACTGGCCGGCTGGCTGATCTACCGCGGCGCGATCCTGGTGGTCACCGAAGCTACCGGGACGATCATCATCCCCAATGAAGGCTTTAATGCCATCGGTAACAGCTTCATCCCGGAAATACCAGGGTTGACGTTCTGGCCAAACATCCACAAACTGACACTGCTGTTCGGGCTGATCGGCATCATCGCGCTGATCGCCAGCGAGATCCGCAGCCGCAAGAATAAGATGGCCTACAACTTTGAAGTGCTGCCGATGGAAATTTTCGTACTCAAGCTGTTCTTTATGTCGGTGCTGATTGGCGCGATCACCTGGCTGCTGGCCGGATACCAGGGCCTTTCCTGGACGGCCGTGGTGGTGTTATTGGTTGTTTTCGTGTACAACTTCATCACCAACCGCACCGTATTGGGCCGCCATATCTACGCCGTGGGCGGCAACCCTGAAGCTGCCGAGCTGAGCGGTATCGACGTCAAGCGCATCATTTATATCGTCTTTGGCAGCATGGGCATGCTCGCATCGTTGGCTGGCATGCTGTACGCTTCGCGCCTGCGCTCCGCCACCACCACCGCGGGCACTTTGTGGGAACTGGATGCCATCGCCGCGGCGTATGTGGGCGGTGTTTCCGCGGCTGGCGGCGTGGGCAAGGTCATCGGCTCGATTATCGGCGCGCTGGTGATGATGTCGCTGACCAACGGCATGAACCTGATGGGCATTGGCATCTCATACCAGTACATTGTACGCGGCGCAGTGCTCGCGGCGGCTGTGATCTTCGACGTGGCAACCCGCAACCGCGGCAAGTAAACCCGTAAAGACGGTATAGAAGTTCGCTGCTCCCGCCCAACCCCATTGGGCGGGAGTTTTTCTATGCAAAATTGGATGATTGCGCAGGATATCCCTAAGCGGCGGAATTGTGACTTCCATTCATGTGACTTTCGCAATCTTGACCGGTATTCAGCGGAGGACTACAATAGAAATGAAACAGTTCGGATCACTCCACAACACACCGTGCGCTAGGATGGTCGACTGGTGAAAGAAGTTCGTAACACAGCGTTACAGTTCCCGCTTGATTACCGGGGAAAACTGGGGGCGTTGCTCTCCGGTATCTCTTTTTTCATACCTGCCTATATCTTCAATACACTTCTTCAGGAGAACAGTGATGACTGATTTTCTCTTTCGTGGTTCGCTCGCCGATGTTGACCCGGATGTTTACGCGCTGACTCAGATTGAAGCTGAGCGCCAGGTGCGGAAACTCATCCTGATCCCGAGCGAGAGCACTGCCCCGCTTTCCGTGCGCGAATCGCTGGGTTCCGTCTTCCAGAACCTGTATGCCGAAGGCTACCCCGATGAAGAAACTCGCACAATGGATGAATCAGAGATTCTGGATTACGAAAAAAGCCTGGCCAATTACCGCCGCTACGCTGACCCGCGCTACTATAAAGGCGTAGAATACGCGGATGTGATCGAAGCCCTGGCGCGCCGCCGCTGCGCGCACACTTTCGCCACCGAAAAGTTTTCCGCCGATCAGATTTTCGTCAACGTGCAGCCGCTCTCCGGCGCGCCAGCCAATAACGCCGTTTATACTGCCCTCGTTAATCCTGGCGACACCATCCTTGGCATGAACCTGCTCCACGGCGGCCACCTCTCGCACGGTTCATCGGTCAACCGCTCGGGCAAGCTGTTCAAAGTGGTGCATTACAACGTCAGCCCCGCCACCGAGCAAATTGATTACGACGCGGTGCAGGCCCTGGCGACCGAACACAAACCCAAGATCATCATTGCCGGGTATTCCTCCTATCCCTTCATCCCCGATTGGGCGCGCTTCCGCGCCATCGCGGACAGCGTGGGCGCGTACCTGCTGGCCGACATCTCGCACATCGCCGGGTTGGTAGCCGCAAAGGTTGTGCCGAGCCCGGTCGGTTTTGCGCACATCATCACCTTCACCACGCACAAGACCCTGTGCGGACCGCGCGGCGCGTGCATCCTCACCACTGATTCGGCCCTGGCCAGGAAGCTGGACCGCGCTGTCTTCCCGGGTGAGCAAGGCGGCCCGCACGTCCATGTCTTTGCGGCCCTGGCAACAACCTTCAAGTTCGCGCAAACAACCCAATTCCAGCAGCTTCAGGCGCAGATTTTGAAGAACATGACCGCGCTGGTCAACCGGCTGCAAGAACGCGGGCTGCGCATCCCATTTGGGGGCAGCAACAGCCACCTGGCCAACCTGGACTGCAAAACGGTCACCGGCGCAGACGGCACGCCGCTTTCCGGTGACATGGCCGCCCGCATCCTGGATATCGCCGGGTTGGTGGTGAACCGCAACACCATCCCGGGCGACAAGACTGCCCTCAATGCATCCGGCATCCGCTTCGGCACGCCGTGGATGACCCAGCGCGGCCTCAAAGAGGATGATATGGTGGCCGTGGCCGATATTATGGCGGATGTGCTGCTGGCTTGCAAACCCTATTCGGTGGAAACGCGCCAGGGTCTGGCCCAACGCGCTAAAGTCGACTTCCACGTGCTCGAAAATGCCCGCCTGCGCGTGCGCGCCCTGGCAGAAAAAGCCGCCACCGATCTCGAAGTTGGCAAGCACGGCTACCCGCATTTCTATTACCTTGATGAGCCCCTCGCCGCGAAGAACGGCTGGAGCGCGTTGGCCTTAACCGGCACCAATATCCGCCACTTCGTCAACTTTGCTTTTTCCAGCGCGGTAGAAGACCTGCAGCCCGGCCAAAGCCAGAAGACTTCACTCTATACTCCAGATGGGTTTGTGGAAGGCGTGCTCACCTGTACAGCAGAAGAAGCCTTCCAGTTCAGCATGGCCGCCGGATCCAGCGCGCTCGCCGCCACCTGGCTGCGCGATCTTTCGGATGGCTATGTGGCCTTTGACGCTGACCCAACCCGGCGCATGCCTGGCCCGATTGTGGTAAAAGCCGCGGACGGCGACCCGGTCACTACGGCGGCCGGCAGTACCATTTCCGCCGAAAAGCCCTATTTCATTGGCATTGGCGCAGGCGAAGGCGCGACAAAACCGGTCTTTCCCTGGGAAGAGAAAGAACCCGAAATCCCGCTGCGCACCGCGCTTAACGAAACGCACCGCAAGATGGGCGCGAAGATGGTGCCTTTTGCTGGGTGGGATATGCCCGTCTGGTATACCTCGGTAGTCGAAGAACACCTGGCCACGCGCCAGGCGGCCGGCTTGTTCGACGTTTCGCACATGGGCGTATTCCAGGCCGAGGGTCCGGACGCATCTATGTTCCTGGACAGCGTCTGCGGCAATGACATCGGCGCGTTGGAAGTCGGCCAGTCGCTCTATACGCACTTCCTGGACGTTGATGCCAACGTGATTGATGACCTGCTGGTTTACTACCGCGCCAAAGACAAATACCTGGTCGTGGTTAACGCCTCGAATGATGCCAAAGACTGGGCCTGGCTCAACGCCGTGCGCAACAGCCAGGTGATGGTCGACCGCAGCCGCCCTTGGGCGCGCGCTTTCGGCTGCAATGTGACCCTGCGTAACCTGCGCGATCCCAAAGAAGGCGCAGATATGCGCGTGGACATCGCCCTGCAAGGGCCAAAATCGCGCGATATCCTGCTGGCGCTGGGCGTGGATGCCCCCACGCGCAAACGCATCATGGGCCTCAAGCGCACCGAATTGACGGAAGCAGTCGTCGGCGGGTTTGACCTGGTGGTCTCGCGAACCGGCTACACCGGTGAAAAGATGGCCTTCGAACTCTTTGTTCACCCGGACCGCTCGGTTGACCTGTGGAACGCGCTGCAGGCAGCCGGCGAACCCATGGGCCTCAAAGCCTGCGGTCTGGGCGCGCGCGACTCGCTGCGCACCGAAGCCGGTTTGCCGCTTTACGGCCACGAAATGGCCGGCGACCTGGGGCTGGGCGTCAGCGAAGCCGGGTTTGGCACGTATGTCAAGGTGTACAAACCCTGGTTCATCGGCCGCGAAGCCTACATCGCACGCGAAAAAGCGCGCAAGGTAATTCTGGTCCGCTTCCGCTTTACCGAAAAGGGCGTGCGCATGGCGCATAACGGCGACCCGATTGTGGATGCCAAAGGCCGCGTGATCGGCACGGTGACGAGCTGCGCCATCGATAGTGAAGGCTATCTCACCGGGCAGGCCATCCTGGAAGAAAAATCGGCGGTAGAGGGCACGCCAATCTCCATCTACCAGGGCGCGCCAAAAACCACCGGGAAGACCCCGGCCGAACTCAAAGCCGGTGACCGCGTCACGCTACCCGGCGCGGCTGTTGTTGCCAGCCGCTTCCCCAAACTGCCTTAATACCTGGATGCGGGCGCTGTGCGCCCGCATCATTTTGTAACCCAGCGGGTTACCATCACCAACCATACTTGCCGTTCGTTTCATACACCTAAAGGAGAGATTTTTATGCAAACACCCTGGGAACACCGTTTCTCACAACGTACACAGCGTATGCAGAGTTCGGCGATTCGCGAGCTGCTCAAAGTAACAGAGCTGCCCGGCGTTATTTCATTTGCCGGGGGCATGCCTGCACCAGAAGTCTTCCCAGTCGAAGAGGTACTCGCCGCCACCGAACGGGTTTTGCACAGCCCCGTCGGCCCCAAGGCGCTGCAGTACGGCGCGACAGAGGGCTATATGCCGCTGCGCGAGATGATTGCCCGGCATACCTCGCGGTTAAATATGGAAATATCGGTTGACAACATTCTGATCACCACCGGCTCGCAGCAGGCATTGGATCTGCTCGGTAAGATTTTCATCAACCGGGGCGACCGCATCCTGGTCGAAAGCCCCACCTACCTGGGCGCGCTCCAGGCCTGGAACGCCTACGGCGCTGAGTACATCAGCGTGCCGTCAGATGAGCACGGTATGATCACTGAAGAACTGGAAAAGGCGCTGCGCTTTGGGCCAAAATTCATCTACGTGCTGCCCAACTTTCAGAACCCCACCGGCGTCACCCTCTCCCTGGAACGTCGCCGCCAACTGGTAGAACTGGCCGACCGTTACGGCGTGCCGATCGTTGAGGACGACCCATACGGTCAGCTTCGCTTTGAAGGTGAGCACCTGCCCTCAGTCAATGTGATGGACAGCGAGATGCGCGGCCTGAACCACGGAACCTACACCGGCAATGTCATCTACCTGAGTACCTTCTCTAAGATCCTCGCCCCGGGTTTCCGCCTGGCCTGGGTGATCGCACCGCCGGTGGTAATTACCAAGCTGGTGCAGGCCAAGCAAGGTACCGATCTGCATACGCCCACCTTCAACCAGGTCATCGCCTACGAAGTTGGGCACGGCGGTTTCCTCGATAAACACGTAGAGACCATCCGCCGCGTCTATTGCGAACGCCGCGATGTGATGCTGGACGCGCTGGAAGAGCATATGCCTGCCGGTGTTACCTGGACGCATCCGCAAGGCGGCCTGTTCCTGTGGATGACCATGCCTGAAGGAACTGACGCGGTTGAAATCTTTAAAGAAGCCGTGGAAGAAAAAGTGGCGTTCGTGCCGGGTTACTCGTTCTTCCCCTGCGGCGGCGGCCAGAACACCGCGCGGCTGAATTTCTCCAACTCCAAGCCAGAGATGATCAATGAAGGCATTGCCCGCCTGGCGCGCGTAATGCGCAAGCATATGTAATCCTGGATCGATAATAAACCGGCGAGCTGGAATCAGGTAACTCGCCGGTTTTATTTACTTCGATAACTGGATTAACTCACTCCGCGGTTCAAATCCCACAGCTTGAAGTTCTTCAAGATCGACCCGTTGATGAATTCGCGCATGATCGAATTATCGGGAATCAGCTCAGGGTCGATGGGCAAGAACCACTCAAGGAATGCCAGCAGGCGCTTGGCCTCGATATACTCATCCGTTCCGTAAGGAACCTGGCGCAGCAGCGGCTCGGCAAACAGCTTTAGCGCGGTCACTTCATACACCAGCGCGGAATTGAAGATCTCATCCGCGTTCTCCTGGTAGGGGAAGATATAGCGTTTCTCGCCGCGCCGCACCGATTCCCAGCGCGCGATCGTCTGCTGGGCGCTGTAACCGCGCTCTTTGGCATCCCGCACAATGCGGCGGATAAGACGCGTATCGGTAGTGGAAATACGATTATGCCGGTCCAGGTTCAACTGCGTCAGGCTGGAAACATATATGCGGAATGTGTTTTCTGGAGAGACATGCGGCAGCAGTTCCGGGTTCAGGCCGTGAATGCCTTCCAGAATGATGATCTGGTCGCGGTTAATATGCGCCCAGTCACCCTCTTCCGACACTCCGGTTTTGAAGTTGTAGCGTGGAAGCTGTACTTCTTCTCCGGCGATGAGGCGTTTGAGGTCTTCGCTCAGCCGCCCGGTGTTGAGCGCATGGAGATGCTCGAAATCGTACTGACCGTTCTCGTCTTTGGGCGTTAAATCCCGGTCGACGAAGTAATTGTCCATTTCGATGGCGTAAGGAGTTAACCCCTGCGCCAGAAGCTGCACCGCCAGCCGTTTGGAAAACGTAGTCTTTCCAGAAGATGACGGCCCGGCGATGAGGATAATGCGGGCGGTGTCGGCGCGGGCAACGATCTTCTGGGCGATGTTGGCAATCTGGCGCTCATGCAGCGCCTCAGAAACCAGGATGATCTCACGCGCGCGGCCTTGAGTGATGGCATCATTGAGCATGCCCACGCTCTCGATCCCCAGGCGAGTAAGCCAGTCGCCGTACTGCCGGAAGGTCTCCAGCAAATGCGGGTATTCCGGCATGGGCAGGATTTCTTTGGGCGCAAACCGCCGCGGATAGCGCAGGGTGAAACCCTCTCCCATGGGCGTCAACCCAAACCAGCGCAGGTAGCCGGTAGATGGAGCCATATAACCGTGATGGTAATCACGCATATCCCCCAGGCTGTAGAGCACCAGGAACTTCTTCATGCGGTACTTGAGTAGCTGGACTTTATCGTGCTGGCCGTTGCGCGAGAAATATTCGATGGCTTCTTCGATCGGCACCGCTTTACGAGCAAAGGCGATATCCTGATCCACCAGCGCGTGCATGTGCTTTTCGAGAGCGGCCAGTTCCTCAACGCTGAGAGGGCCGCGGCCGCTCACCTGGCAGAAAAACCCACCCGATGACACCGAATGATCAATGGTCAGCGAAGAGTCTGGGAACATTTCAGAAAACGCGGCTTCCAGCAGAAAAGTAATTGAGCGACGGTAGATCCGCGCGCCGTCGGCATCGGCCATAGTCACCGGGCGTACTTTGCTGTCCATTTCCAATGGGTAAGTCAGCTCGCGCAGTTCGCCGTTGACCACCGCGCCCATCATCGGCGGATTATCCCACTCCGGGAGTTCGCGCAAAAAGCCCTCAACAGTTTCGCCACGCGGGCCGCACAGAACGCGCCCGTCGGGTAGATGAATTTCAATTGTTGCTCTGGGTGTGACGATTTGAATTTTGTCGTTGTATGCTTTCATTCCATTAATTGCCTTGTCGGTTATTTCAATCCCCCGCGCCAATTATACATGCCTTTCGGAAATCTATCTACTTTTCCGATTCCGTCCGCTCTCATTTTCGCTACAATAAAGTTTGCGTTTTTCAATACGAATGCGTCTGCCGCGAAAACACGGCGGGATACATAAATTCTCGTGCCAGGGTGTGCCAGGATGAACAAAAAATTTTTGTTAACTCTTGCCAGGGTCCTGCTAATCCTATTAATCGCAGCGGTTGCGGCTGCTCTGCGCCTGCGCGCGGTTGCGCTGCTCCCCGTGGATTACGACGAGGATGATTATCTGCGCGCGGGCCAGTTGTACGCCCAGGATTTGCGCAGAGGGGATTGGTCTGTGCTGACGCGCGAAAACTACCGCACCGAGCATCCCCCGCTTTCCAAAATTGTCTACGGAATCACGCTGCTCAACTTGCCGGATTTCCCCCTCATCCCTGACCGGCCAACTACGGCCGGACCAGATACCACGCTTCCAAAAGCCCCCTTACACGCTGCGCGCAATGCTTCGGCCTTGTTTGGCGTACTGGAAGCAGCACTGCTGGCGCTGATCAACCCACTGGCCGGATTATTCGTGGCCACCAACACCTTCAACATCAAGTACACCAGCCAGGTGATGCTCGAAGGCGTGCCGTCTTTCACCAGCCTTCTGGTAGTGACTGCCTACCTGCTCTGGCGGCGCAAGCCGCGCCACATCTGGCTGGTACTGTCGGCGCTTGCATTAGGATTAACGACGGCGGCCAAGTATTATTACGCGATCGCTGGCATCGCGGTGGCAGCCCACTGGCTGGTCAGTGCCTACCGCGCTCAGGAAGCTCCCTGGCGACGGCTCCGGTGGCTGGCGCCGCTGCTGACCTGGGGATGCATCGCGGTCGTCACCTTTTTCCTGGTCAATCCGTACCTGTGGCCGGACCCGATCCACCGGCTGGCGCAATCCATTACCTATCATGGTGGCTATGCGCAAAGCGCGGCTGTAACCAGCGCTCATTTCCCTTTCTGGCAGCCCCTCGTCTGGCTGAGCATGAGCGTGCCCTGGCACCCGGGGGTCTTCCTTCTGCCGCTGGACATGATCGTCACCCTGCTGGCCTTATTTGGCCTGCGTCGTGCCCGTGAACGCCACCCGGTTTTCCTGTTGTGGCTGGCGTTGGCGCTGGGTTTCCTGCTCATCTGGCCGACCAAGTGGCCGCAGTATACCCTGCTGATCACCGCGCCGGTAGCAGTGGTGGCGGCGGACGGCTTTCAGGCAGCCATTGCCGAACCCCTGGCAGCCTGGTGGAAACGCCTGCGCGCGCATGCTGCCCGCCAGCAGCGCCAGGCGCGCGGTCACGCTGCGTTAAGCCATTTCTGGCAGGTGTTCCCCTGGTTGTTGCCCGGTCTGCTGGCGCTGACCCTGATCACCCTCTTTCCATTGATCTACCAGCTCGCGATGGCAATGACCGACTTCCGCGGCTCAGCGATCAAAGACGGCATCAACGGCGGTGTATGGCGCGAAGTGTGGATGGGCCTCACCGGGCAGGTGGCAGCCCGCGAAGTAGATATCTTCAACCTGGGCGGCGGACGCCAGGTGCATTACACCGGTTTGAATGGCCTGATCAATGTACTCTTTGGCGCGGGTGAATTGTATGTTTTCGAACTGGTGTGGACAGTGCTGGCCGTGGCCACGCAGGCTGCGCTGGGCGTAGCTATCGCACTGATGCTGCACCGCCCGGGCGTACGGTTCAAATCTTTCTGGCAAACGCTGTTTATCTTGCCCTGGGCTGTGCCCGAGTTCGTGGCTGCGCTTTCGTGGAGCCAGGTAGTCGAGCCGCGATTTGGGTTTCTCTCGCTGGCCGCGAAGAGCTGGTCTCAAACCGCGCCAGGAAGCCTACCAGCCGCCGGATGGCAGGAAAATCCCAATCTGGCATTGATCGTGCTGCTCGTGGCCGGGCTGTGGTATGGATTCCCTTTCATGATGCTGTCGGCGCGCGCCGGGCTGAAGCTGATTCCCGAAGATATCTACGAAGCCGCCGCCCTGGATGGGGCCTCCGGCTGGCAGCTTTTCCTCCAGGTGACCTGGCCATTGGTCTTTCCTCTGCTGCTGCCGGCGATCATCCTGCGCGCCATTTTTGCCTTCAACCAGTTCTATCTCTTCACCGTGCTGAATACGCCCGTCATCACGCTCTCCGCGCTGTCTTATTACATTTTTTCCGACGGCGCGTATGCAACCTCGGCAATTATCAACGTGGTAACGGTGATCATCCTGATTGGGCTGGTGCTGTGGTTCAACCGGCTAACCAAAGCCACAGAAGGAGTGAGTTATGCGTAAATCGGGCGCTGCAATTCGGGCGGGCAACCGCCGGCTCTCGCCAATGAAGCAGCTGGCCATCCAGGGCGCGCTGTTGCTGGTGGCGGCCTTCGTGCTCATTCCGTTGTGGGGGCTGGTGCGCATCGCGCTGGATGGCTCGATCAAGAGCGTGCCAACCAGCTTCTCAATCTGGCCTCAGGAAATCACATTCAAAGTATTTGAGCAAGTCTGGAAGACGCCATCACAATCGCTCTCGTTTCCGGGGCTGCTGCGTAATTCGTTACTGGTGGCCGGGTCCTCCGCCCTGGCAGCGGTGGTGATGGGCGCAAGTATGGCGTACGCCTTTGCGCGCTTTCGCTTCCGCGGGCGCGAGCCGGGGCTGATCGTGATCCTGGTCGGTGCATTTCTACCGCTGGTCGCGCTGATGACCCCGCTGTATGTGCTGCTGGAATCGTTGAAGCTGCGCAGCACCCTGTTCGGGCTGATCCTGGTGTATACCGCGTTTGCCCTGCCTTTCTGCATCTGGAATATGCGCGCCGCGTTCCAATCCGTGCCCGCGGAAATGGAAGAGGCAGCCTTTCTGGATGGAGCCGGCCCACTGGCGACTTTTCTGCAAATCACTTTGCCCAATGCCTTGCCCGCCATCGGCGTGGCCGCGCTCCTGGCCTTCCTTACCGCCTATTCAGAATTCGCCATCGGCTGGCTCTTCGTGGAAAACAGCCAGAACGTAACCGTCGCTATGGCGCTGTGGGGCATCATCACCATGGGCAGCTATCCATGGAGCCAACTGGCTGCCATGGCAATTTTGATGAGCCTGCCAGTGGTAATTGTGTTTTTGGTCTTGCAGCGCGCGCTGTTCGACCGGATGGTGTTTGGCGTGGGCGGCGAATAACCCGGTGATACGCGTTTCTATTCTCTTGCGTTTCTGCGCTTATGGAAGCAGCTCGAGCACGTACACAGCCCCCGGCGCAAGTTCGGGAAGAGGTTGGTAACCCGCAAAACCACCAGTGGAATTGGCCGTCAGTTCGGGCAAATCCTCCGCGCTGGAATCGTATATCCCGCGCACGGAAAAACTACCCTCCAATGGGCCGTTCTCCAGGCTCAGCGCATAGTCCGTGACGGCCTCATCATCCAGGTTGACCAGCACCAGCAGCGCTTGCTGGTGATCAGCCCGCAGCACGGCATAGACGCTGCGCGTGCCGGCGTCCAAAACCCAGGCATCCGCGGAGCGCATTGCGGGGTTTGCGTTGCGCAGATGGATCAGCGCGCGGTAATGGTTGAGCAGTGACGCGGGCTCGGCATCCTGCGCGGCCACGTTCACCGTTTCCGCGTCCGGGTTGATCGCTTCCCAGGGCGCGCCAGCGGTGAACCCGGCGCCTTCAGCGCTGTTCCACTGCATCGGCGTGCGGATCTGCGGGTCGGGTTTGGCGCCGCTCATGCCAATCTCTTCACCATAATAGACGAACGGCACGCCCGGAGCGGTCAGCATCAGCGCCGCGGCCGTTTTGGCGCGCAGCACTGCACCGTTAACCTGGTTCATCACCCGGTTTTGATCGTGGTTGGTCAAAAACGTGGCAAACTGCCCGGGTTGAAAGACCTGCAAATCGCGGTTGAGCACAAAACTGGCGGTGCGCGCGTCTTTGCCGGCGGCAGCCGTCACCCAGGCGGACGCCAGATCAAAGTTGAAGGCCAGGTCAAGTTCATTTCCCTGCACGTAGGGAGCGACCGCGCTGCTTTTATCCCAGATTTCACCTACCGTGACCGCCTCTGGGTTGAGGGTCTTGTATTCTTCCCGAAAGCCCTGCAGCCAGGTATGCGTTTCGGGGGTATTGGTCAGTTTGCTGCCGTCCTCTACCAGGTGACGCACGGCATCCAGGCGAAAGCCGTCAATACCCACTTCTTCCAGCCAAAAGGCGCTGACCTTGTCCATTTCGGCAGTGACCGCCGGGTTGCGGTAATTCAAATCGGGCATACCTGACCAAAAGTAGCCGTAGAAATAGCGCCCATTGCTCGCCGTCTGCCAGACGGTCTGGCCTTCCGGGCCGCGTATGCCCGGGTCGGTCTCGGACCAGACGTAATAATCATAATATGGCGAACCCGGCCCCTGCATTGCGGAGACGAACCAGGGATGTTCGCTGGACGTATGATTGAGCACCAGGTCAATGATTACCCGAATCCCGCGCTCATGCGCCGCTGTCAAGAAAGCCTGGAAGTCTTCCAGCGTACCGTATTCCGGGTTGATGGCGGTGTAGTCGGTGATGTCATAGCCGTGATAGGAAGGCGAAGGTTGGATGGGCATTAACCAGATTCCGGTGATCCCCAGGTCGGTGGAAGTGTCCGGATTTCCATCATTGAGATAATCCAACCGTTGGGTCAAGCCATTGAAATCGCCAATGCCGTCATCATCACTGTCAGCAAAACTGCGCACAAAAACCTCGTAAAAGACCGCATCATTCCACCAGGGCAGGTCACGCTCGGCCACGTTGACCGCGCCTGTGGCGCGGGTTGGGGCCACCGTTGGCGCTGCGGTTGGGGGTAGCACGGTAGCGGTGGCAGAGGGAGCAGTAGTTGCTGCCGGAAGCGTGGCCGTTTGGCGGGTGCAGGCTGCGAGCAAACTAACAAGCAAAACAATAAATAGACTGCGAAGGAGTCTGGTAAGGTTTATTTTTCTCATCAATCGATTATCCCAAAAATAGGATGGGAAGCACCCAAAGCGGCGCTTCCCACCCGAATTTAGCCCTTGTTTGTCCCAAATGGTTCCAAAAGCAGGTCAACAGCAAGCTTTGTTCTACCCCTTGACGCCGCCTACCGTCAGGCCGCCCACCAGGTAACGCTGCAATGCGAAGAAGAGCAGCACGATGGGGATGCTCATCAGGATCGACATGGCCGAGAAATCCGACCAGGGTGTAGCATATTGTCCCTGCATGGAGCGCAGCGCCATCGCCAGCGTAAAGCGGCTGGGATCTTCGAGCAGCGTCCAGGCAAAGACGAATTCCGTCCAACCGGTCATGAAGCTGAACAGTACGGTGATTGCCATAGCCGGGACGGAGAGCGGCAAAATTACCTTAAAGAAAGTAGTTGTGACGCTGGCGCCATCGATCCAGGCGGCCTCTTCCAGCTCTTTCGGCACCGTGTCGAAATAGCCCTTAAGATTCCAGATCGAGAAGGGCAGCGTCCCTGCCCCATATGCCAGCATCAGCCCGTACAGCGTGGTGCGCAAGCTCTCATCGCCGATCTTGATCGAACTGAGCAGAACGAAAATGGGTGCGATGGTGGCCGTGGCCGGGAGCATGAGCAGCACGATAAAGCCTAACATGCCCGCCTGCCGACCGATGAACTTGAAGCGTGAAAAGGCATAGGCTGCGGATGCACCCAAAAATACGGCGATCAAACTGGTGCCCAGCGCTACCAGCAAGCTGTTGCCCAGGAGCTTGGTAAAAGTCATGCAGGTTTTGACATCGCTAGGGTTGGAACACAGCAGTTTGAAAGGCTCGAGCAGTACGCGCTTGAAAGCCGCCAGTGAAGCACCCGGCGGGATCAGGGTCAGGGTCAGCGGCTTGTCGATATTGCGCGGGTCCAAAGCCATCGAGAAGATCCACAGGATCGGGAATAACACCGTGATGGTAACCAGCAGTAAAAAGACCTGCAGGCCAATTTGCCGCAAAATACGGTCGCGTCTGGCTTTAGGCATTGTAGGCCTCCGTTGCTCGGGTGACCCGGTTATTGATCATGGTGATCACAAACAGGATGGCGAAAACGATCAGGCTGAACGCCGACGCCACGCCGTACATGCGCTGCTGGTAAACCAGCTTGAAGGCTTGCGTCACCAGAATTTCTGTACGGCCAAACGGCTCGCCGTTGGTAATAAAGTAAATCACATTGAAGCCGTTGAAAGTCCAGATAGTTCCGAGCATGATTGCCGGAACCATTGCCGGGCGGATCATGGGCACTGTCACGTTCCAGAAGCGCTGCCAGGCGTTGGCGCCGTCCATGCTGGCGGCTTCGTACATCTCACTGGGAATAGACTGCAGCGCGCCCGTGGCAACCACGGTCATAAACGGCCAGCCCAGCCAGACATTCGCCAGCAGCACGGCGTAAAACGCCAGCGGTAAGAAAGCCAGCAGCCCGCCGATCGGCACCTGGGTCGAGTTGATCCAGCGTGTATCGGTGGCAAACGAGGTGCCAAAGGTCTGGTTAATGATACCCAGAAGCTGGTTGATCGCGCCGAACCGGTCGTCGAACATGTTGCGCCAGGTAAGCGCGGCAATGTAGCCCGGGATAGCCCACGGCAAAACGAAAATCGCCCGGTAAAAGCGGCGGCCGATGAGGAACTTTTCGTTTAAAGCCAGGGCGATGATGACACCAATTACTACGTGAAAGAACACATTGACCACCGTCCAGGTGATATTGAACCCAAGCAGGCGCAGGAAGTCAAAATTTTCCAGGGCCAGCTTTCCGGTGATGATCTTGACGTAGTTATCAATGCCAACCCAGTTTGGGCCAAATTTTTCCCAAGTTTCCGGATTGAGAATATTAAAGCGCAGGTTTCGGATACGGAAATCGGTGAACGACATCCATACCTGAAAGATCTGCGGGAAAAATGAGATGACGAGCATCAGAATCGCGGACGGAGCAATGTATAGCCAGGCAATGCGCGACTGCTTGATACGCTCTTTTAAGCTTCCTCTTCCTGCAGGAAGGACTTTTTCCCGGAGGATCGGCTGCGGCGTTGGCGTTGCTGCCATAATCCATTCTCCTTTCTATTGGGAGTACCATGGAAAATAAGGGGCTGATGAAAAACCTAGACCTATTGTAGCAAACGCAGGTGGAATTGTACAATTCCACCTGCGTTCGATTTACTTCATAAGACTAATCAGTCCTGTGCGAAGCAGAATGATTAGTTGGAACCAGCGCGAATATCGGCAACCTTAGCGGTAACCAGGTCAAAGGCAGCCTGCAGTTCGGTGGCGGGGTCCTTGCCATCGGTGACAACGGCCTTGAGAGCGTTGTTCATCGGGTCCCAGTAAGCGCCCATCTCGGGGATCACGGGGAAGGCAGCGCCAGCGGCCAGAGCGTCATTGGCCATGGCCAGCAGCGGGTCGGAGATTTCAACGCCGGTAATGGCGGGGATGTGCGCAGCCTTGGTCGGGTCAGCCAGCAGAGTCTGGGCTTCCTGCGAGAGGAAGAAGTCAATGAAGGCAGCGCCGGCGGCCAGGTCTTCTTCCGAAGCATTGGCGCTCAGGTAGATATTTTCGGTCTGGGTGTAGCCAGACAGCGGGGCGAACCAGGGATCGATGGCCAGATTCTCAGCGCCGATGGACTCAGCCAGGGCAGCCATGTTCCAGGAACCATCAATGATCCAGCCAGCCTTGCCAGCCTTGAACAGGTTGACGTCGTTGTCGGTGTAGTTTTCCATGGCAATGCCGGCGTCCTTAATCTTGAGCAGGGTCTGCATGTATTCAACACCCTTCTCATCGTTAAAGGCGGGATCGCCATTGTCTTCCATCAGCTTGCCGCCAACCGCGTTCAGGATGGGGGCCGAGAAGAAGAAGCCATATTCGAAGTCAGCGCCAACCACATCACCCTGGGTCGCGGCCTGAGCCTTGGCGATGAAATCGTCGAGGTCAGTGGCGGGTTCGGTGATGATCTGGGTATTGCGGAAGAGCACAACACCCTTGGTGGTTTCGGGCAGGCCGATGTAGGCGTCTTTGTACATGACAGCGCCGAGCGCGCCCGGGGTAATGTTGGCGATGGTTTCTTCCGAAACAAGGCCCTTGACATCCGCAATCAGATTGGCGTCGAACAGAGCGGGACCCCAGTCAGCAGCGCCGATGAGGACGGTGGGGCCGCCACCGGTGGCAGCCGCGGTTTCGAACTTGCCGCGCAGATCATCGAACGGAACGTACAGGATATCGAAGGTGACATCCGGATTCTTAGCCTGGAAAGCCGCCACAACGTCGTTCAGGCTGGCGATTTCATTTTCTTTCCAGGACTGCCACAGGGTGATCGTGCCCGTCAAACCAGCCGGAGCAGGTTCCATGGTGGGGGCTTCGGTCGCGGCGGGGGCCTCGGTCGCGGCGGGCGCAGC
>DATCUC010000318.1:0-11117 GCA_036567625.1 Anaerolineaceae bacterium | reverse complement strand
CAACCATCGAGATACCGTTTTCGGCGGTAATATCCACGACAACCGGGGCGGCGATATTGGCTTTGATCATATCGGCGTAGGACTTGATGATCACCAGCATCGGGACCATCACGTCGCCGCCACCGAAGCTGAAGGAAACAGCGTCACCCGAGGCAATGAGGCCCAGCAGAACGCCGGTAGCGCCAGCTTTTGCGGCCACATCTACCTTGAGCGAGATGGAGCAGGTGCCACGGTCAACCAGAGCGACCTTGCCGGTCGGATCGGCCAGCAGGGTATCGCCAGGGCAGGCGCGGCCAACGTACACAACTTCGCCCGAGATGCCGGCGCCGATGGGAGCCCAGTCAACTGTGGCGGTGTTGGGGTACGAACCAGCAATGCTGGCCGGCGAGGTGATCACCAGCGGGTAAGCCACGGCGCTGGGAACTTCGGTCTGCGCAACGCTGATGACTTCGGGGGTGGTGGACGGAGAACCGGCAATGTAGGGGCGGTTGGCGCTGTTGCCAGCTGAGGTCACAACCACGACGCCTGCCTTCACGGCGTTGGCGCTGGCGAAGCTCAGGTCATCTTCTTTCTGGCCGTAGCCAGAGCCAAGCGACATGTTGACGACGTCCACATGGTCTGCGATGTTGCCATCGCCGTTGGGGTCGAGAGCGAAATCCATGCCCAGCAGCAGCGCGGTGCCGTTGCAGGAGGTGGAGACCGACGAGCAGACCTTTACCGCGTAGAACGAGACGCCCGGGGCGACGCCAACATGCAGGCCGTCGTTGCTGCGACCGCCGATGATATCGGCGACATGCGTGCCATGGCCAGAGCCAGGGCCCATATCGATCGGGTCGGGGTCTTCAGTGCGGTCGCCGTAGGTCGGCCAGTCTTCGCCAACGAAGTCGTAACCGCCGATGACTTTCGCGGTGGGGAAGGTGCCGGGTTCAATGATTGTGGGATCATTGGCTTCGTACTCAGCAACACTGCCCGATCCGCCGAGGTTATAGTGCATGTAATCGATACCGGAGTCGAGCACTGCAACAACAATGCCAGTACCGTCATAGCCAGCAGCCTGGACCGCGGCCGCGCCGATATAAGGCACAGTTTCGGCCAGGTCTTTTTCATAATTGCCAACCGGGCGCACCGATTTGACACCAGGGAGCCGGGAAACGGCCAGGATGTTCTCAGCGGGGATAGAAACAATCACCGCGTTCAGCGCGACGCTGACGCGGGCCTGTTCCACGCCGCCCAGGCCGGCGATCTGGCCCATGACGGAGGTCTGGCGCGCGCCGAGGGATGCCTTATAGCTGCTTTGCCCGGCAGCCGACATCGTCTTGCCTGAGCTGGAGGTCTTGCCGGCGGCAACCGCTACCGGATCGTCCGCCAGTTGAACAACTACATCGACCATGCCGGTGGCTTGCGCCAGTTCAGCCGCGACGTAGGGTTGCACTTCAACAATATCGCCTTCGGGGATCAGCCATTCGCTGACATCAACCGAGGGAACAACGGGCACGGTACCATCCTGGGCAAAAGCGGCTGACGGAAAAGCCAGGAGCATCGCAAGGATGATCGCACCATTGAACAATTTGCGCAACATAGAACCTCCTCCGGAAATATAATCGTATGGGTGAATTTAATCACGAGCCAAGGCCATATGGAAAGTACTCTGGTTATCGATAATCCCTCCCTTCAGGACGCTCTACCGGGTGTAAATCGCCTGCCAGGGTGTTGTGGACAAGCGTTGCTAGACAAGAGCAAAACCACAGAGATATGAAAAATGCCGAAGTGATGCACCTCGGCAACCTGGCAGTCTGTTAAACAGACCCATGGCTTTGCGTCCCCATCTCGCGGTGGGTTTGCTCTTTCACGTAGAAACTATTAAGTTGTAGCGTAAGGCGAAATCATATAATTGCCGGTAAATCCGGGGTTAGATTGGGCACCCCCCATCTACTACCAATGATAAGGACAAAAAGAAGAAAAGTCAATATCTGTTTGCAATGCAAAACAAAAAAGAGCGGAGGTTGCTCCACCCTTTTTGTGACATGTCTATGATCAATTGTGGGTTAGTACAAACCCCAGTCGCCGCCTAATCCTTCTTCCATCATTGAGAAATCCCACATTTCCATGCCCAGGTCAATCGATGTGGATACGCCCAGGGCAGATTCGGCTTTTTGACGCGTGGCCTCTAGCATGGCCGGACCGTATGGGCAGAAGGGAGTGGTCAGGATCATGCGCACCACCGCACTATCTGTCTCCAGGGTTACGTCGCGCACCAGCCCAAGCTGGATAATGCTCAATCCAATTTCCGGGTCGATCACTTCGTTCAAAGCGGTTTTGAGCTTTTCGCTTTGCTCGGGGTGGGTCGATTCAATCACCCAGGTGGGACGGTTGGTTCCAGGGGTTTGATCCATCATCATGATTTGGCCTCCTCAGACTGGAGATTGCGGTTGATCAGGTAGGTGCAGTGCATATCACCGTGCAAAATGCACTGAATCTTTTCAACGGGGATCGATAAAACAGTAGAGATGATCGTCTGGTCGACTGTGCAGACCTCTGGATGGCTCTGCCCGACGTGAAAATAGGGGCAGGTGCTTTCGTGAATGGCGTAGGCATCGCCTTGTTTTTCCCATTCAACAGAAAAGCCCTCGGCGGCAAGCAGGGATTTGACCAGATCGAGTTTTTCTTCCATCGGCAAGTGCTCGACCTGCTGCGCATAGCCAGCAGCCAGGCCAGTAGCCATTTGGGTAAACAGGTTTTCCACCACTGGCGCGGGGAGGTTCTCTTTTAACTGGTCGAGCAGGCGGTTGGTAAGCTGAAAGTACTTGGTGGGGAAGCGTTCCAAACCCTTTTCCGTCAAAAAATAGACCAACCGGGGCCGGCCCACGCCATGCCGTTCTTCTTCGGCGGTCACCAGGTTTTCAGCCTGCAGGCTGGTGAGATGGTGGCGCACCGATATGGCATTGATTTTGACTGCTTCGGCCAGGTCGTTGATGGTGGAGCGGGGGTGGCTTAACAGGGTCTGGAGAATTCGCTCACGCGTACTTTTCATTTCTGTTCTTATCCCTCACAACAATCGCAAACAGTTTCCCCTATTGAACCCGAAGAAGACGATACGGTTACAAACCCAGGCAGGCTTCAACTGCCACCTTCGTTTGGTAGTATATCATAGCGGTTGGATTATTGTCAATATTATAGAATATTATAATAAATATTGACCCTCACAGGCATGTGTGCTATAATCGCACCGGTATTAGCCTGAAGGAGTATTCAGATAATTTTTGACTACTTTCGGGAAAACACCGGGGGTAGTTGTTGCAGACGGTTTGATAAGGAAAAAGGAGTTCCGCTTCTATGTCCCAGCTTGATATTCGCAATCTTCATGTGAGTATTGAAGGAAAAGAGATTCTCAAAGGTTTGAACCTGGTGATTAACCAGGGCGAAGTGCACGCAATCATGGGGCCAAACGGTACCGGGAAGTCCACGCTGGCGTACACCTTGATGGGCCACCCGCAATACGAGGTCACCCAAGGAGAAGTGTTCTTCAAGGGTGAGAACATTCTTGAACTCGAACCGGACGAGCGCTCTCGGCTGGGGCTGTTCCTGGCTTTCCAATACCCCGTGTCGATCCCGGGTGTGACGGTTGCGAACTTCTTGCGCACGGCGATTAACGCGCGCCGCCGCGCGGCGAATCCCGAAGACAAGGGAATTCCCATTCCCGAATTCCGCAAGATGATGAAAGAGCGCATGGATATGCTCAAGATGGATAACGCGTTTGCCGGCCGCTATTTGAATGAAGGCTTTTCCGGCGGCGAGAAGAAACGCGCGGAAATCCTGCAAATGGCCATGCTGCGCCCCGAAATCGCCGTACTCGACGAAACCGATTCCGGCCTGGATATCGACGCGCTGCGCATCGTTTCGGAAGGCGTCAATGCTCTGCGCGGACAAGATCTGGGCGTGTTGGTGATCACCCATTACCAGCGCATTCTTAATTACATCAACCCGGATTTCGTCCACGTGATGATGGACGGCCGCATTGTCGAATCGGGCGGAGCCGACCTGGCGCTGCACCTCGAAGAACACGGTTACGACTGGGTTCGCGAAAAACTCGAAAACGAATTGGCCTGATTCCCGGCAGTACGCCGGTGGAGGATAAATTATGGGTAAAGACGATCAGCAAGTTAAAATTCTGGATCAGATGGCTGACTACCAGTACGGGTTCTCTGACCCGGACGTGTCAGTTTTTAAGACCCGTAAAGGCCTGGATGAAGAAGTAGTACGCCAGATTTCGGCCATGAAGGGCGAGCCGCAGTGGATGCTGGACTTTCGCCTGCGCGGCCTGGCGCATTTCCGCCAGCGCCCAATGCCCAAATGGGGCGCGGACCTGGACGAGCTCAACCTGGACGATATCTACTATTACGTGCGCCCGTCGGATATGTCGAGTAAGAATTGGGACGATGTGCCGGAATCGATCAAAAAGACTTTTGACCGGTTGGGCATCCCCGAAGCCGAGCGCAAATTCCTGGCCGGCGTGGGCGCGCAATACGAATCGGAAATGGTCTACCACAGCATTCAGGAACACCTGGAGAAGCAGGGCGTTATCTTTCTATCGATTGAAGATGGTCTGCGCCAACACCCGGATCTGTTCAAAGAATATTTCGGCACGGTCATTCCGATTGAAGACAACAAATTCGCGGCGCTGAACAGCGCGGTCTGGTCGGGCGGCTCGTTCGTTTACGTTCCCAAAGGCGTAAAAGTCGATCTGCCGCTGCAGGCTTACTTCCGCCTGAACGTAGCCAACATTGGCCAGTTCGAGCGCTCACTGATCATCGCCGATGAAGGCGCCCAGGTGCATTACGTGGAAGGCTGTACTGCGCCTTCCTACACCACCGATTCGTTCCACTCGGGCGTAATCGAGATCGTGGTGAAAAAGGGCGCGCGCGTGCGCTACACCACCATCCAGAACTGGTCGACGAATGTGTACAACCTGGTCACCCAGCGTGCCATTGTTCATGAACACGGCACGATGGAATGGGTCGACTCGAACCTGGGCTCGAAAGTTACGATGAAGTATCCCTCCTGCTATCTGGTGGGAGAAGGCGCGCGCGGCGAAATCCTCTCGATGGCTTTTGCCGGGCCGGGGCAGCATCAAGACGCGGGCGGCAAGGTGATTCACTTTGCGCCCAACACCAGCAGCAAGATCACCTCGAAGTCGATTAGCAAGGGCGGCGGGCGCGCATCGTACCGTGGCCTGCTCAAGGTCTACAAAGGCGCGGAAAATGCGCGCTCTAATGTAGTCTGCGATGCGCTGCTGCTCGATCCGCAGTCGCGGTCAGATACATACCCTTACATCGAAATCGACGAAGAAGACGTGAACATTGGGCACGAGGCATCGGTCTCTAAGGTGGGCGAAGAGCAGCTCTTCTACCTGATGAGCCGCGGCCTGTCGGAAGAAGAAGCGACGACGATGGTAGTCTCCGGCTTTATTGAGCCGCTGGTCAAAGAACTGCCGATGGAATACGCGGTGGAAATGAACCGCCTGATCCAACTGCAGATGGAAGGCTCGATTGGGTAAGGGAAGGTCCTGACAGATATGAACGAAACGCCGCAAATCGTTACTCGAACACGCCGCAGCGAAGGCGCGCAGCCAAAGGATTTTACCTTCTCTGCCGATATGGTGCGGACGCCCGCCAGCAGCGCGCTGGCAGCGTATCGCCAGCAAGCCTGGGAGCAGTTCAAAAACCTGCCCCTTCCGACCGTCCAGGATGAAGCCTGGCGGCGCACGGATATCAAGAATTTGCACGCGGAACGCTACCGCTTTCCGGCGGCAGACGCGCACCTGGATCTGCCAGCGGTCAACCCGGACCTGTTGACTCCTTTGACGGGTGACGCGCACGGCGGACAGGTGATTTTAATGCCCGGCGGGGTTCAGACCGAACTCAGCCCGGAACTGCAGGCCAAGGGCGTGATCTTCACTGACCTGCGCACCGCGGAAGCGCAGTACCCGCAGGTTCTGGAAAAAATCCTGGGGAAAGTCATCCGCACTGAAGAAGGCAAGTTCGCGGCCCTGACGGGCGCGCTCGCGCAGAACGGCGTTCTGCTGTATGTGCCGGCCGGCGTCAGCGTGGAGCAGCCGCTGCAGAGCATTCTGTGGGGCCCGGGAGTTGACCTGGCGCACATTTCGCACCTGCTGGTCTACCTGGAAGAAGGTTCGTCGGCAACGTACGTGCATGAGTCGGCTTCGCCCACGGAAGCAGGGCAGACGCTGCACTCCGGCATTGTTGAGATTTACGTTGGCCCGGAGGCAAAGTTACAATTCGTCGAGCTGCAGTCCTGGGGTGAGCATGTGTGGAGCATCAGCCACGAGCGCGCCCATGTGGATCGCAACGCCAGCCTGGATTGGATCTTTGGCGCGGTCGGCAGTAAGTTGACCAAGAACTTCACGGAACTGAGCCTCGTCGGCCAGGGTAGCGTGGGGCGCATGTCGGGCTTCTACTTCACCGAGCACGACCAGCACCTCGACCATGACACGCAGCAGAATCACCTGGCTCCGAACACCACCAGCGACCTGCTTTTCAAGGGCGCGCTGCTGGATACCAGCCGCTCGGTGTGGCAGGGCATGATTTACGTGGCCCCTGGCGCGCAAAAAACAGACGGCTACCAGGCCAACCGTAATCTGGTGCTCAGCCGCAAAGCCCGCGCCGATTCGATCCCTGGGTTGGAAATCCTGGCTGATGACGTGCGCTGTACGCACGGCGCGACGGTGGGCAAGATTGACCAGGACCAGGTCTTTTACTTAATGGCGCGCGGGATTGAGCGCGTCGAGGCGGAACGCCTGATCGTTGAAGGTTTCTTCGATCCGATTATGCAGCGGATTCCCTTTGATGGGGTGCGCGAGCGTTTCCAGCAGGCAATTCATAATAAGATGAACACGTATGCTGGCAGATAGCCCTTACGCGTGCTAAAATTAGAGTTTAGTACGTAGATGCATAACGGGTCAGGAGAAAGTAAATGTCCAAAATACCATTCATGAAAGCCCCCAACCCCGAATTTTCTTTCGATGTTGGCGACACTGTAGAGGTTCTTTGCGATCACGAAAAGAACGGGCAGCGCGTGCGTGGGTGGCTGCGAGGGATCGTCGTGCAGGTAGATCCGAAGATGGTGGCCGTCCAGTTCCGCACGAATGTATTCCTCACCGATGGCTGGATGGTGCCGGATCACATTCTGTGGTGCCCGCAGCATTCCGCCAATTTACGCCCGCCGCAGCGCCGACCCTCTTCCAAATCCACTACTCTGCCAACAGTGGAGTGACCGCCTGGCGTTGGCAGTGAACGGACAATTGATATGACCCGTATGGTAACCAATGCAAGCGATGTGCAGCAAAAAGTTCTGCGCATTCGCCAGGATTTTCCGGTACTACAACGCGAGGTACACCCGGGCAAGACCCTGGTGTACCTCGATTCGACTGCCACATCGCAAAAACCGGCCAGCGTGCTGGAAGCGATGGACGAATACTACCGGCTGCATAACGCCAATATTCACCGCGGCGTGCATACGCTGGCTGAAGAAGCGACCGCCGGGTATGAGGCCGCGCGTGAACGGATTGCCGCGTTCATTGGCGCGCGCAGCCCGCGCGAGGTGATTTACACCCGCAACACTACCGAGTCGATCAACCTGGTGGCCTATGCCTGGGGGCGCGCCTTTCTCAACAGCGGCGACGTGGTGATCCTGACCGAAATGGAGCACCACTCAAACCTGGTGCCCTGGCACATGCTGGCAGCGGAAAAGGGCGTGCGGCTGGAGTTTATTCCCGTGACGGAAGACGGGCTGCTCGACCTGCAAACCTACCGGAAGCTCCTGGAGTTGAATCCGAAGCTGGTGGCGTTTACGCAGATGTCGAATGTGATGGGCACGATCAACCCGGCTAAAGAGATGATCGCGCTGGCGCATGCCGCCGGAGCGCTGACGCTGGTGGACGGGGCGCAGTCGGTTCCGCATTTGCCGATCAACGTGCGCGACCTGGACGTCGATTTTCTGGCGTTTTCGGCGCACAAAATGCTTGGTCCCACCGGAATCGGCGCGTTGTACGGCAAGCAGGAACTGCTGGAAAAGATGCCGCCTTTTCTGGGCGGGGGTGATATGATCCGCAAAGTGACGCTGCGCGGCTTCACGCCTAATGATCTGCCGCACAAGTTTGAAGCGGGCACACCGGCTGTAGCCGAAGCCATTGGTTTTGGCGCGGCGGTGGATTACCTGTCCCAAATTGGGATGGAATGGGTGGAAGCGTACGAGCAGGAGATCATCAGTTACGCCATGGACCGGTTGAGCGAGATTTCCGGCCTGAACCTGTTTGGCCCGACGGCCGAGCATAAAGGCGGCGTGGCCTCCTTTACCCTGGGTGGCATCCACCCGCATGACGTGGCTCAGATCCTCGACCGGGAAGGTATTGCGGTGCGCGCCGGGCATCACTGCGCCATGCCGCTGCACCAGCGCTTTAACCTGCCTGCCACCACCCGCGCCAGTTTCTACCTGTATTCCACGCGCGAAGAAGTGGACCGGCTGGCCGAAGGGCTGGAAAAAGTAAAGCAAATTTTTGGCTGAGAGCAGGCATGGACGATTTATACCGCGAAGTGATTCTCGAACATTATAAGAACCCGGCGTACCGCGGCGAGCTGGACCCGCATGACATCAGCTTTGAAGACGAAAATCCGCTGTGCGGCGACCATATCCGTATTGATCTGCGCGTCGACGCAGACAACCGCGTGACGCAAGCCGCGTTCAGCGGTCACGGCTGCGCCATCTCCCAGGCATCCGCTGACTTGCTGCTGGAGAGCATCATCGGCAAGAGCCTGGATGAAGTGAAAGCGCTGGGCAAGGCGGATATCCTCGACCTGCTGGGAATTGATCTCGGCCCGGTGCGGCTGAAGTGCGCGCTGCTTTCGCTGAAAGTGCTCAAAGCCGGGGTGTACGGCGTTGGCGAAGGCCTGGACCTTGACGAAGAATAATGAATGACATGAACGCGGTCGATCAGAGCCTGTACCAATTTTACCGCCTGGGCGGTGTAGACGAAGTACCGCCCGGCGAACGGATTTTTGTAGAAATTGGTGATCTGCCCATTGTGGTATTCAACGTGGGCGGCACGTTTTACGCGATTGGGGATGTGTGTACGCACGACGGCGGCCCGCTGGGTGACGGCGAGCTCGAAGATCATCAGGTGATCTGCCCGCGTCACGGCGCGCGTTTTGATATTCGCACTGGCGAAGCGTTGACTCTGCCGGCGGTGACGTCGACGCCGTGGTATCCGACGCGCGTGGTTGACGGTCAAATTGAAGTAGGCGTGCGAAGGTGAAGAATAATTGTCGGGGTCAAGCCTCCGGCCAGATTGCGGCGGATGCGTTGACCCCGACAGGTGGGTCTTCTGAAGAGAGCGTTTCCGCAGATTGCGGCTGAAGATCGGCTGTTAGCCGGGGATGCAGCCGAACCGCCCGATCACGCGCAAGATATCGAACCCTTCAGCGAACGGACGCTCGCAGATAGCGCCGTTGCGCACCAGCGTGGCATGGGTGATGCTCTGGTCGAAGTAATAGCGGCTTTCGTAGGTTTTATAGCACGCCAGCGCTTCGATCTTTCTTTGCGTATCTGCTTGGGTGACTTCTACCAGGAAATTGGGGAAGAAACCATAACTGCTGCGGATCACATCAAAGCCCAGCACCGTCACTCCGCGGAACGCGCGCAGCGCTTCTTCGGTGACGGTGGCATGGTCCTGGTGAATATCGGCCTTGGTATGCACAAAGACGATTTCCGGCCGGTAGCGGCGGTTCAGGTCGATCATGAACTCCAGGATTTCCTGGCGCGCCTGGGGAAAGCGCCGCGTTTCAAACGGCCCCAGGATCACATTCTCCTTCGGCACGCCCAATGTCTGCATACTGGCGTAATGCTCTTCCACCAGGTTGGTTAACTGCGGGTTCTTCTGGTTGTCTGAAAGGGTCACGCAGCGCAGATCGGCCTGGCCGGTGATGTGCGCAATCAGCGCGCCGCAGCCGAGTTCTATGTCATCGGGGTGCGCGCCCAAAAAGAGCAGGCTGCGCCCGTAAAAGGTCATATCATGGTTCATGGAAACCGGCTTACTTGGTTGCAACAAATCCGCCGACGACTTTGGTCATCACCAATTTGCCGTCTTGCTGCAGGCGGCGCTCGGCGACAGCCTGGATATCGCGCATGATGCGTTCAAAATCGTCTTTGCCCTGGAAGAAACTGCTCCACAGCTTGCGGTCCTCAGAGAGCGAGGCGCGGGTGTAGGCCACGAACGGCTCAACGCTTTCAAAGGCCAGCGGGTTTTCAAAGATGTTCACGTCCACTTTGGCGAACTGCGTCTGCATGGCGGAGAGAATTTCGCTGCCGTAACGCGAGCTGCCAGGCATGGGCGGAATGGTTTTACCGGTGGCTTCGCGGATGATATCGTAGAAAAGCTGTTTGTTAGTGGGCATGGGGCCAGTGGTGAACAGGCGGCCGCCGGGCTTCAAAACGCGGTGCATCTCGCTGATGGTAAAGGGGATATTCTCGGAATAATAAATGGCAAAGCAGCAGGATTCCAGGTCGAAGGTGTTGTCTTCGAAAGGGAAACGCTGGTTGAAATCCAGTTCAACAATCTTCCAGGCGTTGTTGACGGTGGCGTTGATCTCGCGGGCCTGTTTGAGCAGTTCGGCATTGACATCGCCGCCAGTGATCTCGGCCTGACCCTGCAATTTTTTGTGAAAAGATAGGCACTGCTTGCCGCCGCCGCAGGCTACGTCCAGGATTTTGATCCCCGGCTGTGGGTTGAGCAGTTCCAACATCCACTGGTCAATGTCGCGTCCGCCGTACTTGTTGTGGATGTCGATGCGGGTTAACAGATCGCTCGTCGTCTCTTGATAATCGATTTTCATGCGTCCTCGCTATAGGGCAGTTAGTTGAATACTGCACAAGTATAAAGGGTTGAGGGCGTTTGTCAAGTGACTGGTGCAGGGCTGAAAACCGATCAGCAGATGCGCGGCAGCATTTCCCCGGCTAACATGTCCATAATGCGCGTGCCGCCGATGAGCGTTTTGACCAGCACGCGGCCGGGGTCGGAGGCCTTGATGACGCCAATGCGCGCGGCA
>DATCUC010000317.1:0-3396 GCA_036567625.1 Anaerolineaceae bacterium | reverse complement strand
TGCGCGGCGGGCGTCAGGCTGGCCAACAGGCGCCGCGCGCGCAGGTTGCCCGGGTTGATTTGTAATGCGCGCTCCAGGCAGTATCGCCGCCGCGCTGGATCATCCAGACACGCCGCCAGCCACAGCCAGGCAGCCTCATATTCCGGCTCTTGCGTCACAATACCGGCAAACACACTGGCGGCGGCTTCGCGCTTACCTTGCTGCGCCAGCCACACCGCCTGTTGAAATCGCTGTCCAACCGATGAAGTACCCATAAGCAAACTTTCACGACCAATAAGCAGGGGGCCCAGTCCCCCAATATCGTTTTCCTTGTCAATATTATACCGGTTTCCCACCCTGTTCCGATCTTCGCCGGGCATGCAAGGTTCTACTGCCCGGATAGTTGCTTCATTCCATTTGGCCAATCTGATGCAAAATCGTCGCTCCGCTAGAAAATCCTGTATAATACGAACATAAATTCTATTCAGGGGTTTGCAAAGTTATGCGGCTGGTCGAATTCTTCATCAATGGGCATCCCGTGCCAAAGCAATCCTTCCGGGCGCTCAAATCCGGCGGCGGATATATTGATCAAAACGTGCGCCAGTGGCAGGAAAAAGTGCAGCGCCGCGCGGAAATTGCCATGCACGGGCGCGAGCCAACCCGCTCCTGGGTAGAAGTAGAACTGGATTTTGTGCTGGCGCACAACCGCCGTGTCGACCTGGACAACCTCAGCAAAGGCGTGCTGGATGCCTTGAAGAAAGTAGTTTATGTCGATGATTCGCAGATCGTCCACCTGCTGCTGCACAAGCACGCCGGGCAGCGCTCCGGCGTCTACATCCTGATTTCCGAAGTCCAGGAGAACGACGGCGCTGAATGACGTTTTTCGCTAAGCGCACCGCAGCCGCAGCTCTTTCAACCCGCGGATGACGAAACTGGGCATAAATTCCGGTTGACCCTCTACCGCGATATTTGGGAACAGATCCAACAGCATTTGCAGCGTCACCGTCAGTTCCAGCCGCGCAAGGGGAGCGCCGAGGCAGTAATGGATGCCCGAGCCAAAGGTGATATGCCCATTCTCCGCGCGGGTGATGTCAAACTGCTCCGGGCGGTCAAATTTCTTCGGGTCACGGTTGGCTGCCCCATACAGCAGGGCGATCCGCTCCCCGGCCCGGAAGGTAATGCCCTTATACTCCACATCTTCCATCACCCAGCGGTGAAATAGCTGCAGCGGAGTATCGTAGCGCAGCATTTCTTCCACCGCGCCGCGCACCAGCGCCGGGTTACCGCGCAGCATTTGCCACTGCCCCGGCATGTTGAGCAGCGCCAGCAGCCCATTCCCCGAGGCGTTGACGGTGGCCTCGTGCCCCGCATTGAGCAGCAATATTCCCGCCGCCACCGCTTCTTGATCGCTGATCTGTCCAGCCGTCACCGCTGCCGCCAGCCCACTGACCAGGTCATCTGCCGGGTGAGCGCGGCGCGCTTCCATCAAATCGGTAAACGCTCGCGAGAACTCCTCTACCGCCGTGTTTGCTCGCGCGCGAGCCCCCGACGCGGGGGCCAACTCGTACATTGCCACGATATCTTTCGACCAGGGGCGCAGATGCGGACGGATTTCATCCGGAACTCCCAGCAGATCGGCAATGACCGTCACCGACAGCGGTTCTGCGACCTGGGTGAGCAGATCGAAGCTGCCGCTCTCGCGCGCGGCCTGCCCCAGGTGCAGCGCCATATCTTGCACTTTGACGCGCAGGGTTTCCACCCGGCGTGGGGTGAAGATGCTCATCACCAGCCCCTTGAGGCGGGTATGATCCGGCGGCTCCATGTCCATCAACGTGTGGTCGCCCAGTTGCTGAAAGGCATCCGGCGGATTCACCCGTTTGCCTGCCCCGGGCGGGGTCTTGCGGCCAAAGTGCCGGTCGCGCAGGATGGTGTTTACGTCTTCAAAATCGGTCGCGAACCAGCTCGCATGCTGCGGGTGATAGGCCAGTGGTGCGGTGCTGCGCAGCGCCTCGTACCAGGGATACGGGTTTTGCAGAAACGCCGGGGAGAGAAACTCAGCCTCAAGTGTGTTCATGTCCGCTCCTTTTCCCGGCAAACGGACCGGGCGCCCGGTGAACGACCGGTATGCCATTATAGCAAATCCAATCAAACGCCCTGCTCTTCGGGGGGAATGAGCAGGGCGTTTCTTAGAAACTGGATGGGTGTTGCAGGTTGATGTTCGCCGTGTTATGCGTCGCTGTCGTCATCCAGGTTTTCACGATTGTCATCTGCCGTGGCGGCTTCGCTGAGCAGCAGCATCACTGCCTGGGCTTCTTCCGCGGCTTCCGGGCTGGGCATCCACGTTCCGTCGACTTCCGACGGCTTGAGCAGCCGGTTGAGGGCAATGATTTCGGCTTCGGTCATTTCTTCCAGCGCGCTCAGCCCGGTGATGTATTCCAGGTACGCGGTGATCTGATCGTCGTCGTCGAGCAGGTTGGTCACCGCGCCGGCGACGATGGCGGCATCGTTCTCACCCAGGGCCATGCCGCGCGATTCGATCATGCTTACTGCTTTGGCAAAGTTGGCTTTTAACTCTTCGGGCGTGTAGGGGCGTTCCCCAGCCGCCTTGCGTTTCCCATTGCCGTTTGCGCGGGTTGGTTCACCTGCCACTGTGGCCGCCTCACCGGCAATTTGCGCCGGGTTATCTGCCTGGCCCATTTCTTCTGTGGTGTAGAGGCCAGAGAGCTCCTGCGGGAAGGCGCGGCGCAGCGCCAGCGCTTCGGCGCATTTGGCCAGCATCCCGGCCGGGTCCGTCTTCCAACGGCTGATCGGCTCGCCGTACGAGTTGGTTTGCACATAGCTTTTATACACGGCGATCGCGTACAGCGGCTGGTGGAAATCGTGGCGCAGCACCCCCATGCGCGCCGCCGAGGGGGGCTCGTCACTCAACCAGACTTCTTTCCATTCACCATCAGGCCCGCACCACCACGGTCCGACCTGCCCGGCATATTTGCGCGTGCGGTCGGCGATCAGGCGAAAACCGTCGATGGAAACCTGGATCACCTGCGCGTCTTCATAAGCGCGCGTGTGCGAATTCCACTGCTTGCGGCGCACGGCATAGATCTGCCGGGCGAAGGGGTCAAGGTTTGTGCGGCGGCATTGTTCGATAAAAAGCGCCAGTTCGTCTTCCGACGCGCCGCGAGCGATGGTGCGCTTGATCAGTTCAACCTTCTCATGATCAAACACCAGTCCGCCCTGGCTTTGCACGTCAGACACAAAATACGATGTTTGGGTATCCGTACCTTTCACGTATGCGTTCCTCATCATTCTATAAATAAGATAGGGATCAAAGTTCTGTTATGGTGGTTCGAAGTTTTGAAATTATAGCACATATATTCTATGATTGCAATATCTTTTTAGAAATAAAATTCTAGATAC
>DATCUC010000316.1:0-28266 GCA_036567625.1 Anaerolineaceae bacterium | reverse complement strand
CGCAAGCCCAGCCCTAGACAGCGCCGGGGCAGAAACTTGCCCGGAACTGGATCAGCGCGGCAGCGCCCGCCCGGCTGGAGCCGGGTGTGACCGGGGAGCGTACGAAGGCAAGATAGAAGGCGGGCCACTGCTCACGGCTATCACCACCACGGCCGAGAACGAGCCAATTTTCCCCAATAAGCTCTTGTGCGAATCACCGCAGGTCGACTGCACCGCGGGGGCAATCCCCGAGGCGGACAGCGCGCACCGCTACGCAATCGAAGTGATGCAGATGTTCTTCGACGGCTTCGGGCGCGTTAGTTTTGACAATGCCGGCGCGCCAGTGATGTCTACAGTGGAATCTGGTTACTATCTCGACAACGCGTTCTGGTCTGGCCGGCAACTGGTGTATTCGCCTGGTTTCGTGGCAGATGACGTGGCGGGGCACGAATTTACGCACGCGGTGATGCAGTACACCACCCACCTGCTGAATTACTATCAGTCCGGCGCGATCAACGAGTCGCTGGCGGATATCTGGGGCGAGTATTACGATCAGACCAATACAAGCGGGAACGATTCCGCGGCGGTCAAGTGGCTGATCGGCGAAGATGTGAGGGTGGGAGCGCTGCGCAGCATGAGCGACCCCACCCGCTTCCGGCATCCAGACAAGATGAGCAGCAAGTATTACTGGAAATCGGGAAGTGATAACGGCGGGGTACACGCCAACAGCGGCATCAACAACAAGGCGGTATTCTTAATGGTGGAGGGTGGGCGTTTCGGCACGGTGACAGTGCGGCCAATCGGCTGGGAGAAAACGCTAGACATCTACTGGTACGCGGCAAACCACCTGCTGACCAGCGGCGCAGGGTATGAGGATTTGTATTTGGCGGTCAACCAGTCCTGCGCGGTGCAGCGCGGCGGCGCTAGCGGCATCACTGATGAAGACTGCCTGGAAGTGCGCAAAGCGCTCAACGCGGTGCAAATGAGCCAGTCGCATATTCGCGGCTTCAACCCAGAAGCGACGGCCTGCCCTACGGGAATGAAACCCGACCCCGAGGCCCTGTTCTTTGATGATTTTGAGAACGGCAGCGACCAGTGGACGTTTGGGGCAATGACCGGGGATACGCGGTGGAGCATCACGCCTGGAGACCTGCGTTTCTACTACGCCGCCAGCGGCAAGTACGCGCTGTATGGCAATGATTTTGATTTCAGCCACACCGATGACGATCAGATATCGGACACCTACGCCATGCCAGCCGAAGCGATCCAGATTCCCAGCGTGGGTACCACGGTGTTGTATTTCAACCATGCCTACGGCTTCGAGAATTTTACCATCCGCAAGATGTATTACTACATTGACGGCGGAGTGCTGGAATACAGCCTGGACGACGGCCTGACCTGGAAAGACGCCAAACCGTTTTACAAGAGCGGCCAGAATTACAACGGCAGCCTGTATAATGGCGCCTACGCGGGCAACAATCCACTGCACGGACGACCGGCGTTCCGCGGAGAAAGTCACGGGTATGTTTCGACGCGCTACGATTTCCGCTCGCTGGCCGGGAAAAGCGTGCGGCTGCGCTGGCGGATGGGAACCGACTATTCCGGAGCCTGGTTGGGCTGGATGGTGGACGACGTGGCGGTGTATACCTGCGTGGGCAGACCTTCTACCCCCACCCTGACGGCACCGGCGAATTACGTGATCATCAGCAATTACCAGCCCAAACTGGATTGGAAAGACGCGACATACGCCGTGCGGTACGATTTGCAATTGGCGAGCGACAGCAAGTTTGCCAGCTTGCTGTATGATGAAAAGGGCCTGACGGCCTCCGAGTTTGCGCTGCCCGCGGCGCTGGCAGCCAATAGCCGGTATTACTGGCGCGTGCGCAGTATCAACGCGGCAGGAGATATCAGCGGGTGGTCGGCGGTGAAGTCATTCCGCACGGCCATCGTCACGCCCACGCTGGAATCTCCGGCGGACGGTTCAACGACGGCTACCAACCGCCCGGAGTTTCAATGGAGCGCGCCGTCCGGGGCAACCTCGTACACCATCCAGGTTTCGAAATATGCCAACTTCAGAAGCTCGATCATCAGCTCGATGGTGAAAACGAACAGCTATACCGCGGCGAAAAGCCTGGTTGCCGGAACGCCATATTACTGGCGGGTACGCGCCAACGGCGCCAACCCAAGCGCGTGGTCGGCACCGGTAACGTTCTACGTGCCGTAAGCGCGGCTGTGCTATACTAAATTATTCCGCAACAATACATTTTTTAGGACACAGTCAATGGCCTTTTCGCGCCTCGGGTTGATTCTTGTTTATCTGCCAACCTTACTGGCCTATTTCTTTACCGAAACCAGCAGGAATTTTCGCCGCCGGGCGGTTAATAAGATCCTTCTGGCAACGCTGTTCCTGGGGGCTGGAACGGCGTGGTTCCTGACCAATGGTTACAGCGGCTGGCGCTACCTGGGATTGTGCGGCTTAATCCTGGCCTGGCTGGGGGACGTGGTGCTGCTGTGGAGTTTCACCCGGGGTGGGGCGTGTTTCGCGGCGAGCAACATATTTTTCATCCTGTATGAGGTGCTCTGGTTGAAAGAAAGCGACGTAACGCCGGGCGCGGCCTGGTGGCTGGGGCTGGTGTTCCTGACGCTGATGCTGGTGATGATGGGGCTGTCCCGGCGCAAATGGATCGACTTTGGCCGGCAGGAGAAATTGATCCTGCCCTACCTGGCAACCGTCACCGGGCATGGGGTGTTGGGTCTGGGGCTGGTGGCATTGACGCGGGGGATGCATCCGCTGCTATTGGGCAGCGGGCTGGCCTTGTTTATGATCAGCGATTATTTTCTGATGGCGTACAAGTTCAAGTGTCCGCGCAATGCCGTGCTGCGCTTCAACAGCGGCACGTACTTTTTGGGCATGCTGCTGGTGGCGCTAAGTTTTTCGTATTGATCAAAAAACGCCTTGCGGCGTTCTTTGGAGTAGCGGGGAGTGGATTATCCCTCGATGGGATTCGAACTACTGAATCAAAAAACGCCTTGCGGCGTTCTTTGGAGTAGCGGGGAGTGGATTCGAACCACTGACCTCCAGGTTATGAGCCTGACGAGCTGCCTCTGCTCTACCCCGCATCAATTGTTTGACTGAGGGGATTATACCTTGCCAATTGGGGATCGTCAACCCCAATTGGTGGCATTTTCTGAATCTGACGTAAACAGTTATAAATGGCACAATAGTCTTATTACGATTTTAATATTGTATTAATCTCCCGATCTGGCTATAATTTACGTTATCCTCCCGGATACGTCTATTTTGTTGCCTCCGCTTTCTTCTTGCGACCTGGCTTGAATTTCGCCGTTTTTCGTTCAACTTTCCGTTGTGAGACCCGGCTGTCAGCCCAAAGCAGCCGTTCCTCAGTAAGAAGCAATCTCTCATCTTTCAAGGAGGTGAGCCTATCCCACACAATCTGCCTTGATTTTCCGTCTTTTGATCCATTGAACGTCCATCCTGTACTATCTTGAGGAGAATGCAACTATGAACCAAGGAAAGACCAGAATTCTGCTTTTGATCGGTCTGACCCTGGCACTGGGGATCTTTATGATTGGTTACCACGGCGCGCGCGCGGTTTCGGCTGCCCCCGCTGCCCAGGCAACCCCCCAGGCGACGCCGGACGTCCCGTTCTATGCGGAATGGGCTGCCTCTGGTCATGCTGATGCCGAATCTCCAGCGTTCACACACTGGAATGAGGAAGAAAGCAAGACCATCCCCGTCGGCTGCGCCAAGTGCCACAGCACCACGGGCTTTAAGGATTTCACCGGCGCGGATAAATCCGCCGCGGAAAAAGTCGACAAAGCCCACGACATCGGCACCACCATCACCTGCACGGCCTGCCACAACACCGCCACCGAAGCGCTGACCTCGGTCACCTTCCCCTCGGGCGCGGTGGTGAATGGCCTCGGCCGCGAAGCGGTCTGCATGAGCTGCCACCAGGGTGTTGCGGCTGGCTCGACCGTTCAGGCTGCCATCGAGAAGGTCAATCCCCCGAATGAAGATACGCCCATGCCCAATTCGCAGGACAAGCCGGGTCTGACCTTCACCAATATTCACTATTATGCAGCCGCGGTTTCGCGCTACGGCAAGATCGTGGCTGGCGGCTACCAGTATGAAGGCAAGCAGTACGATGCGCTGTTTGACCATGTCAACGGCGTGGACACCTGCCAGGACTGCCACGATCCGCACTCGCTGGAACTCAAGACCACGCTGTGCGATGACTGCCACACCGGCGCCAGCACCGTTGCGGGCGTGCAGAAGATCCGCTACCTGGCCTCGACCGCTGATTACGACGGCGACGGCAACGTCACCGAACCGATCAAGGACGAGGTTGAAGGTGTGCGCACCCTGCTGCTGACCGCGCTGCAGTCCTACGCCAAGGATGTCGCCAAGGCCCCGATCGCCTACGATGCTGCTGCGTATCCGTATTTCTTCAACGATACCAATGGCAACGGCAAGGCCGATACGGATGAGGCCAAGTTCCCCAATGCCTACAACTCCTGGACCGCCCGCTCGGTGAAGGCTGCCTTCAACTTCCAGACGGTCACCAAGGACCCCGGCGGTTACGCTCACGGTGGCAAGTACCTCATCCAGTTGATGTACGACTCGATTGAGGACCTCAACACCAAGCTGACCACCAAGGTCGACATGGCCAAACTGCATCGCCTGGATGCGGGCCACTTCGCCGGTTCGGAAGAAGCCTTCCGCCACTGGGATGCCGAAGAAGGCATCGTACCGGCTGGCTGCGTGCGCTGCCACACCGGCAACGGTCTGCCGCAGTTCGTCAAGGAAGGCACGACGACCTCGATGCCCGCCTCGAACGGCCTGCTGTGCGAAACCTGCCACACCGATTTGGCCAAGCCGGGTGAATCCCTGGTGCAGGTCAAGGCTGTGCCCTTCCCCTCGGGCGTAACGCTGGGCTTCGGCGAGAACAACGCCGCCAACCTGTGCCTCGAATGCCACCAGGGTCGCGAGTCGACCGTTTCGGTGAACAAGGCCGTTGGCACCAGCGACCCGGATAAGGTCAACGACAAACTGTCCTTCCGCAACGTGCATTACTTTGCTGCCGGCGCCACGCTCTTTGGCACCGACGCCAAGGGCATGTACGAGTACAAGGATATGACGTACGCTGGCCAGTTCAAGCACCCCGCCCCGGCGGATACCTGCATTGGCTGCCACGACGCGCACATGCTGAGTGGTGATTTTGCCCAATGCAAGACCTGCCACAGCACCGCTACCTCGCCCGAAGACATTCGCATGTCGACGGTGGGTGATTTCGACGGCGACGGTGATGACAAGGAAGGCCTGCAGGGCGAAATCGACACGATGGCCGAGAAACTGCTGGCGGCCATTCAGAAGTACGCCAAGGACAAGGCTGGAACCGCCATCGGCTACAGCGCATCGACCTACCCGTACTTCATCATCGATGCCAACGGCAACGGAAAACTGGAAGCCACCGAAACCGACCGCTACGCCACCTGGACTCCGCGCCTGCTGGAAGCTGCTTACAACTACCAGTATGTGCAGAAGGATCCCGGCGCGGCTGTGCACAACGGCAAGTACGTGATCCAGGTTCTTTACGACTCGCTCAAGGATATTGGCGGCGACGTTTCCAAGATGAAACGGCCCGAATAACCGCTAATTTTCCGCAATAGCCAGACCACCCAGGCGCGCCAAAAGGCGCGCCTGGGTTCTTTTTTTAGGGAAACCCCTACCTCTTTTTCGGTTTCTTAATTTCTTATAATATTGACAGGTTGAAAGTAAGTTATTTTTCAGCCGCTGATGCAGCAAGATCGTGCAATTTGACGGCAGTTCCGCTGCCGGGGCAAACCGCTTTATCGGTAGCCCGTTTGGGCCAGCAAAATGCAGAAAAACCTCTTTCCTGCCAGCAAGATATGCCGGATGGGTGGTTTTCGCACTTCTGCTGGCAACCGTGAAAAAGGAGGACAAAACAGAAGAAGAAAACCGTTTGAATCGATCATTACCGGTACATACGAAGGAGAATGCCAACATGTTTCGATGGATGAAACGTTTTTGGCTCCTGGGTTTGATCCTTGTGCTCGGCCTGGCACTGGCCGCCTGCGGGGGTGGAGGTACAGAAGCCCCCCCCGGCCAAAACGCCACCACGGCGCCCACCGAGGTTCCGCCGACGCCGGTGATCACCCTGGATGCCACCGCCGGTCCGACCGAGGTAATCGAAGCCACCGAAGCGGCTCCGGAAGCCTCGCCGACCCCGCTGCCATTCACGGCCAGCATCCGCGGGTTTGCGATAGACCCGCACGATAATATCAACCTGGCGCGCGCCAACGATGCCAACGCCACCGCGCAATTGGCGACAACCGGCCTGCAAGTGGTTCCGCCGGGTATGCCGGCCTATTTTCAGGCTGGCGCGCTGAATATGGCGCAAGGCGCGAAGCTGAGCGACTACGAATGGACGCTGCAAGGGCCGGAAGGCTCAACCGCGCAGGTGCAAGATCCCGCGGCTGACCAGGCGGACATGACCGGGCCGGGCGTAGCCGTGTTTACGCCTGATGTGCCCGGAACGTACGTGCTTTCCCTGACCGTTACGGACGACCAGGGGAATACCTCTCAACCGGCAGAAATGAACGTGGAGGCCGCGACCTATGTAGGAGCGGCCAACTGTCAGAACTGCCACGCTGACCAGTTCAACGCCTGGTCTGACACGGCTCACGGCACGTTCTTCACCCGCATGGTGAACGAAGACCCGACCGGGTCGTACAAGACCGAAGGATTTGAATGCGCCCGCTGCCACACCGTTGGCTACCATGATGCTGCTACCGCATCAACCAACGGCTGGTGGGATGTGGCGGTGAACAAACTCAACTTCCAGTGGCCGACCGATCAGATTGGCCAGGATGATGCCTTTACCACCGCCTTCCCCGAAGAACTGCAAGCGCGTTCCAACATCCAGTGCGAGAACTGCCACGGCCCGGGTAGCAATCACAACGGCGACCCAACCAAGATTGCTACCAGCATCTGGCCCGGCCAGTGTGATCAGTGCCACAATAACGGTACGTTCTATACGACCGGCGAGCAGTATGAGAACTCGGTGCATCTGCTCAACGCCAACCTGGGATCGGTGGCCGCGCGCGGTGAATGCGCCCGCTGTCATTCGCCGGTAGGCTTCATCGACTTTGCTGACGGCGTGGACGAGGGCGAAGTGCGCAACCAGGCCGGGCCAATTGCCTGCGCCACCTGCCACGACCCGCACGACGATGAAAACCCGTCACAACTGCGCATGGCCGGCGACGTGATCGGCGCGCCAATCGACATCGCCGACCAGGGCCTATCCGCCCTGTGCGAATCGTGCCACAACGCGCGCACGACTGCCGAAGGCGTGGTGGAAGGCGAAGTATCCTTCCCGCACTACTCGGCCGCGGCGGAACAGATCAACAACGCCGGTGGGTATGACTTTGGCGTCGAAATTCCCAACTCGCCCCACTCGAGCATCGGCCAGCAGGCGGATGACAACGAGGTGGTACGTGGGGCTTGCGTGTACTGCCACATGTTTGAAACCCCCGGCGGCAATATGAACGTGGCCGGCTTTGACGACCCAACCGCGGTGAATGCTGAAACCAACCCTGGCCATAACCTGGTGGGCGGCCACAGCTTCAATATGACCGCGGAAGGGGCCAACGGCGAGGCCGTAGAGAATGTGGCGGCCTGCGCCCAATGCCATCAGAACCTTGAAACCTTCAACTTTACCGCAGACGCCGATTATGACGGCAACGGTCAGGCGGAAGGCGTACAGACGGAAGTGGCCGGGCTGCTGGCGCTGGTGCAGCAAGAGCTGGAAGCGCAAGGGACAACCTTCGTTGAAGGTTACCCCTACTTCCGGCTGCCCGAAAATGCCACGCCGGAGATCAATGGCGCGGCGTATAACTGGCGCTATGTGATGGGCGTTGTGCCCACCGGCCAGGGACGCGCGGCAGCCATCCACAACTTTGACCGGGCAGTCGCCCTGCTGCAGATCAGCTACCAAAAGCTGACCGGCGCAGACGTGCCCAACGCGACGATCCTGTATAAGTAGATCGCGCGGCTCTCCGCGCGCAACAGCTGGCGGGTAGAACCAATCTGCCCGCCAGCAATATTTAAATCAAATGACATTTGTTGCCGACCAATATTACCTGACAGGTTAGATTTCTCATGTATAATTAATCTTACGAAAATTCCGACGCCCGCTTGATCTGGTGATATATGTTTATCCAGGACATCTCCTGGAAACGTTAGATCAGCGGAACCATCTTTTTTCTCGGAGCGCATGTATGACGCCAAAAAGCCCAAATTCTCATAAGCTCCCCGTACTGGCGCTGCTCGCGATGGCACTGCTGCTGGTTGGCCTGCTGGCATTCTTCAGCAGCCCGGCCAATGTGCAAGCTGCCGAAGGCGCCCCTGCCCCGGTTTCACAGGGCGGCCAGGTGACGAACGAGGTCTGCCTTGCCTGCCATCAGCGGCCCGATCAAACCGTGGAACTTGCCAACGGCGACCTGCTGAATATCAGCGTCGATCCGCAGGCTTTTCAAAATTCGGTGCACGGCAGTCAGGATATTAGCTGCACCCAATGCCACACCAACATCACCGGCTACCCGCACCCAGAGATTGAAGCCAGCAGCGCCAAGGAATACTCGCTGCAATTCCAGCAGACCTGCAAGAACTGCCACACGAACGAATTTGACGCCAACCAGGACAGCATGCACGCGCAGCTTCTGGCCCAGGGCAACCTGAACGCTCCCACCTGCGCAAGCTGCCACGATCCCCACATCCAGCAAAAGCTGATGGATGATAACGGCGTGCTGCTGCCGGAAGCCAAGGTGTGGGTGGCGCAAACCTGCGCCCAATGCCACAATGCAATCTTTCAGGAATACCAGGCCAGCGTACATGGCAAGGGCATTACCGAAGGCGGAAGCGCCACCGATGCCCCGACCTGCACCGATTGTCACGGCGTGCACAGTATTCCGGACCCGAGGACCGCAGAATTCCGTATCAACTCACCAAAGATTTGCGCGGATTGCCACACTGACGAAACAAAGATGGCCAAGTATGGGCTGTCGACCGCGGTGCTGGATACCTACGTAGCGGATTTCCACGGCACCACGGTGACCCTCTTCCAGAAGCAGCATCCCGACCAGGAAACCAACGCGCCAGTATGCTTCGACTGCCACGGCGTGCACAATATCGTCGCGGTGGATGACCCGCAAAAGGGGCTGGCCGTCAAAGAAAACATGCTGGGCGCTTGCCAGCGCTGCCACCCGGGGGCCAACCTGAATTTCCCCGACGCGTGGCTCAGCCATTACATCCCCAGCCCAGACCGTTACCCGCTGGTGTACTGGGTGCGCGTGGTATACAGCATCCTCATCCCGGTGGTGATTGGCGGCATGGCATTGTTCGTGCTGACAGACGTTATCCGCATCATTCGCACACGCGGCAAGCGCAACACCCCGCCCCCCGCGGAATCCAGCGGTAAGGCATAGAGGAGAAAAACCATGAGCGAACAAAAAAGTTACCTTCGCTTTGACGTTGCCCAGCGGATCGAACATGCGGTTTTGATCGCCTCGTTCACCCTGCTGGCGCTCACTGGCTTGCCGCAGAAGTACGCGTCCGCCGGAATTTCGGAAGCGATGATCGCCCTGTTTGGCGGTATCCAGATGATCCGTATTGTCCACCGCATTGCTGCCACAGTATTCCTGCTGGAAGCTGTCTATCACGCGGTGGTGGTGGGCTACAAGCTGTTTGTGATGCGCCTGGCCCCCAGCATGCTGCCGGGCATCAAAGATGCGACCGACGCGATCAACACGGCTACTTACAACCTGGGGATCAGCAAGAAAGCTCCCAAGCTGCCACGCTATAACTTTGCGGAAAAGATGGAATATTGGGCGATGATCTGGGGCCTGGTGCTGATGGGCCTGACCGGCCTGATGCTGTGGAACCCGATTATGACCGCCGGGGCCTTACCGGGCCAGTTTATCCCGGCGGCCAAGATCGCTCACGGCATGGAAGCTGTGCTGGCCGTGCTGGCGATCATCATCTGGCACTTCTACAACGTGCACCTGAAGATGTTTAACAAGAGCATGTTCACCGGGCGCATGACTCATCACCAGATGGAAGAAGAACACGCCGGTGAACTTGAAGCCATTGCCAGCGGCAAAGCCGGACCGGTGGCGGTTGCGCCCAAAGAACGCGCGCGCCGCAGCAAGATCTACTTCCCCATCGCGGCGGTAGTGGCCGCGGCGATGATCTTCGCGATCTTCTGGATCATCACCGTGGAACAGACGGCGATTGAAACCATCGTCCCGCCCGAGTCGGATGTGCCGGTGTTTGTGCCGGTGACAGAAACGCCCGCGCTGCCAATGGGAACCGCTGAAGCCACCGAAACCGGCGACACCAGCGCCGACAGTGAAGCCGCACCCGGCGGCGCCACCACCTGGAGCGGCGGTATTTCCGATCTGTTCCAGAGCAAGTGCGGAAGCTGCCACGGCCCGTCCGCGATGGGCGGGCTGGCAGTGGATACCTACGCCAACCTGGTGAAGGGCGGCGCGACCGGGCCGGGCATTGTGGCCGGGGATGCTGCTGCCAGTGAGGTGGTGAAGATCCAGGAAAATGGGGATCATCCGGGATTGTTCTCGGCGGAAGAACTCCAGCAAATTATCGACTGGATCAACGCCGGCGCTCCGGAGAATTAATCTGGCTGAATCAAAAAGACCGCTGCATTTTTCGCGGCGGTCTTTTTGATTCAGCACTGGGCTAACGCGGTTGGTTTTATCCGCGCAGCCGGGTTCCACAGGTCCGGCAGAAAACATCTCCCTGAGCGGCGCGTTTGCCGCACTGCGAGCAGTATACCGAGCCTTCCTGGGCGCTGGTCTCCGCGGTCTCTTCTGGCCGGCGGCTGCCGCCGTGGCGCGCCCGGGTGGGCTGCGGGCGCCGCCCCGACTGCCAGTAATAGGCCACGCCGCCGAGCATGAGCAGCAGGCCCGCGGCGCCAGCAATAATCCACGGCACCCATTCGGAGAAGTTCTCGCGGCCCTGGGTTTCGGTGGTGATCGGCTCGGAAGATTGCACCTGCTGCTGGCTGGCGCTGAGCGCATCGTCGGGTTTCTGATATGTCATGGAAAAGCGCATTTCCGTGCCAGCCTGCACCGCGCCGACGTTGGTCTGGTAATAGGTGAGGCCATCGGTGGGGTTGACGACGCCGCTGCCCAGGTTGTGGTCAAACTGGATGCCGGTGGCGGTCAGCGGCTGCTGCACCTGCACGAGCAGATTGTTAACGCGATTCTTGCCCGGCCAGGTGTATTCAAAACTGCGCGACCCGTCGCTCTTGTTGAGCCGCGGATCGTAATATTCGATCTGGATATCGGGCGTGGGCGTGGTGAAAGTCAGCCGGGTCCAATCGCCATCTTGCGCGGTAGTGTAATTCAACGTGACCAACGCCCCATCCACATCCTTCATGGCAACCGCGTGGGGCGAACCGGCGGCTTTGGGGATCCAGAAAGAAACCTCGGCGGGCAGCATCACCGAGTCGGCCAGGGTGATGTAGTACATGACCAGCACGTCCGGGCGGTCGTACTCCGGCCAGATGGCGATCTGCACAGTTTCAAATTCCACGCTGCTCTGCGCGGCGGCAGAGGAAGGTAGAGAGAGGCTCACAAGCAAGAGGATTAACAGCATCCAGCGCAGCGCCATAGGCAGACTCCATCGAGAGCGGGGAATGGGGTTCATCGGGATTAATAGTATCATATTCCGCTGGATTCTCTGGGAGAGGTTTTGTGGTATCCTTAACCGCTGGGGATTTTATGGCCACAACGACTACTTCCGCTGAATTCACGCTCCCTGAGCGTTACCACACCGACCGGCGCGGGCCGGGGCGGTTTGTTTTTTCGCACGCGCTGCGCCGCTGGTATGCCATCCTGATGCTGCTGGGTGGTTCGCTGGGCAATGCCGCGCTGGCTGCCGCCATTCCGGGGCTGATCGGGCAGGCGTTCAACGCGGTCAGCGCCAGCCCGGCGCAGTTGGACGTGCTGCGCCGCATGGCGCTGCTGGTGGGCACATTCCACCTGGTGCGGGTTACGCTGCAATTCCTGCGCAATTTTGGCGCGGAATGGATTGCGCAAAGCATTGAGCGGGATGTGCGCGACGAGTTGTATTCCAACCTGCTGGGCAAAAGCATGACGTTCCACAGCCTGCAGTCTGTGGGGGATACCATGGCGCGCGCCACCAACGATGTGCGTGAGGTGAACTTCCTGTTCAGCCCCGGGCTGAACATGGTCATCGGCTCGCTCAGCTTCTTATTCATGCCGCTGATCGTGGCCCCCAGCTATCACCCGGCGCTCATCCTCACCCCGCTGATCTTTACCGTGCTGTATTTCATTTCGCTGGCCTTTTACCTGCGCGCCCTGCGGCCGGTGACCGAGCGGGTGCGCGGGGCGTTTGGGGCTCTCAACAGCCGTCTGTCGGAAGCGCTGGATGGGATTGAAACGGTGAAAGGCTCGGCGCAGGAAAATGAAGAAGTGGATATATTCCGGCAGAACGCGAGCGCTTACCGCGACGCGGCTGTGCGCCAGGGCGATATTGAAGCGCGTTTTGTACCGTTTTTGCTATTCGGCATCGCGGCGGCGTTTGGGCTGCTGCACGCCATGCTGCTCTTTCGTCAGGGCGAGATCAATGCCGGCCAGGTAATCGGTTACTTTAGCCTGCTGATGCTGCTGGATTTTCCGACCTTTACCTCGCTGTGGGCCTACTCGCAAATTTCGCTGGGGCTGGCCTCGGCGCGGCGGATCCTGGACCTGATGAACCAGGAAACCGACCTGGACCAAAATGCGGGCGGATACTCCGGACCGATGCGAGGCGAGATCGAGTTTCGCGATGTGACGTTTGCCTACCCAGACGGTGATGAGGCCGCGCTGTGCGACCTGAATTTCACCATCCGCCCCGGCCAGACGGTGGCAATCGTGGGGCAGACCGGCGTGGGCAAGACCTCGCTGATCCGGCTGATCAACCGCACCTATGATGTGACCCAGGGCAGCGTGCTGGTGGACGGGGTTGACGTGCGCGACTGGAATTTGGAAGCCTTGCGGCGCAGCATTTCGATCATCGAACAGGATGTGTTCCTCTTTTCGCGCAGCATCAGCGATAACATTGCCTTTGGCAAGCCCGGCGCTGCGTCCGAAGAAGTGAAAGCCGCGGCCCGCGCCGCTCAGGCAGATGAATTCATCCGGTCTTTTAAAGACGGTTATGAAACCGTGATCGGCGAGCGCGGCGTGACGCTTTCGGGCGGGCAGCGCCAGCGGTTGGCCCTGGCGCGGGCATTCCTCACCGACCCCAATATCCTCATTCTGGATGATTCGACCAGCGCAATCGACTCGGCAACCGAGGACGGCATCCAGCGCGCGATTTTTACCGCCGCGCGCGGGCGCACCACCCTGCTGATCACCCACCGCCTGTCGCAAATCCGCTGGGCAGACCTGATCATCGTGCTGCGGCAGGGGAAGATCGCCGCCATTGGCCGCCACGAAGACCTGCTCGAATCGTCCGAAGCCTACCGCAAGATTTTCCGAGAGTAAGAATTTATGGGTGTTCTTTCTGGCCTCAATGCTGAAGCGTATGACCGCAAATATTCCGACCGCACCCTGGCGCGCCGCAGCGCGCGGTATTTTCGCGGCCAGGCACGCCGCCTGACCTTGCTGGCGGGCGGGTTGATGGTGGTTTCGCTGACCAGCGCGGCGCAGCCGATCGTGGTTTCGCGCGGGATCGACCTGCTCAACCAGGTTGGCGCGCCGCTGGTCCAGTATTTCCTCATCCCGGGGATTGTTTTGGTGGTTTCGGTGCTGACCTGGCTGGCAAACTACCTGAACCGGCGCGTCAGCGCCCGCGCGATCAACGATGTGATGCTGCAGTTGCGCACGGATGCCTTTGACGCCGCCGTGCATCACGACCTGTCGTTTTATGATGAGCTTTCCTCGGGGCGCATGGTTTCGCGCATCACCACCGACACGCAGGACTTCGGCAAGATGGTGACCCTGCTCACCGACCTGATTTCGCAGTTCGTCGAAACGATGGTGTTGGCGGTGGTGCTGGTGCGTATTCAGCCGCGCCTGGCGCTGTATATCTTCGCGCTGGTGCCGGTGGTGTTTGCCTTCACCATCAGCTACCGGCGCATGGCGCGGCGCTTCGTGCGCGCCGGGATGCAGGCGATGGCCAACGTGAATGCCACGATCAAAGAAACGGTTTCGGGCATATCCGTGGCTAAGAACTTCCGGCAGGAACGCGCCATCTACAACGAGTTCGATTACGCCAACCACCAGTCGTACACGGTGAACATCCGCCGCGGGCTGGTATACGCCACCATTTTTCCCATCCTCAACGCGATTGGCGGGATTGCTACGGCGGCGCTGGTTTATTTTGGCGGGATGAGCGTGGAACAAGGGATTGTGACGGCGGGCGCCTGGTATCTTTTCATTCTCAGCCTCGACCGCTTCCTTTTCCCGGTAATGAACCTGTCATCCTTCTGGACGCAGATTCAAAACGGGCTGTCGGCGGCGGAACGCGTTTTCGCGCTGATCGACGCCGAGCCAAAAGTGGTACAAACCGAGAGCCGTCCCGTCCTGGCGCTGCGCGGCAAGATCGACTTTGAGCAGGTGTGCTTCCGCTACTCTGACAAAGAACAGGTGCTGGAAGATTTCAGCCTGCACATCCGGCCGGGCGAGAATATCGCCGTGGTGGGGCATACCGGCGCGGGTAAATCTTCGGTGGCCAAGCTGGTGGCGCGCTTCTATGAGTTTCAGGAAGGGCGGCTGCTGGTGGACGACCTGGACATTCGCAGCTTTGACCTGGACGACTACCGCCGTCACCTGGGCATTGTATCGCAGGTGCCGTTCCTGTTTTCGGGCAGCGTGGCCGAGAACATCCGCTATGCGCGCCCGGCAGCCAGCGCCAGTGAGATCGAACAGATCGCGCGGCAAATTGGAGACGGCGACTGGCTGGAAACGCTGCCCAACGGCCTGGAAACCCAGGTAGGCGAGCGCGGGGCGCGGCTTTCGATGGGGCAGCGGCAGCTCGTGGCTTTAATGCGCGTGCTGGTGCAGCGCCCGGCGATCTTTATCCTGGATGAGGCCACCGCCAGCATCGACCCGTTCACCGAATGGCAGATCCAGCAGGCGCTCAACCTGATCCTGCAGCAGTCGACCAGTATTCTCATCGCCCACCGCCTATCGACGGTCAAGTCCGCGGACCGGATTATTGTGATGGAGAAGGGCGGGATCATCGAAGAGGGCAACCACGAGGGGCTGCTGCAGCGCGGCGGGCATTATGCCACGCTGTACAATACGTATTTCCGGCACCAAAGCCTGGCATACGTGGAACAGGCCAGGGCGGTGTTTGGGGACTAGGGTACTTCAGGCTGTTTTCCGAAAGAAGGGCTGGATGGATGGTCCAGCCCTTCTTAATACGGCCGGTGGATGACGGGGATAACGTATTCGAGTGGGATTTCTGGATACGTCGCTCAGTCGAAATCGGTGGCTTTACCCGGGTTGTGGTAATGAAGATAGAGGCATTCGATTTCTTCCATGGTGGTGCGCTGGAGCGAGAGTGGGGGGATGGCGTCTTGGGCAAAGAACTGCGCGCCGGCGGTTTCGATGCTGTCGGTGGGGACGCCGCCGGTTAGCTCGCATAGAAAGAAATGCTTCCAGATGGAAAAGGCGTGCGGTGGGTGACCGTGCAGGCTGCGGTCGAATACCGCCAGGAGCTTGACCGCGCGCACATGGTAACCGCTTTCTTCGAAAACCTCGCGTTCTACGGCGCGGCTGGGGCGGTCGTTGACGTCGACCCAACCGCCGGGGAGCGTCCAACCGCCGTCTGAAAGCTCGCGCACCAGCAGGATCTTATCATCTTGAAATACTGCGCCGCGCACATCGATTTTGGGCGTGGCATAGCCGGTCTGGTGCTCCAGCAAGCCGCGCACGACCTGCAGGTCGGACGCGGTGTATTCGGAGAGAATTTCCGCGGCTACCCCGCGCAAGTGTTCGTAGCGTTCAATGTCAAAGGGGTTGGGGCTGTAGGTCAGCCCGCTCTGGGCGATGGATTGCAGGCGCTGGGCCCATTCCAGCCAACGAGGATTGGTCATGCTATGTGCCTCCGTAGGTATAATCATACTACAACACCAGAGGAGGCCGCGCATGCCCGAAACCCCCACAACCAATGATCCGCAAGCCTGGCAGCGGTTTTTTGCCGCCGAGTGCAATAACTTGGCCTGGGAGATTGCCAGCCGGGATGACCTTTCGGCGCAAGACGAAAACAACCTGCTCAACGCCGCTTTTGCCGCCGCGTACCACTGGTCGCAGGTGGGCCAGCCGGTGAACATTGCGCGCGCCGACCAGACCCTGGCGCACGCGCACGCGGTGATCGCGCAGCACGACAACGATGCCGCGCTTGCCAGCCGCGCCCTGTTTTACGCGCGGCGCAGCCTCAACTTCTTCAACACCAACCCGGGCGAGGACTGGGACCTGGCCTTTGCGCACGCGGAGATGGCATTCGCCGCCGCGCTGGGCGCTGACCGGCATTTACACGAGTATCATTACCGCCAGGCCGAACGCCTGGGCCAGTCTATCGCCGATGAAGAAGATCGCAAGGTTTTTTTGGAAGAGTTCAAGAAGATTCCCCGGCCGTGAGGCGGGCGGCAGTCACTTGCGGGGGCGAGTCGATTTCCGTTACAATACAGGTACGCCGACAGTTTCATACTGGGAGAAGAGACATGAAAAAGCCCCTCGCTTTTTTGCTCGTCCTGCTTGTCTTCACCACAACCGCCTGCCTGGGGGTGGCCCTGCCGTTTAGCGCCACGGAAACGCCAGCCCCGCAGTTGAACAGCACCGATATCGCCCGGATTGTACAGGAAACGCTGGCCATCCTGACCCCGGCAGCTACCGCGCAGCCGGCCGCTCAGACCCCTATCCCCAGTGGAGAAACGGCCGCGGCGGTCACGCCTGGCGAGCCAGCCGCCACCAGCAACCCGGCTGCGCGCCCACCCAGCCTGTTGATTACCTATACCCTGGACGGCGATGTTTACCTGTGGCAGCCGGGCGGCGAGATCACCCGGCTGACGGATCACGCACAGGCGATGGATGTGTCGATCTCGCCCAGCGGGGCATGGATTGCCTACACGCGGCGCGTAGACGAGCGCCACGCAGATATCTGGGCGGTGCGCGCGGACGGTGCGGAAAACCGCCAACTGGTTTCGGCGATGGATTTCGTGTCACCGCAGCCGGATGCGGTGGTCGTTCCAAATGAGATGGGCTGGCAGCCTGGCACGCACCGGCTGTATTTCAACACGCGCCTGACCTACACCGGCCCGGGCGAGCCCGCCAGCAACGACCTGCGCTTTGTGGACGCGGATAACCCGCTCGACCGCGGCGAACTGCTGCCGGCGGGGGCAGGCGGAAAATTCCTGTTCTCGCCCGACGCGCAGCAGATATTGATCACCCAGGGCAACCGCTTCCGCGTGGCCAACGCGGATGGCTCGGGGGCGCGCGACCTGTTCACCTACCCGGAAATATTTACCTACAGCGAGTGGACATACTACCCTGACCCGGTTTGGAAGAAAGACGGCAGCGCCGTGCGCGTGGCAATCCCGGCGCAAGACCCCCTCACCCGCCCGGATGACCCGACAGTGGTGTGGGAGATTCCGATTAACGGAAGTTCGGCGCGGTCGCTGCTCTCCGTTAATGCCGGGCCGGCGTTTATGTATCGCCCGCTGCTTTCGCCGGACGCAAAAACGATCCTGTACCAGACCCAGCGCAGTGAAACCGACCTGATCTCTGACCTGCATATTGCCAATATTGACCTGGGCGGAGATTGGATTATCCATTCCGGCAACCAACGGCTGGTCAACTGGGCGCCGGATTCGCTGCGGTTGAGCATTCTGGCTGGCGACCGCAACGAAATTCAGGTCGGCACGGTGCAGGGCGTATTCTCCGGCTGGCCGGTGGGCGTCAAGCCGTTTGCCTTGGAATGGGCCGACGCCGAACGGGTGATCGTGCTGAGCGGAAGCGTGGAAGCACCGGAGCTGTACCTGGTGGCGTTGGGCAGCCGCTCGCTGCTGATCGCGCAATCGAGCCGGCCCGGGCTGGAGTTCGACTATACGCAGTAAATTGGGAGAAAATGGGGAAACTGGCTGTATCACAGCCGGCGATTTGGAGTATAATATTGTTATTAACATATGCCTGTTCCAGGAGGAGTAGGCCGCCGCTGACCCGACAGAGAAGGAGACCCTGGGCTGGAAGTCTCCACGGGAGAGCCTGGTCGAAGTCGTCTGGAGGGATGTCGAAGAACCCCGCTCGCGGGAAGTAGACCGGCACGGGTGCGCCCGTTACAGCGTCGACCGGATGACAGTCCGGGCGGAGCGCGCCGTTTTGCGGCGAATCGAGGTGGTACCGCGGAAGAAACCCTTTCGTCCTCAATGGATGAAAGGGCGTTTATTTTAAATTCAGTTCCTTAACACGAATGATACGAATGGCACAGATGACACGAATAATGCTTAGAGATCGGGATGTACCGGCTTGATCTGGTAATCGATCAAAAAATCATCCTGGAATTGAAGGCCGTAAAGGATCTGAATGAACTGTTCGAACAGCAATTATTGTCTTATTTGAAAGCAACCGGTCTCCGCCTTGGTCTTTTGATTAACTTCGGTAGTCGGCACGTAAAAAGCATACGCAAAGTGCTCTAACTCGAGCATAAACATCTTTTATTGTCTTGCAGTATTCGTGTAATTTGTGTAATTCGAGAAATTTTTGATTAATCTTCCAACATTAAGGAGCCCGAATGACTGATCTTCCAAAAACGTATGATTTCCACGCCACGGAGAAGCGCCTGTACCAGTGGTGGGAGGAGCGCGGGTACTTTAAGCCGCGCAGCGACCCAAAGCACCCGGATTTTGACCCGTCCGTGGAGCCGTTTGTCATTTCGATCCCGCCGCCGAATGTGACCGGCGAACTGCACCTGGGCCACGCCATGTTTGTTTCCATGGAAGACCTGATGATCCGCTATCACCGCATGAAGGGCTATTCCGCGTTGTGGGTTCCCGGCTCAGACCATGCGGGGATTGCCACGCAGCTCCAGGTGGAAAAGATGCTGGTCAACGAAGGCACCAGCCGCGAGGCGCTGGGCCGCGAAGAGTTTGAACGGCGAACCTGGGAGTGGAAACGCAAATACGGCGGCATCATCCAGCAGCAGATCCGCCGGCTGGGGGCCTCTTGCGACTGGGAGCGCGAGCGCTTCACCCTCGACCCGGGACTTTCGCGCGCAGTGCGCGAGGCTTTTGTGCGCCTGTATGAGAAGGGCCTGATCTACCGCGGCCCGCGCATGATCAACTGGTCGCCGGGCCTCAAAACTGCGGTTTCCGATCTGGAAGTGGAATACTCGCAGGAACCGGGCTTTCTGTATCACTTCAAATACATGCTCGAAGGCTCGGATGAATATATCCCGGTGGCCACCACCCGGCCCGAGACGATTTTGGGCGACAGCGCGGTGGCCGTTCACCCGGAAGACGAGCGCTACCGCAAATTTGTGGGGCGAACGGTGATCGTGCCGATCCTGGGGCGCAAAGTGCCGGTGATTGCCGACGATTACGTCGACCGGGAATTTGGCACCGGCGCGCTGAAGATCACCCCGGCGCACGACCCCAACGATTACAATATCGGGCAGCGGCACAACCTGGAATTTATTAACATGCTGGACGACAGCGCCATCGTCAACGAGAATGGCGGGCCGTACCAGGGCCTGACCCGCGAAGAAGCGCGGCGGCGGCTGTGGGCAGATATGAAGGCCGCCGGGTTGACGATCAAAGAAGAGCCTTACCAGCTCAACGTGCCGCGCAGTCAGCGCGGCGGCGAGATCATCGAGCCGCGCATTTCGACGCAGTGGTTCGTGCGCATCCAGCCGCTGGCCGAGGCCGCCCTGCAGGCAGTGCGCAACGGGCAGATCAAGATTGTGCCCGAGCGCTTCACCAAGGTGTATTACAACTGGCTGGAGAACATTGAAGACTGGTGCATCAGCCGCCAGTTGTGGTGGGGCCACCGCATCCCGGTGTGGTACTGCGGGAACTGTCACCAGCAGGTGGTGGCGCGCGAGGACCCGTCGGCCTGCCCGCGCTGCGGCAGCTACGACCTGAAACAGGATGAGGACGTGTTGGATACGTGGTTCTCTTCTGGTCTGTGGCCGTTCTCAACCCTGGGCTGGCCGGAGCAAACGCCAGATTTGCAGTACTTCTACCCGACCTCGATCATGGAAACCGGGTACGACATCCTGTTCTTCTGGGTGGCACGGATGATCATGATGGGGCTGGAATTCACCGGCGAAGCGCCGTTCCATACCGTGTACCTGCACGGCCTGATCCGCGACGAAAACGGACAGAAGATGAGCAAGACCAAGGGCAACGTGATCGACCCGCTGCAGGTCATGGATGAACTGGGTACGGATGCGCTGCGCTTTAGCGTGCTGGTTGGCTCGGCCCCCGGCAACGACATGAACCTGAGCGTCAAAAAGGTGGAAGCCAACCGAAACTTCGCCAATAAGGTGTGGAATGCCGGGCGCTTCATTCTTGGCACGCTGGATTCGATCCAGTTTTCTGAGCCGGATTCAGGGGATACAGCGCAGTGGACGCTGGCGGACTCGTGGGTCTGGGGGCGGCTGCAAGCTTTGCTGCGCGATGTGGAGCGCCTGTTCGCGGTGCACCAGTACGGCGAAGCCGGGCGGCAGATCTACGAGTTCTTCTGGTCGGAATTCGCCGACTGGTATGTGGAGATCGCCAAGCAGCAAATCGCCGAGGGCGGGGCGCGAGCGCGCCTGACTGCTGAAACGCTGGTACGCGTGCTGGACGGCTGCCTGCGCCTGCTGCACCCCTTTACCCCATTCATCACCGAAGAGTTGTGGGGGCACCTGCGAGACGCGGCGCTGACGCGCGGGCTGCGCCCGATCAGCGGAACGGACTGGTCGGAAGCGCTGATTATCGCGTCCTGGCCGGAAGGCCAACCCGAAGAGGGTTGGGAAGAACAAAAAATTGCCGATTTTGGCCTGGTGCAGGATATCGTGCGCGCCATCCGCAACCTGCGCGCCGAGCGCAAAGTGACCCCGGGCAAGCGCATTGCCGCGCTGATCGCCGCCGGTGACCGGCTGCCGGTGCTGGAAGCGCAGCGGCGTACCATCGCCAGCCTGGCATTCCTCGACCCGCAGCAGTTAACGCTGAGCGAGCGGCTGGCGGAGATTCCGCAGGGGGCAGTCTCGCTGGTGGTCTCGGGCGTGGAACTGTACTTGCCGCTGGCTGGTCTGGTGGATACCAGCGCCGAGCGCGAGCGCCTGCAGGCCGAACTCAATGACATTGCAGGCCAGGTCAGCCGGCTGGAAGGGCTGCTGTCCTCGCCCTTCGCGCAAAAAGCCCCCGCGGCCGTGGTCGAAAAAGAGCGCCAGAAACTGGCGACCTTCCAGGAAACGGTGGCCAAGCTGAAGGCGCAGTTGGAAAGCCTGGGTAGTTAGGCGAGAATCGCGATACAATAACGGGGCGGATGATCGATACGCCCCGTTTCTGTTATCCCCAAAAACTCACCTGTCAGGAGAAGGTCTATGCTCAGCGTTGGTTACATCGGTCTTGGTTTAATGGGAAAGTCGATGGCGCGCAATATTCTCAAAGCCGGTTTCCCGCTGGTAGTATACAACCGCAGCCGGGGCGCAATGGACGAACTGGCCGCTGAAGGCGCGCGGCTGGCGGACAGCCCCGCGGATGTGGCGCGCCAGGTGGACGTGGTTTTCACCAATGTGCCCGATTCTCCCGACGTGGAGCAGGTGGTTCTGGGCGCGCGCGGGATCATTGAAGGCGCGCGCGAAGGATTGATCTACGTCGATAATTCGACAATAAAGCCGGCCACTGCGCGCATGCTGGCCGAGCGGCTGGCCGAAAAAGGCGTAGCCGCGCTGGATGCCCCGGTCAGCGGTGGGGATATTGGCGCGCGCAACGGCACGCTGACGATCATGGTCGGCGGCCCGGAAGACGCGCTGGAAAAAGTGATGCCGGTGCTGCAGGCGATGGGTAAATCAATCACGCGCATTGGCGAGGCCGGCGCGGGGCAAATTGCCAAGGCTGCCAATCAGATTATGGTGGCGGCGCAAATGGTGGCGATGGGCGAACTGCTGGTCTTCGCGCAAAAATCCGGCGCGGACCCGCGCAAAGTGGTTGAGGCGATCAAAGGCGGGGCGGCGCAGTGCTGGACGCTGGACGTCAAGCCGCCGCGCATCTTTGCCGGCAACCGCACGCCCGGGTTTAAGGCCAACCTGCAAGCCAAGGATATGAATATCGTGCTGGAAACGGCGCGGCAGTACGGCGTGCCGCTGCCATCCGCCGCGGTGCACGCGCAGTTGTTCAACGCCATGCTGGAGGCCGGCATGGGCGATCTGGATAATTCGGCGGTGCTGGGGATTATTGAGATGCTGGCGAACGAGAAGGTGGAATAGCCTGAATGTTGGGCTTTGCAGGCGGATAGGTCATATTTCTTGGATAGAAACGCCTGCTCAACCCAGCTTAGGCTAGAGATGGTTAAGCCGGAGAGAATAGTTCCTGCAAGCCTTTTACCAGCGCGGTAACTGCGCGGGCGCTGCGGCGGGACATTTTCTCGCCGAAGACCACGCTTTCGGCCTGCACGCCCACGAGCAGTACGCGGCAGTTCAGTTCGCTTTCCAGGTAGGCGGCGGTGACGCTGAGCGGCAGCGTGTGGGTTGACGCGCTGAAGCCATCGGCTTCGCGCCAATCCAGGCCGCGGATTTCGCCCGGGCGGCCGTCAAACCAGGCGGCGTCGATCAGGATGACCCAATCCGGCTGAAAGCGCCGCAGGCTGCCGGTGACATTTTCGACCACCTGCCCGCCTTCCAGCACCAGCACGTTGGACGAACCAGCAAACAGCGGGCGCAGCCGCCTTGCCGCCGCCACGCCCGCCGCATCATCACCGTTCAGTTCATTGCCAATCCCGACCAGCGCAACGCGCGGCGCGGGATCAGTCTTTTTTGTTATGGGGTGAACCTGATTCGAGATCCAGGCGATCCATGAGGGCCTGGATGTCTTCGTCGCGGCCATAATAGACCTCAAAGGGTTCTTTCTTGGTAGACGCCAGCTCCCACTCGGTGGAAGACATGCCCAGGCAGGAGAAGCGACAGTTTTCGACGCACTGCCCGCAGTAGGTGCAGCGGTCAACGTGATAGCGCATCACAAAGCGCTTATTCACCCGGTCGAGCACGATCAACTCGATGGCTTCCGAAGGGCAGTCTTTGACGCACAGCATGCAGCCGGTGCATTTTTCCGGGTTGTAAAACAGCTTGCCGCGCATGCGCTCCGGCGCGGGGATCTTCACCACCGGGTACTGCTGCGTCACCGGCTTGCGAAACAGCGAGCGCAGCAGGTCGCCAATCATCACACCGACTTTCATAGCACACCCACACCTTTCAGCACGATCACCAGCAAGATTTGCGCCAGCGCCAGCAGCGCGCCAACACGCCACCACAGGCCCACCGTCTGGTCAATGCGCAGCCGGGCAAAGAGCGACTGGAGCAGCGCCAGGATAAACAAGAGCGCCAGGGTTTTGAGCAAAAAGCTAAGGGGGTTGGTCAAACCGCCGAGGTAGAAGGCGCTGACCAGGGTCAGGCCGATCACAAGTTCGATATTCTTGCCCAGGCGGAAAAGCGCCAGCCCGCGCCCCGAATATTCGGTCAGCGCGCCGGAGACGATTTCGGTTTCGGCCTCGGGGGCGTCAAATGGGGGTAGTTCCAGCTTGCCCATCAACCCCACCAGCGCCACCACAAAGCCCACAGGCTGGATCAGCAGCATCCAGGTATGGCTGGCGGCGAATTGATTGATGGCGCTGATTTGCCAGGTGCCGGCCAGGATGGCCGGGCCAAGCAGCGAAAGCATAAACGGCGCCTCGTACGAAAAAAGCTGCGTCAGGGTACGGGTCGCGCCGATGATGGCGAACCGGCTAAAGGTATTGGCTCCGGCCACGCCCAGGCAGATGGTGAGCAGGCTGAGCATGTAGACAGCGACGATCAGGTCACCGCGGAAGCTGGCGGCCGGCTGCAGCCCGGCGAGCGGCACGTAGAGGGCGGCAGTCAACGCGGCAGCCAGCGCGGCCACCGGCAAACCCCAGAACAGCCCGCGGTGCACGCCTTCGGGCACGACTTCTTCTTTGGCGAAGAGTTTGAACACGTCAGCCAGAGGTTGGAACCAGCGCGGGCCGACGCGATTTTGCAATTGGGCCACCAGCTTGCGGTCTACCCATTCATACAGCAGCCCATTGGCCAGCAGAAACAGGCCGCCAGGAAAGATCGTCAACGCTAGCAGAGAGGTCAAAGTGCTCATTTATAGTATCCAATCCCGTATTGGCGCAGGGCTTCCCAGGTGAGGTATTCTTCTTTGCCCGCGCGGACGACGGACACGCTGCGGTCGCTGCACGAGAAGCACGGATCGATGCCGGCCAGCAGCATGGGCATATCGGCCAGGTTGTGACCGATAGCCACCGCCATCACCGTGGCCCAGTTGCAGATGCTGGGCGTGCGCACCTTCACCCGTTCGGGCTTATCGCCGCCGCCGCTGCGCAGGTAATAGAACAGCTCGCCGCGGGGCGCTTCTACCCGGCTGACCACCGCGCCCTCGGGCACGCGGCGCGGCATGCGCGCGGTCAGCTCACCAGGGGGTAATTTTTCGATGATCAGGCGGATAAGGCGGATGCTCTCAAACAACTCGTTGACGCGCACGATGGTGCGCGCCAGCAGGTCACCGCCCTGCGCGGTGACAATCTGCACCGGAAAGTCGACGTAGCCTGCGTAGGGCGCGTTGACGCGCACATCGCGGTTGAGGCCGGAAGCGCGCGCGGTGGGGCCAATTGCGCCGATGCGCACGGCCTGCTCGGGGGTCATGGTGCCCACGTTGCGCGTGCGCCCCAAAAAGGTTTCATCGGTCGTGACGATATTGAGATAATAGCGCGCGCGCTCTTCCAGGTAATCGACGCCCTTCAAGATGGCGCTGGCAATCTCATCCGTGACGTCGCATTTGACCCCACCCAGCACATTGGCCGAATAGTTGACGCGGTTGCCAGTCAGCATTTCGAGCAGATCCATCACGGTTTCGCGGTCGCGCCAGGTGTACATGAAGAGGGTATCGAAGCCGCCTTCATGCGCCTGCACGCCCAGCCACAGCATATGGCTGTGAATACGTTCCAGTTCGGAGACCAGCACGCGGATGGCCTGGGCGCGCGGCGGGACAACCACTTTGGCCAACTGCTCCGCGCCGAGGGCGTACGCCGTGGCATGCACGTGCGAGCAGATGCCGCAGATGCGCTCGACCAGGTACATGCCCTGGGTCCAGTTGCGATCTTCGCAGCCTTTTTCGATGCCGCGGTGGACGTATCCCAGGCGCACGGTAGCGCCGGTGACGATTTCACCGTCGACGGTAAATTCAAAATGACCGGGTTCTTTGAGGGCGGGATGCTGCGGCCCAATCGGCACGACGAACTTGTCTTTGGATTTGGTAGTTTCCATGTCGCAGCTCTCCTTTATTTCTCGTCCGGCAAACCGGTGAAGTCTTTGCGCAGCGGGTAGACCCCTTCTGGCCAGTCTTCGGGCAGGAGAAAGCGCGCCGGGTCGGGGATATCATCGACCACAATGCCAAACATCTCCTGCAGCTCGCGCTCGTAAATGCCCGCCACCGGGTAAATGCCGCTGAGTGTAGGCACGTTTGAGTCTTCCAGGCTGGGCGGGTGAACGCGCAGGTTCAACACCAGGTTGCCCTCGCAGAAGTGATAGAGCACCAGGAAGGAATCGGGGGTGAGCGGCGGGCGGTAGCTGAGCTCACCTTCCTGGTTGAGGCGATCCCACTGCTTTTCGACGGTGGTGGTGACTTCAACGCCGGGGATGTGCATGCCGGTGATGGCGCTGAGGTAGCCCCAACCGGCTTCGCGCAGCGCCTTGACGCAGTCGAGCAGGTGATGCCGGGAGATGGAGACTTCGAGCACATTGGGCTGCTCCAATTTTGACCAGCGCGCCCAGGGAGCGAGGACCGCAGTTACTTGATCAAAGGGGTTCTCGGGATTCATCGCATCTCCTACTTTAGACTATTCAGCAACTGCACCACGCCGTAGATAATGGCCTCGGGGCGCGGCGGGCAGCCCGGCACAAACACATTGACCGGGATGACTTCATCGATGCCGCCCATGATGTTATACAGGCCGCGGAAAGCCCCGCCGGAAATGGCGCAAGAGCCAACCGCCACGACGAACTTAGGCTCGGGCATTTGCTCATAAATGCGCTGCAGCCGTTCGCGCGACTGGCGCGTCACCGGGCCGGTGCAAATGAGCACGTCGGCGTGGCGCGGGCTGCCCTGGAGCTTGATCCCCAGGCGCTCAACGTCGTAGCGCGGGGTCAGCGTGGCCAGAATTTCAATATCACAGCCATTGCACGAGCCGCTGTTGTAGTGGATCGCCCAGGGGGAATTGGTCCGCGCCCAGGTTTTCAGGCCGTCCATTACTTTGGTTTCAAGAGTTTCTGCCATTCAGCGCTCCTATCGCCTTAGCCTAAGATCAGCGCCACGAGGGCAATTGCCAGGCCAACAATATATACCGCCGGGCCCCAGGTGATGGTGCCGCTGCCCAGGACGAGCATGCCCAGATGCAAAATGGCGAAGAAAAATGCGATCAGGAAGAACGGTTTATAGCCCGGCGCGGCTGTGCCTTCGGGGGCTTCTTCGCCGCTGCCGTACGCGCTGCTCTTCATCGGGTTGGCATTTTCGGGACCAGCCAGGCGTTTGCCCAGCCAGACCAGCACCAGCACCAGGGGGATGTACACCAGAAATGCAATCGGAGGGGATAAAAGAATGTTCATTCCAGGTCGCTTTCTGCTAACCGCCAAAGGCTACCAGCAGGCTGGCCGCCGCCGGGTCTATCATCCAGCGCAGCAGCGCGGGATAAAAACCGATCACCACCAGCGCCACGGCCAGGATTCCCAGCGGAATAGCCATGCTCAGTGGCACGGTTTTTCCGTTCTGCACGATGCTGGACGGCTCGTAGCGGTACATGCGGTTGACCAACGGCGCGTAATAGCCAAGGGAGAGCACGCTGTTGAGCGCGGCAAAAACCACCAGGGCGATGACCGCGGGGCTGCCGGTTTGCACGCCAGCCACAAAAATCTGCCATTTCGACATGAACCCGGCCAGCGGCGGCAGCCCGCCCAGGCTGAACAGCGCCAGGCTGAGTACCAGCGCAATGAACGGATAGCGCCGGGATGCGCCGTTGAGATCTTCCACTACCAGGGGATGGTGGCTGCCCTGCGCCAGGTGCAGGGTGTAGAGCAGCGTACCGGCGGCCAGGAAGGCCAGGCCCTTCATCAGCACGTGCACCAGCAGGTGGAAGAACCCGCCTGCCGCGCCTAACGGCTGCTGGAAGCCTACCGTCACGCCCAGGCCGATGAGCATGTAACCCACATGGCTCAGGCTGGAGTAGGCCAACATGCGCTTGACCTGTTTCTGACGCAGCGCCATCAGGTTGCCAAGCAGGATATTGGCCGCGCCAAAGACCATCAACAGCAGACCCCACTGCGTGCTGACCCCGGCCAGCGCGCCAACTGCGCGCAGCAGCGCCACCAGCCCGGCCTCGATGACCACGCCGGAAAGCATGGCGCTGATGCCGGAAGGCGCCTGCGAATGCGCATCGGGCAGCCAGGTATGCATGGGAACCAGGGCGACTTTGACGCCGAAACCAATCAGGAACAGGCCGCCCGCAGCGGCCAGCATCAGCGCAGAACCGCCGCCGGCGCTGGCGCGAATTCCGGCCAGGCTGGTAGTGCCCGTCTGGCTGAAGACCAGCGCGATGCCCAGCAGCACCAACGCGGAACCCGCCGCGCTCTGCACCAGGTATTTGACCCCGGCTTCGAGCGAAGCACCCTGCTGGCGGTAGAAAGCCACCAGCATGTACGACGAAACCGCCATTGCCTCGAACCAAACCCACAGGTTGAACAGGTCGGTGGCGCAGCCCAGTCCGATCATCGTGCCGCTCATCATCACCAGCAGCGCGTAAAACTTCTCTTCGCCTTCTTCGCCAGCCATGTACCTGCCGGAATACAGCGTTACCAGTGCGGCCAAAACCAGCACCGCGGCTGCCAGCAGCAAACCGATACCGTCGAGGCGCAGCGCAACCGCGCCGTCGGTCAATTCGACCAGC
>DATCUC010000315.1:0-2469 GCA_036567625.1 Anaerolineaceae bacterium | reverse complement strand
GCGCAGCGCTTCCAGCGCATCCTGCGCGCCGCGCACGCGGACCGGCGCAATCGCATCGCGGTAGGCATACACCGTTTGGAGAAAGCCCAGCACCCGGCGCGGATCGCCGCTGTCGCGGTAGAGCAGGGGGGTGAAGTAATGCACCTGGCGGTCAAATGCCGCGGCGGGCAGCGGGTTGGGCAGTTCCGGCGCGCGGCGCAGTTTTGCCGCCTGCTCTTTTTCACCCGAGTAGACGTAAAAAACCAGCATGCGCAGGATTTCGTTTTGCCGCGCGGCTTCCACCGCCCGGGTCACGGCCGGGTCGCGGCTTTGCGTCAGGATACCCGCTTGCATTTGCAAATGGTCGCGGTACGACGCTTCGAATTTTTCGCGCTGCATGGTCAGCGACTGCGAATGGGTGTGCGAGCGCACCGCTGCCAGCGGGCGTGGGATTACGCCCACCTGCTGGCCGTTGAGCAGCAGCCGCACCGCAAAATCCACGTCTTCGCCGTGCCGGATGCTGGTGCTGTAACCGCCCAGCGCGGCGAATGCCGCAGTCTGCACCATAATCGTCGACCCGCTGGCGGTGATGCCTCCGCGCAAAATTTGGGCCAGATCCATGCGCCCGCCGGGGATGTTGGCCCCATACGGCAGGCGCGGGATTGACCGGCCGCGCTCGTCAATGGCGTAGGCGCGGCAGTACACCGCGCCGCAGTCCGGGTTGCGGCGCAAAAAGTCCAACTGCGCCGCCAGCTTACCCGGCAGCCACAGGTCATCCGAGTCGAGAAAAGCAAAGAACGGAGCCGATGCCAGCCGCGCGCCGTGATTGCGCGCCGCCGATTCCCCCGCATTTTCCTGGTAAACATAGCGGATGCGCTCGCCGTAACGCGCCTGCAGCACTTCGCCGGTTCCGTCGCTCGAGCCGTCGTCGACGACGATGCACTCCACGCTGACCCCGCGCTGCGCCAGCACCGAATCGATTGCAAGCTGCACCCAATCGCGCCGGTTATAGGTGGGGATAACGGCGGTCACCTCAACCATGCCGGGCCTCCGCTGGCGGCTGCTGGCGCTGGCGGAACTGGATGCGCAGCCCCAGCGCGGCGCTGAGCAGGCCCAGCTTTTTTGCCACCGGCGCGCCCCATTCCACCAGCCAGTTTTCCCGCACGGCGGCCCTGGGCCGGGCCAGCAGCATGCGCGTCGCCAGTTTCAGCAGCGAGCCGCTGTGATGCAAAATATACCCCACCCGCGGCACACAGCCGCGCGGGCCAACCCGCCGGAAATTGCCCGCGCCAATGGTAAACTGGCGGCGCAAAATGTATCCCACGTCCATATTGCGCGCAGGTACGGCGTGGTACATCACCAGCTCCGGGTGATAGTAAAACTGCGGCCGGCCTGGCAGCGTCCAGGCTTGCTCAAAAATAATCGTGTCCTCGCCGAACTGCATCATCTCGCCCACCATGCCCAGCCCGTTCATCGCCGTACTGACCTTTTCCAGCAGCGTGCGTGAAAAGAGCATGTTTGCTCCCGAAAACGCCTCGTCGCGTTCCAGCAGCCGGGGCTGCTCGCCGTAGGCGCGGATTTCGTATTCGTCTTTGAACCACTGTGGCCGTTCAGCCAGATAAAACGGGTGAATCGGCCCGCCCATGCCGTCCAGATCTGGTTTGGCCTCCAGAATCTGCGCCGCATTCTGCAGCCAGCCGGCCGAAGCCTGGCCATCGTCATCCATATAGGCCACCCAATCTGCCCGGGCGATTGCCGCACCAGCGCGGCGCGATACGCCCCCGCCGGGTTGAGCTTCGTATCGATAGCGGATGGTGTGCGGCGCGCAGGCCGCGGCCATGTTTTCCACCAACGCGCGCGTGCCGTCTGTCGAACGGTTGTCGACGACGATGATCTCAAACGCGTGCGCTTCCAGGGTTTGCTGCAGCAGGCTTTCCAACGCCCCGGCCAGCAGCCCCGCGCGGTTGAAGGTGGGGATGATCACCGAAAAGAGAGGTTTTACCGGTTTCTCTGCGTTCATGCCCGCCTGGAAAGCAGTGCTTGCTTCAACTGCTGAAACGCGCGGTCAAGGTTCTGCTTCACCGCCCCGATCTCGCCGCTGACCGGGTGGGTCATGGCGATCAAATCCGCCAGGCTTTCTTCACCCGTCGGGCGGCACGGCCGCGCCTGCCCGCCAAACGCGGAATAATAGTCGTGGAATTTAAAATCATTACCGCGCAGTTTCCCCGAAAGCACCAGCCACGCGTTGGGAATGCCAAACGCGTCGGCGCTGATCAGCCCGTGCAGTGACGACGACAGGATATACTCGCAGCGGTCAATATCCGCGAACACCGCTGCCGGGCCGCGCTGTACGTCGATTACCAGAAGGTCATTTTGCAGCCGCGCGCGCAGCATTTCCACGCGCGGATCGTCCTTATCCACGTAATGCGGCACAATTCCCACCCGGTACTGCTTGGGCTGGCGCGCGGCCAGCAGTTTTTCCGCCAGCAG
>DATCUC010000314.1:0-1502 GCA_036567625.1 Anaerolineaceae bacterium | reverse complement strand
CGCGGCTGGCCGGGCGCTTTTTACCGCTGGAGGATCGCCCGGCGTACGTGCTGCACCCCACAGTGCGGGTGATCCTCGGCCCGCAGGCGGATGCATTTGCGGAGGCCGGGCTGCGCGCCTTCACCGGCTCAGCTTACACGCTCACCCGCACGGCGGACCGCATGGGCTACCGGCTGCAAGGCGAGCGCATCCAGCATCGCGGCGCGGCGGATATTCTGTCGGACGGCATGGCGTTGGGGGCGGTGCAGATTCCCAGCAGCGGCCAGCCGATTGTGATGCTGAGCGACCGGCAAACCACGGGCGGGTACGCCAAAATTGCCGTGGTCGTTCGCGCCGACCTGCCGCTGCTGGCGCAGTGCCTTCCGGAGATCAGCCAGGCGCGGTTTCGACCGGTCAGCGTTGAAGAAGCGCAGCAAGCCTACCGCGATCAAATGGCGCGGCTGGAAAGGATCGTCACTCCGCTGGAGGAAGAATACTTATATGCCAGCGGCTAATCCCGTGAAAAAGGAGCAGCGTTGATGCGCATGGATCTGAATTGTGATATGGGCGAAAGCTTTGGGGCATACGCCCTGGGCCAGGATGAGCAGGTGATGCCATTTATCACCTCGACGAATATCGCCTGCGGCTACCATGCCGGTGATCCGCTGGTGATGCAGGCTACGCTGCGCCTGGCGAAGCAGTACGGTGCGGCGGTGGGCGCGCACCCAGGTTACCCGGACCTGCAAGGATTTGGCCGCCGGGAGATGAACCTGACACCCGCCGAGGTAGAAGCAGTCGTACTGTACCAGATTGGAGCGCTGGCCGGCATGGCGCGCGCTGCCGGGCTGGAACTGGCGCACGTCAAGCCGCACGGCGCGCTGTACAACACGGCGGCGAAGGATATTGAAATCGCGCGGGCGGTGGCGCGGGCGGTGGCCGCATTCAACCAGCGGCTGGTGCTGGTGGGGTTGGCCGGGTCGATGTCGATTCAGGCCGGGCAGGAACTGGGCTTGCGCGTGGCGGCCGAGGCATTTCCGGACCGCGCCTACAACCCGGACGGTTCACTGCGTTCGCGCCGTCTGCCCGGCGCGGTACTGGAGGATGTTGAAGCGGTGACCCGCCACGCGGTGGAACTGGCGCGCGAAGGCATCCGCCTTGGTGACGGCGCGGCCTTGCAGATCGACACGCTGTGCCTGCACGGCGACAACCCGCGCGCGGCAGACAATGCACGCCAGGTGCGCGCCGCGCTGCAAGCCGAGGGAATTACGCTGATTTCACTCGCCAACTTCGCATAGCCAGTTATGCAACTGACCAAGCAGCGCGGAGTTTTCTGAAAGGGTAAAACCGTCCACGCCGCAGGTGGGCTCACCGCAGGTGCCGTCGTAACAGCCCTGGTCATGCAGGCTGCGCAGCAGGTCTTCTTCTGCTGCGGGGTTGGGCAGCAGGCAGCGCATGGCCAGCGCGGAGAGCGCTGCGGTTAGGCCATAAGCGCCCCAGTTGGACGTGCTGGCAACCACCAGTTC
>DATCUC010000313.1:0-2981 GCA_036567625.1 Anaerolineaceae bacterium | reverse complement strand
CAGTTCAGCCCACACACGCGCGTTGAGGGCGCGGTCATCCACGCTGCGCTTGGCGGCCAGATAACGGGGAAAGGAAAAAGGTTCCATCCAATCTCCTCTACAAGAAACTCAACAGGTAGGCGCGAGCGGCGGTAGCGCTCTGCTCCCAGGTGGGAAATTCGTCAAACCGGCGGCGCGCGCGGCGGCTCAAGTCTGCCAGCCAGGTACGGTCTGCAGTCAGACGGTAAATGCAATCAGCCAGCGCGTTTGCATCCTCTGGCGGCAGTAAGAAGCCGTTGGCGCCATCGGTGATGATCTCCCCGGCGGCCCCGGCCCGGGTGGCGATGGGCGGCAGCCCGCAGGCCATGCCTTCCAGATAGACAATGCCGAAGCCCTCATAGCTGGAGGGCATCACCAGCACATCATGGGTTTCAAAAATTGCGCGCAGGTCGCCGTCGACCACGCGCCCGCGAAAGCGCACTTTTTCGCCAAGCGGCGCAGCCAGAAGCAGCATCTGGCTGGCATAGGTTTTATCGCCCACGCCGCCAACGATATCGAGGGTCCACCTGGCAGACTTGATTTTGCGCAGCGCTTTGAGCAAAGTATGCAGGCCTTTGCGGGGGATGATGCTGCCGACGAACAGCAGGCGCAGCGGGCTGGTCGGATCGTGCTGGAGACGCTGCTCAATCGCTTCCAGCGACATGCCGGCCCCAATCTGATCACCGCCAGGGTAGGCCACCACCCCGGTCACCGGGCGGCCGAGCAAATCCTGAACCGCGGCCTGGGTGGTATGGCTGTTAAATATAAAGCCGCCCAGGGTTTCCAGGTAGCGGCGTTCGACGGCGCGGTAGAGCCGCAAAACAAGCCGGGGGTGCAGCTCGGAACTGCGCAGGTGATGCACAATGGAAATAATGCGCGGCTTGCCCGCTGCGTTCCAGCGCCGGTTGGGAAGGATGAGCGAAGGATGGTTGAGCTCGTCTTGCAGCAGCAAGTCCACGTCCAACGCTTGCAGGCGCTGCGCCAGCGGCCGGCTGAAATTTTGCGTTAGCAGCCATGGGTACGCCCGCCACGGCAGGCTGATCACTTCCACGGTGTCACCGGCAGAGCGCAGGTGTTCCACCAGCCGCCGGTCATACAGATAGCCGCCGGAATGGCCTTCCAGGCTGCCGTAGATGATTAATGCCAGGCGCATCTAGCGCTCCAGGGTATAGGCGGCCCAGGCGATCTCATTTTCCCACAGGCGCACGGTGACGGCGCGGATATTCGCCGCCGCGATGGCCGCGGAAAACCGGTCGGCCAACCGCCGGGAGAACAACTCTACCGAGGGATTCTGCCCGGCAAATTCAGCCAGATCATTGAGGGTCTGGTCGCGGTAGTGAGCGCAGGCAGCTTCTACCTGGCGTTCGATTTCCACAATATCCACCAGGTAATTGTGCTGGTCGAGCGCATCACCGGCCAGCTCCAGTTCGAGCAGGTAATGGTGCGAATGGCGCTGATTTTCCGCGCCCCAATCTCCCCCGATCAAGTAATGTTGGGCAACAAAGGCCCGGCGTACCGCTACCCTATACATGGCGCATCTCCTGTGTGGTGTTCCTTCCCTATAATACAAGTATATGGATTCTACAGCCGTTCGCGAATTAACCGCTATCAATGTTGACGACCTGTTGGCCTCGCTGGGTTTGGAAAAGGTGCGCCGCGGGCGCGGGCTGCTGCGCAGCCTGTTCTGGTTCGCGGGGCGGCGCTTTGCGCGCCAGGTATTGGACTATGATGACGGGGTAGAACGGATGGGCCTGCAAGCCGGGGCGGAGCGCATTCTGAACGGGTTTATTAATTCGCGCACGGTCACCGGCGTGGAACATCTGCCGGCCACCGGCCCGCTGCTGATTCTGGCCAATCACCCGGGCATGACCGATACAGTGGCGTTGTTTGCCAGCCTGCCGCGGGCGGACCTGAAAGTGGTGGCCTCTGACCGGCCGTTCTTGCGCGCGCTGCCTGCCACCTGCCGGCATTTGATATTTGTGCCTGAACACGGCGAAGGGCGCATCGCGGTGCTGCGCTCGATTGCCGCGCACCTGCGGGCGGGCGGCGCGGTGCTGACCTTTCCGGCCGGGGATATCGAGCCGGACCCGGCGTGCATGCCCGGCGCGCTGCGGTCGCTGGAACGCTGGTCAGACAGCATCGGTTTCTTTAGCCGCCTGGTCCCAGATGCGTGCATCGTGCCGGCGATCATCAGCGGCGTGATCGCGCCGCAGTCGCTGGCGCACCCGCTCACCCGGCTGCGCCGCCGGCAAAAGGACCGCGAAAAGCTGGCGGCTTCGCTGCAAATCTTTGTGCGCAGCTTTGCGCCGCGATTGTGGCCGGTGCACGTGAAAGTGCAGTTTGGCCCCCCGCTGCCGTCCGCCAGCCTGGCCGGAATCCGCGAACCGGGCGCGGCCACGCAAGTGGTGATCGAGCATGTGCGAGCGTTTCTGCTGGAAAACGACATTATGAATGGAAGCGCGTAGCAAAGGCTACCCAGCGAAATCATCCGCGTAGCGCAGCACCACCTGAATGGCTTCGGCGGAACGCTCGGCCAGCAGCTCGTACGCCTGGGGTGCGTCGTCAAAATCGAAGGTTTGGGTGATCCAGCGCTTTGGGCCCACCTGGCGCAGCGCATCCCAGGCGGCGTCCAGGCGGCGCGCCTTAGTCCAGCGCCCGCTGAGCTCGGGGGCGAGAGTGCTCACCTGGCTGGCGATCAACTGGACCCGGCTGCGGTGAAAACTGCCGCCCAGATCGAGGGTCACTGGCTTTTTGCCGTACCACGAGCCGATGACGACCCGCGCGCCAAAACCGGCCAGGTCCAGCGCCTGCTGGAGCGCCGCCGGGCTGCCGGAGATTTCGTAGACCAGGTCGGCGCCTTCTGGGCTGCCATGCTCAGACAGCCACTGTCGGGCCTGCTGCGTGCTTTCCGGCACCTGCGGATCAAAGCTGAGCAGCGCGCCGGCGGCCAGGGCGGCCTTGCG
>DATCUC010000312.1:0-24717 GCA_036567625.1 Anaerolineaceae bacterium | reverse complement strand
CGGAAACCGCGCCGGCAATCGAAGAAGCCGCCCCGGTGGAAGTGGCCCAGCCCGAAGCCCAGGCCGAGGTGCAGGAACCCGAAGCCGCAGCCGAGCAGCCCGCCCCCGAGGCAGTTGCCGAAACCGCTCCCGAAGCGGTCACTTCCCCAACCGCCGAAGAAGAGGAGGAACCTTCTCTGGATCAGTTGTTTACCCTCAAGCCTGAGATTCTTCAACCTGCTGCCGAAACCGAGGAAGAGGAAGACGAATCTGGAACTGGCAAGGGCAAGAAGAAAAAGAAGAAGAGCAAGCACGTGGAAGTGGTTTACGATCCCGACCGCGATATCGTCGTTTCGCGCAAGAAGCACAAGCGCGGCGGTGGTGAATGGGCCGAGTGGGAAGAGTAAACCGCAGATAGCGAACCGCACGTGAAGAAGCCGGAAAAGCGCGTTAAGCACATTCCGCAGCGCTCGTGTGTAGGATGCAGGCAGGTACTGCCCAAGCGGTCTTTGATCCGCGTGGTGCGCACCCCCGACGGTCTAAAGATCGACCCCACCGGGAAACTGGCCGGCCGCGGCGCATATCTCCACAACCAGCGATCTTGCTGGGAACGCGGCATCAAAGGCGCCCTGGCGCACGCGCTGAAAACGGAATTAACTGATAGCGATCGTGTCCTCTTGCAGGAATTTCTCCAAAGCCTGCCGGAGGACACGACCGGAGAAACCGGGCAGGAGTCATAACCATCCAGGTTATCTGGAAACAGCAGCACCCATGAATGGGATTATGAATAACTAATTTTCGACCCAACTGACTTGCTCATTAGGAGCGCAGACCGCAGCCCGGCTAGCGTTTGCACCTCTAACGGAACGTTCCAGCGTCATTGGGTAGAACCCCGGACAGGGTTGCAATGATTGGAGGTAGCATATGAGCGAGACAGTGCGTAAGAAGATAGAACTCCCTAACAGCATCACCGTTCGCGAACTCGCGCAGCGTATCGAAACCAGCCCCATTCAAGTCATCAAAACATTGATGTCGAATGGGGTGATGGCAAATATTAACCAGCAGATCGACTACGATACTGCCGCGATTGTAGCTTCGGAAATGGGATATGAGACTGTCCAGGAAGCTCTGGAAGTTGTCGAAGAGCCAGAATCGGGCGAAGTCCCATTATGGCGCCGCCTGATCTCGGATGAAGATCCCAAGCTCCTCGGCGCTCGCCCGCCGGTAGTCACCATCCTGGGGCATGTCGATCACGGCAAGACCTCACTGCTCGATGCCATCCGCCATACCAACGTTGCCGCTGGTGAAGCGGGCGGCATCACCCAACACATCGGCGCGTACCAGGTGGAACATAAGGGCCGCCTGATCACCTTCCTCGATACCCCCGGCCACGCTGCATTTACCGCCATGCGCGCGCGCGGCGCCCAGGGCGCGGATGTGGTTATCCTGGTTGTGGCCGCCAACGACGGCGTGATGCCGCAGACGCGTGAGGCCATTGCCCACGCCAAGGCAGCCCGCGTGCCGATCATTGTGGCTCTCAACAAGATGGACCGCCCGGATGCCAACCCCGACTTTGTCAAGCACCAACTGGCCGAAGCCGGGCTGGTGCCGGATGAATGGGAAGGCAACACCCTGGTGGTGCCGGTTTCGGCCAAGCAGAAGAAAGGCATCGAAGATCTGCTCGAAGCCGTTCTGCTGGTTTCAGACAGCGTTGAAATTCTGGCGAACCCCAACGGCCGCGTGATGGGAACCGTCATCGAAGCCGAGCTGGATAAAGCCAAAGGCGCTATCGCCACGCTCCTGGTGCAAAACGGCTCGCTCGAACTGGGCGATGTCGTCCTGGCGGGAACATCCTACGGGCGTCTGAAGGCCATGTTCGATTTCCGCGGCCGCAAGGTGCGCAAAGCCGGCCCGGCTACCCCGGTGGCCGTGATGGGCCTGAACGACGTGCCGTCCGCCGGTGACTTGTTCCAGGTGGTTCCGTCGGAACGCGATGCGCGCGTCATTGTGGAAGAACGCAAGCAGAAAGCCGCGGCGCAGGCCAGCGCGGGCTCGCGGACTTCGCTGGAAGAGTTGTTTACGCGTTTCCAGGCCGGTGAAGTCAAAGAACTGCGCCTGATCTTGAAAGCCGACGTGCAGGGCTCGCTGGAACCGATCACGTCTTCGCTGCAAGATTTGAACAAAGAAGGTGAAATCAAGATCAACGTCTTGCACACCGGCACAGGGAATATCAGTGACAGCGATGTGATGCTGGCGGCGGCCTCGCGCGCAATCGTCATCGGCTTTAACGTCAGCGCAGATACCACCGCGCGCCGCCAGGCCGAAGCCGAAGGCGTTTCGATCCGCCTGTACGAAATCATCTACCGCCTGACCGAAGACATTGAAAAAGCGCTGAAAGGCATGCTGGCCCCCGAATTCAAAGAAACCGTGGTGGGCCGCGCCAATGTGCTGGCAGTCTTCCGCATCAGCAAGGTGGGCAATATTGCCGGCTGCCGCGTTGTTGAAGGCGAACTGCGCCGTAACGGGCGCTACCGCATCATTCGCGGCGGGCAAGAGATCTTTAACGGTGAAGCATCTTCGCTAAAACACGAGAAGGAAGATGTGCGCGAAGTGCGCAACGGTTTTGAATGCGGCGTGGCGCTGAAGAACTTTAACGATTATCAGCCGGGTGATCACCTGGAATGCTACGTGCTTGAACGAGTTGCGGCCATTGCCTAAGGGAGGACACAGTGCCGTCACAAATGCGTTTACAGCGGATTGCTGACCGCATCCGCCAGGAGTTATCGGAGATGGTCGTCCGCGAACTGGGCGATCCGCGGCTGAGCGGGATTTCGATCACCGACGTCAAAGTGGATCGTGAACTGGCCTACGCGGATATCTACGTTTCGGCGGTAGAGGGCCACGAACGCGCGGCTGAGGTACTGGCAGGGCTGGAACACGCCAGCGGATTTCTGCGCCGCGCGCTCGCCGAGCGCGTTGACCTGCGGGTGTTCCCGCGCCTGCGCTACCACTGGGATCCCACGCCGGAACGCGCCGATCATATCGAGCGGCTGCTGGCCGAACTGCGCGACCAGGAAGGCAGCCAGCCTTCCGCGGACGGCAGCCAGGATGCAGAACTGGACGATGTAGAAACGGAAGTACTCGAAGAAGATGATGATGTTGAATGACGACCTGTCGGCGAGCGTGGGGGAAATGCTGCGCGGGGCACAACAGGTGCAGTTGCTCTCGCATGTGCGGCCCGACGGCGATGCGCTCGGCGCGGTTGTTGGGCTAGGCCTGGCGCTGCAAGCCGCCGGCAAGCAGGTGCAAATGCTGCTGGCCGACGGCGTGCCTGCCCCACTGCGTTTCATCGCGGGCTGGAAACAGGTTGTGCGCGAACCTAAGGGCGAGTTTGACCTGCGCGTTGTGCTGGACTGTTCCGACCTGCAGCGCAGCGGCTTCCCCTGGGCCGACGACGCGCCCCCAGATTTAAACATCGATCATCACGTTACCAACCTGGGCTTTGCGCGGGTCAACTATGTCGAACCCGAAGCCGTGGCCACCTGCGCCATCCTGGCCGAAAACCTGGAAAAATGGAGCCTTCCCATTCCGCCCGAGGCTGCCAATGCGCTGCTGGCCGGCATCATCAGCGACACGCTCGGCTTTCGCACGTCAAATATGAGCCCCAAAGCACTGCACCTGGCGGCCGCGCTCATGCAAAAAGGCGCAAACCTGCCGGAAATCTACGACCAGGCGCTGATGCGCCGTTCGTTTGACGCCGCGCGATTATGGGCCAAAGGGTTAGACCGCTTGCAGCGGAAAGATGGATTGGTGTGGACATCGCTATACCTTGAAGATCGAATTAAGGTAAACTATTCGGGAAATGATGACGCCGATTTAATCAATTTCCTCACGACGATCGAAGACAGCATCGTTTCGGTGATCTTTGTGGAACAAAAAGAGGGGAATGTTAAAGTGAGTTGGCGCGCGCAGCCGGGGGTGGATATTTCGAAAATCGCACTTCGCTTTGGCGGCGGCGGGCATCCAGCCGCGGCAGGCGCCATGATCGCCGGGACGATGGATGACGTCCAACAACTTGTGCTGGCCGAAACCCTCTCGCTTTTCAACAAACCCGTGGAAACACAAGGCGGTATTGCCATTGCCTGATCGCCCCACCCGTGGGGAATCATTACGGTGGAGAGTTACAAGCCATGGATGATAGTAGTTTTGATATAAAAAATGCAATTTCCGGCGTCTTAGTGGTAGACAAACCTGTCGGCCTCACGTCGCACGATGTGGTGCAGATTGTTCGCAAGGGCACCAACATCCGCCGCGCGGGCCATACCGGCACTCTTGACCCGCGGGCCTCGGGTGTCCTGGTGATCCTGATCGGACCGGCGGTACGCCTGAGCGAATACGTTTCCGCGTCTGACAAGCGCTACCAGGCAGTAGTACGCCTGGGCGCTACCACCGACACATACGACGCCGAAGGCCGCGTGACCAGTTCTTCTCCGGTCAACATCAGCGAGGAACAGTTCGAAGAGGCATTAGGCCAGTTTATCGGTGAGATCGAGCAGAAACCCCCGCCCTATTCCGCCGTCAAAGTCAAGGGGCGCAAAGCCTATGAGATGGCGCGCGAAGGTGAAGAAGTAGACTTGCAGCCGCGCAAGATCCATGTCTACAACCTGGAACTGCTGGAATGGGCCCCCCCCGAGGCCGTCATCGACGTATACTGCTCGTCGGGCACGTACGTGCGCTCGCTGGCGCACGACCTGGGCGAAACCCTGGGCTGCGGCGCGCACCTGGTGGGTTTGCGCCGCACCAAAAGCGGTCGCTTTACCCTGCGCGACGCCGTGCCGCTGCGCAAGCTGCGCGAAGCCTTTGAAACCGGTACCTGGTACCAGTACCTGATTCCTGCGGCCGATGCCCTGTCGGATTGGCCGGCGTTTGAGTTGAGCCACGAACAGGTGGAGGCCGTGCGGCATGGTCATCGCGTCACGGGTGAGGTTCCCGAGGGCGGCAACTGGGCGCGCGGCATCAGCGAGCAGGGCGAGCTGGTGGCGCTGCTGGAATTTATCCCGGAAAACAGCGAGTGGCAGCCTCGCAAGGTATTCTTCTCCTGATGCAGCACCTCACCTCGCTGGAACACCTGCACCTCGATCACACATGGGCCACCATCGGGTCGTTTGATGGCGTTCACCGCGGCCACCAGGCCATTATCAGCAAGCTGGTAGCCGGCGCGCACCAATCTGGGGCGCAGGCCGTGGTGGTGACCTTCTTCCCCCACCCGGCGGTGGTGTTGCGCGGGCCGCAAGGCCCCTTCTTTCTGACCACGCCGGAAGAGCGCGCGCAGTTGCTGGAAGAATTGGACGTTGATGTGGTGGTGACCCTGCATTTCGACCGCCAGATGGCGGCGCTGACCGCCGAAGAGTTTATGCGCAATATCAGCGATCACCTGGGGCTGCGCCGGCTGTTTGTCGGCTACGATTTTGCTCTGGGCCGCGGGCGCGAAGGGAACGTTGATCGGCTGCGCCAGTTGGGCGAACAGATGGGCTACACCCTGGAGGTCAATGAGTCGATCGAACTCGGCGGCGAGCCGGTCTCATCCAGCCGCATTCGCGGGCTGCTCACGCGCGGCGCAGTCGACGAGGCAGCGCAGCTTCTGGGCCGCCCCTACAGCCTGACCGGTGAAGTCATTCACGGCGACGGGCGCGGCCGCACCCTGGGTATCCCCACCGCCAATGTTTCCGTCTGGCAGGAGCGCATCATCCCCGCGGTGGGTGTCTATGCCACCTGGGCCAGCGTCGACGGCGAGCGCCTGGCTTCCGTGACCAATATTGGCGTGCGCCCCACCTTCGAAAACCAGCCGGTGTTCGCCCGCGTCGAAACGCACCTGCTGGATGCAGACCAGGACCTGTATGAAAAGAAAGTGAAGTTAGAATTCATCCAGTACCTGCGCCGCGAACAGCGCTTCCCCTCCATTCAGGAATTGCTCGACCAGATCCACCGGGATATTCAACAATCGCGTGAGGTGCTTGCCCATGCCGGCTGACCGCCAGATCTATCTGCTCAACCCGCAAACCCTGCCCCCCGAAACGATCGCGGTCACCTTCGCCAAAACCTCGCGCTCGCCGCAGTCGTTCCGCGAAATCGCGGCCGAGCTGACCGATGAAAAGTCAGCCGAGTTTCACGAAAAATGGGTGGTAGGTTACGGTCACGCCTCGGTTGCCGAACACGCCGTGCTGCACATTGCCCTGGAAAATATCTCGCGGCTGGCGGTGGAAACGCTGGAATCGAACCGGCTGGCCTCGTATACCGAAAAATCGACCCGCTACCAGAAGTGGGACTGCCAATCATATTACCTGCCCGCCGAACTGGCCGGAACCGCGCTGGAAAAGCCGTTCCAGGAGACGCTGACCCTGCTGTTCGACACCTACCTGCGCGCGCTGCCGCTGGTGCGCGAGGCCGTCGCCGCCGAGAACCCTTGCCAGCCGGGTGAAAGCGACGCCGCGTATGAGCGCCGCCTGCGCTCGCAGTACGTGGATGTCTGCCGCTTTTTACTGCCAGCGGCTTCGCTGGCCAATGTCGGCATGACTATCAACGCCCGCGCGCTGGAGCACGCCATTTCCAAAATGCTCTCGCACCCGCTGGAAGAAGTACGCAGCATCGGTGAAGAAATGAAACGCGCTGCCCAGCAGGAAGTGCCAACACTGGTCAAGTACGCGGATGCGCTGCCCTATCTGCAAAACGCGGCGCAAGCGCTTGGCCGGCAGGCCGCGGATCTGCCTGCCAGCACTCCGTCAGGCTGGTTCACCCTGGTGGACTGCGACCGGTCCGCCGAAGACAGCATCCTGGCCGCGGCGCTGTACCGCTTTGGCAGCCTGGATTACCCTGCTGCGCTGGAGTGGGTGCGCGGCGCGCTGCCCGACCAGCGCGCCGGGCTGGCGGCCACGCTGCTGGCCAGCCTGGGCAAGTTTGATATTCCGCTGCGCGAACTGGAATACTCGCGCTGCACGGTCGACGTGGTTATGGATCAGGGCGCGTATTTTGAAGTAAAACGCCACCGCATGATGGCGCAGACCCCGCAGGCGCTGACCGCCCGCCTGGGATACGCCTTGCCGCGCCACATCACCGCCGCCGGGCTGGAAGGCGAGTACTGCGCCGCGATGGATGCCGCCCGAGCCGCTTATGAGCAAATCGCCGCCGTAAATCCAGACGCGGCGAGCTATGTCGTTCCCAACGGTTATAACCGGCGCGTGCTGCTGAGTTTCAACCTGCGCTCCGCGCTGCACTTTATCCGCTTGCGCAGCGCCCCCAACGCGCATTTTTCCGTGCGCCGCGTGGCCGGGCGCATGGCCGATGAACTGGCTGCCAGCTATCCTTTATTCGCGCCCTACCTGCGCGCCGGCGGTGAAACCTGGCAGCAGGTCGAAGAAAACTTTTTCACCCGCACGGCCTGAGGAATTTCCACCCGCGGCCGGAGGTACCTTCCCCGGCATGAAACCGTCTAACCCATTTACTCTGCGCGGTAGACTGCGGCCAGCCACTTTTCTGCTCCTGCTGGCGCTGGAATCCGCCGCCGCTGCCCTGGCAACCTTTCTGCTACCCGCCGATCCCAAAAATGCGTTTCTGTTGGGGCGCTCGCTTTCACGCTGGGTGCTGATTGGCGCGTTGGCGCTGGCCGCGCTGGGAGGGCTGGCGGCCGGTCTGCGGCTGCGCGGAATGCGCGCCTGCGAAGCACGGCTCAACGGCTGGCTGACGCACCCGCTGGCAGCGCTGCTGCCCGCCGGGTTGAACGGGCTGCTGTTCGCCGGGCTATTCATCCTGGACCCCACGCCGGCCTCGCTGCTACGCCTTGCGCCGCTGCTGGTCTTTGTTCAAGCCGCGCTGCTCCAGTTCTACTGGTTTTTCGCCAACGCGCAGCCGCAGACCGTTCCGGCCAACCAGGAAGCAACATCGTGGATGGCAGCGCTGACGGTGCTGGCGCTGTTGGCCGCGGCCCTTTTATCTGGGCTGAGCAGCCAGCCGGTGGATGGGCTTCCGTGGGATCGCCCGGCGGAGTTCTTGCTCATCGCGCTGGTCCTTCCCGCAGCGCTGATTATCGACTGGCGCGTGTTCGCGCGGCGTTGGATGTGCTGGCCGGCGCTGGCGGCACTGCTGCTGCAGGTAGGGCTGTTTGTTTTTTCCCCAGAGGCCGGTTTTCGGGTGCACGTCTACTCCAGCCCGGAGAAATTGCAAGCCGGAGATTGGCAGCCCACCTATGCGAGCATCCTCTGGCCGGGCCAATCCGCCGTCATTACCCAACCTTACGAGCGCGCTCGCCAGTTTCCCATCGAGTGGCTGATCACCGACGATTACGATTTTGGCGCGCGCTGGTTTGCCCTGGACCTATCCGGCACGGTCACCCTGGAGCCGGGCGAGCGCCTGTACTTCCTGGTCAACGGCGAAGAAAAAGCCGCGGTTACCCTGACGCTGCCCGACGGCAGCACCCAGCCGGGCGAGATCATTCGCTCCGGCAGCGAGATCCCCACGCCGGACTCCACCCTCACCTACCCTGGGCGTACGCTGGGGGTCACCAGCCGCTTTATCTTCTCCGGTGAACACGACCACCAGTTGGTTCCCCTGATAGCCCGGATGGACGGCAGTACCTTTTCGCCTTTCATGGCCGACCGCGCCTGGCAAATTAAAGCGCCCGCGGGGTCGCTCTGGCTGCGGCGCGGGCTGGGTTGGCTCTTAAATGCGTTGCTGCTGCTCGCCGCCGGGCTGGGCCTGATCGCATCGCTGTGGCGGCGCTACCGCCGGGGCGAGATTGCTCCCATCGATCTGTTCCTCGCCACCTGGGCGCTGGGCGGGTTCTGGGCCGCGAGCTACCTGCCGCCGGACCGCACCGCCGGTCTGATCTTGCCGGCAGTGCTCATCTTGCTTGTTGCGCGGCTGCCGGGAGGGTTTCAAGACAGCCAGCGCGTCGACCGTATTTTGCTGGTCAGCGTGGGGCTGCTGCTGCTGGCGCTCTTCGCGCGGCTCGATTTGACCGATCTGCGCGAGATCGAATTGTTCCCGGATGGCGAAGATAATTTCCGCTACCAGGTGATCGCGCGCTATATCTTCGACAGCGGAGATATTCTCCAGCTTCACCGCCCGCCGCTGATCTATAAATTTCTGTACCCCTACCTGGTGGGCGGGCTGCACGTCCTCTTTGGACAATCTCCCGCGGCGCAGTTCTTCCTTAATGCCTGGTGCGCGCTGCTGACCGCGCTGGCCGGGGTCAACATCCTCGGCGAGCGGGGCGTCACCCGCCTGGGCCAATGGATTGCGGCGGGGGTTTGGCTGACGCTGGTCACTGGGCCGTCGTTTTTCCTGTTTTATTTCCGTTTTGGGTTGATTGAACCCCCGGCCGTACTGCTCTACAGCCTGGCGATCCTGTTCGCGCTGCAGCGGCGACGCGCGGCCTGGCTGGTCACTGGCGCCACCCTCACTCTGCTGCGGCTGGATTATGCCTTTTTCGTTTTCAGTACATTGTGGCTGGGCATGCCCGGCCCGCAGGGGTTGCCTGCAATGCTTCGCCAAACGCTGCGGCGCTGGCGCAGTTTGCTGCTGGCCGGGGTGAGTATCAGCCTGCTGCCGGTGGCGCTAACCCTGCTTCACTGGCTGATCAACGGAACGCTGATCACCAGCGCGGCGGATACGCGCCACCAATCGTTGGCCTCGGTTTTTGAGGGTTGGGCGCGAATTTTCAACGGCGGAACCCCGGCGCAGGTCAGCGCGCGCTTTGCCAACGCCCCACTGGATATGCTGCTGTTCTGGGTGGTGATCTACGGCGGGCTGGCCGCTGCGCTCCTGGCCTGGGTATGGAAGAAGTCGACCCTTGACCGGCGCTGGCTGTTCCTGTTCCTGGCTCTGCTGCTGACCTATATCATCGTCCGCCCCACCGGGTACTCACCGCGGTTTAGCACGCCGGTCGTGGTGATAAGCCTGCTGGCGCTGACGGATGGGGTGCATAGCGCTGTTCGTGCCTTTCGGTCATATTCGATCGATTCGTGATTTCTGTCTTTTTCCTCTTGACTTTTTATTTTCACGGGCTATAATAACCACAATACAAAGCAAAGACGTGGAAGAGGACGAGTACACGTTTCAACGGCGGCACAGAGAGCAGGGAATGGTGAGAACCTGCGCGCGCGGAAATGTCGAATGGACCTCAGAGTCGCAGGGTGAACGGAAGACAAGTAACCTGAGCCGGAGCTGCCACCGTTATCAAGGCAAAGGGTATCGCCTTCGGGCCGTACCCGCAAAGAGTGAAGCTGGCCTTTCTCCCCTGCGCTGCACCGCGGGGATTTTTGTTTAAACCAGGCCGCTTAACTGGGGTGGCACCACGGACACGCGTTCGTCCCCGTTGGGGAAGCAACGCGTGTTTTTGTTTAATCACTGTTTTGGAGGATTCCGAATGGATACAAGCAGCATTAACCGCATTCTCACCGGGCACCGTCCTACCGGGCCGCGCCACATTGGCCACCTCGTCGGCACGCTGCGCACCTGGGCCGAACTCCAGGCAAAATATGACTGCATTTTCCTGGTGGCCGACTTGCACGTCCTGACCACTGACTATACGCAGCCTGATGCGGTGCGCCAGAACATCGTTGAGGTGGTCACCGATTGGCTGGCCGCCGGAATTGACCCGGACCGCTCGACCCTGGCGCTGCAATCTGCTGTGCCCGAGCACAGCCAGTTGACCCTGCTGCTGGGCATGCTCACCACCGTTTCGCGGCTCGAACGCGTGCCCACCTATAAAGAGCAGATCCAGGCCCTCAGCCTGCAGCCCTCGCACGGGCTGCTCACCTACCCGGTGCTGCAGGCTGCGGACATTCTCATCTACCGCGCCGATGCCGTGCCGGTCGGCGAAGATCAACTACCACATATCGAACTGACCCGCGAACTGGCGCGGCGCTTCAACACCCTTTACGGCTTCACTTTCCCCGAGCCGCAGTCGATCCTCTCGACCATGCCGCGCCTGCCCGGGCTGGATAACCGCACCATGCACACCTCGTACGGCAACCAGATCTACCTCAAGGACACCCCTGAAGAAACCACACGCAAGGTCATGAGCATGTACACCGACCCCACCCGGCTGCGTGCCACCGATCCCGGCCATGTGGAGGGCAACCCGGTGTTCACCTACCTGGACAGCTTCGACCCTGACCGGGCCGGAGTAGAAGATCTGAAAGAGCGCTACCGCGCCGGCGGCGTAGGCGACGTGGAAGTCAAGCGCCACCTGGCAAATGTACTCAATGCCGCCCTGGCCCCGCTGCGCGAGCGCCGCAAGCAGTTCGAAGCCCATCCCGGCCAGGTGCTGGAAATCCTGCGCGAAGGCACGCGCCGCGCCCGCCCGATCGCTCAGGAAACCCTGGGCGACGCTATGCAGAAAATGGGCCTGTCGCTGGCGCTGGACCTGTACGCCGACCCACAACAACCTGAACAGCACGTTCTGCGCGGTGCATTTTGCTAAGCCCAGGCGCTTTGCCTGATACTTGCGCAGTTTGCGCCGGTTGATTACCCGCCTGTCTTTTCATCCTCGCCACAATTCTATTTTCAAGAAGGAGCCCGCCATGTCTGACCAAACTCGTTTCATCCTCTCAGAGAACGATCTGCCGAAGTTCTGGTACAACATCAACGCTGACAACCCGGTTCCACCCACGCCGGTGCTCAACCCGATGACCATGGAGCCGGTGACGCCCGATTTTCTTTCGGCGCTTTTCCCCATGGATTTGATCCTGCAAGAGATCAGCACCGAACGCTTTATTGAGATCCCCGAAGAGGTGCGCGAGATTTACAAGCTGTGGCGGCCCACGCCGTTGATCCGCGCGCGGCGGTTGGAAAAACTGCTGGGCACGCCCGCGCATATCTATTACAAATACGAAGGCGTTTCGCCCTCCGGCAGCCACAAGTCCAATTCGGCCGTGCCGCAGGCGTTTTATAACAAGATCAGCGGCACGCGCGCCATGACCACCGAAACCGGCGCCGGGCAGTGGGGCACTGCGCTTGCCATGGCCTGCAAATTCTTTGACCTGGCGCTGGAAGTCTACATGGTCAAGGTATCCTACAACCAGAAGCCCTACCGGCGTCACTTGATGGAAACCTACGGGGCACAGGTCTTTGCCAGCCCCACCAACCTGACCAATGCCGGGCGCGCTATTCTGGAAAATGACCCCGCAAGCAGCGGCTCGCTGGGCATCGCCATCTCCGAAGCGGTGGAAGTGGCTGCGCTCTCCGGCGGCACGAAGAAATACGGCCTGGGCAGCGTGCTGCATCACGTGGTGCTGCACCAGTCGGTGATTGGCGAGGAAGCCCTCAAGCAGATGGACATGGCCGGCGAATACCCGGATGTGGTCATTGGCTGCGTGGGCGGCGGCTCGAACTTTAGCGGCATCGCCTTCCCCTTCCTGCGCCAAAACCTGCGCGACGGGCAGCGCACGCGCTTGCTGGCGGTGGAACCCACCGCTGCGCCGTCGCTCACCCGCGGCCTGTACACCTTTGATTACGGCGACACCGCGCGCATGGCCCCCATCGTCAAAATGCATACCCTGGGGCATGATTTTGTTCCGTCCGCCATCCATGCCGGCGGGCTGCGCTATCACGGCATGGCTCCCACCCTCTCAGCGCTGTACGATGCCGGGCTGGTCGAAGCCGTGGCCGTGCGCCAGCAGGATGTGTTTGAAGCGGCAGTGACCTTTACCCAGGCTGAGGGGATCCTCCCCGCGCCTGAATCTGCGCACGCCATCCGCGCCGCGATCAATGAAGCCCTGGATGCCAAAGCTCGCGGGGAAAAGTGCGTGGTGCTCTTCAACTTGTCGGGGCACGGTCATTTTGACCTGGCCGCGTATAACGAATATCTCTCCGGGCAGATCGAAGATTCGGATTACAGCGTCGAAGAGACAGCCCGCATCGCCGAACATGTGCCGCAAATCCGGCTGGATCAGCTCGCCAGCGCGGATTAAGGCAGCCGCCTTTCAATAGCCGCGTAGCTCCTCACCGGGCGGGGCTCATCCCCCGCCCTTATTCTTTTCCTACCGGGATCAGCAGCAGCGGGATATCGGTCAACGACAGCACGCGCGGAGCCACCGAGCCGGACCAGAACGAGCCAATCGCCGAGCGGCCGTGCGTACCCAGCACGACGAGATCATCTCCGGCCTCTTTGGCGATGCGCACAATCATTGCCGCCGGTTCGCCGCGGCCAACGTCCGCGTGAACCAGAATTCCCTGCTGCTCCCAGATCTCCGCGTGACTGCCCAGGTGCTCGCAGGCGCTTTCTTCGGCCAGTTCCAGCAGCACGCGGGTAGCCGCGGGCAGCAAGCGCCCGGTGGCCGCTTCTTTTGCGCCGAGGGTGCTCAGCGTTTCAATCACCGTCACCAGGTGCAGCCGCGCGCCTAATTTCAAAGCCATCTCGCCCACCCGGTCGAGGCCGCGCTCGTGCTCGTCGCGCCCGTCCATGGCCACGCACAGGCTGCGAAAGTTGATCGCGTCTTTGCGCCCATTCTCATCCGGGCGGATCAGCAGCACCGGGGTCTTGCCGGTCGAAATCACCTGGTGCGCGATACTGCCCGCCAGCAAATCACGCACGCCGCCGCGCCCGTGCGTACACATAATAATCAGGTCCGGGTCCAACTCGCTGGTATGATCGACAATACTGCGTGCCACATCTTCCACCGCGGCAGTATGCACGTGAATTTGCACCCGGGCGCCTGGTGGAAATGCGCGCTGCGCGGTATTTTGAAGGTAGGCCTGGGCCTCTTCGGTGTTCGTCAGGTGGTGCTGGCCGTGAATCTCCTGCGGCGCGTCGCGCTCGATCATGTGCAGCAGCGTGACGTTGGCATCCAGCGCCTGCGCCAGGTATGCCGCCGCCGGCAGCGCCGATTCTGCCAATGCAGACCCGTCCAGGGGAACGAGAATATGTCGAAACATGGCTAACCTCCCGAGAACACCGAGACCAGCAAGACAACGTTCAGGGCGATAATCAGCCCGGCCACCAGAACCGCCAGGATGGTGGTCACGCGCTTGTTCACCAGCACGCCCATGATCGCGCGGTTGCTGGTGAACATCACCAGCGGGATGATGGCAAACGGCAGCCCAAAGCTCAGCACCACCTGGCTGATGACCAGCGTGCGCGTGGGGTCCAGCCCGGAGAAGATGATCAGCAGCGCGGGCAGCATCGTCACCAGCCGGCGCAGCCAGATTGGAATCTCACGGTGCAAGAACCCCTGCATGATCACCTGCCCGGCCATCGTGCCTACCGAAGCGGAAGACAGCCCCGAGGCCAGGAGTGAAATCGCGAAAACCACGCTGGCTGCCTGCCCCAGCAGCGGTTCCAGGGTCAGGTGCGCGGCTTCGATCGAGGCAATGTCCGTCAAACCCTGTTTGAAAAAGGTCGTTGCCGCCATAATCAGCATCGCCCCATTGATCAGGCTGGCCGCGCCCATGGCGATGAATACATCCAGCAGTTCAAAGCGGTACAATTTGCGCATCATATTCGGCTCGCGTACCACAATGCGGTTCTGGGTCAGCGCCGAATGCAGAAAGATGGCATGCGGCATCACCGTCGCGCCGAGAATACCCGTGGCCAGCACCACGCTTTCGCCGCTGCTGAAGCGCGGGATAATCAGCGCCCGGCCAACCTCAGCCCATTCCGGCTGTGCCAGGAAGGTTTCGATTACGTAGGCAACGGCAATGACGCCCACAAAGCCGGTGATCACCGCCTCCAGCGGGCGGAAACCGTAGCGTTCCAGGCCAAGGATGATAAACGTTGCCAGCCCGGTCAGCAGCCCGGCCACCCACAGCGGGATACCAAAAAGCAGGTTAAAGCCCAGCGCCGCGCCCAGGAACTCGGCCAGGTCGGTGGCCATTGCCACCAGTTCCATCAGGCCCCACATCAGCCACACCACCGGCCGGGGAAAATTCCGGCGGCAGTGTTCCGCCAGGTTAGCGCCGCTGGCAATCCCCAGCTTGGCTGAGAGGGATTGGATCAGCATCGCCATCAGGTTGGCGGAGATCACTACCCAGATCAGTTCATAGCCCAGCGTAGCGCCACCCTGGATGTTGGTGGCAAAGTTGCCCGGGTCGACATACGCTACGCTGGCGATAAACGCCGGGCCAAGGAACGGCAGCAGATCGCCGAGCTTGCGCTTCCTCCCTTTGCGAGCCAGAATTTCTTGCGCGCTTTGTACCAGGCGGTGATCGCTGCTGTCATTGGAATCGGTCTTGGTCTTCATCCAGAACGCTCCCAATTGATGAGATGGCTAATTGTACTCCTCCCTGACGGAGATAATCAGGGAAATTGAATGCGGGAGATTCGCGGTCGGTTGAATTCTGTTGAAGGAAACGAGTCGCCGCGGGCCCTTCTCCCCTTACTCCGCGACCGGCACGGTGAAGTGGAAGGTGGTCCCCTTGCGGAACTCGCTCTCAAACCAGATGCGCCCGCCTTGCATTTCCACCAGGCTGCGGGTGATGTTCAACCCCAGGCCGGTGCCCGGCGCTTCGCGCGTCTTGGGATCATCGGAGCGGAAGAACTTCTGGAAGATTTTCTTCTGGTCGGCCTCGCTGATGCCAATGCCCGTATCGCGGACCCACACGTGCATCACCTTCGGCGCGCCGCGCGGATCCCACTGGTTGTCGCACACCTCTGCGCCCAGGAAGACCGAACCGCCTTTTTCCGTGTATTTATTGGCATTGCTCACCAGGTTCACCAGCACCTGCACCAGGCGGGTGCGGTCGGCCCACACATTGGGCAGCGCTTCCAGCGGTTCGATGACCAGGGTCTGTTCCTTCTCCTCGATCTGGCGCTTGGTGGAGCGCGCGGTTTCTTCAACCAGCTCGCTTAAGGCCATTGCCTTGAAGTCCAGCCGCAGCCGGCCGACCTCGATCTTGGAAACATCGTTCAGGTCGGAAACCAGGGTGTTCATGCGGTCAATATTGGAGCGGATGGTGTTGAGGAAGTTGCTCTGCGCGTCGGTGATCGGCCCGACCACCCCCGAAGCCAGCAGTTCCGTGAAGCCCTTCACCGAGGTCATCGGGTTCTTCAGTTCATGCGACACGAATGATACGAACTCACTCTTGGCCAGGTTGGCCTGCTGTACCTGCGCGTACAACTGCGCGTTGGCGATGGCGATGGACGCATGATCGCTCAGGCGCACCAGAAAGTCCATCGTATCTTCTGGCACCAATTCACCGCTGGTACTTTCCAGCATCAGCACGCCGATGACTTTTTCCTCACGCTGGATGGCCAGCGCCGCCTGGCTGCGCGCGCCCGGCAGCAACCCACCCGGTTCCCCATCCGAAAGCAGCCGTCGCTGCGGACGGCCGCTTTCGACCACAACCTGCAGCCACTGGTTTTCCACCGGCAGCAGCGTACCCGCCGCGGCACCGGCCAGATCGCCGTAGCCCTGCGCGGCCATTATCAGCAGGCCATCTTCCTGCACCGTGCCCACCAGCCCGGCATTCGTTCCCGACTGGCGCATGGCCCATTCCAGGGTGATATTCATTGCCCGGGTCGGGTCGAGGCTGGTGTTCAGCTCGCGGTCAATGCGCTGCATCACCGAAAGTTCTTCGACGCGCACTGCCAGCGCGGCATCAGTCATGGTGTACAGGCGCGCGTTTTCCATAGCAATTGCCGCCTGCGAGGCGAACGCCGCCAACAGCGACTGGTCATCCTTGCCAAACGGCTTACCATCTTTGCGGTTAATGACCTCAATCACGCCGATCACGCGGTCTTTGAGCAGCAGCGGCATCACCAGCACGGCGCGAGTGATAAAACCGGTCTGCTGGTCAGGTTTCTGGAACCATTCCGGCGAATCCTGCACGTTATTGACCATCACCGGCTGCTGCGTGCGAATTGCTTTCCCTGCCAACCCGGAACCAACCGGCATCCGCATCCCGGTTAAATTACCGCCCACCGGGCCGGTGGCCACGCGAAAAACCATCTCGTCCGTTTGCTCATCCACCATTAACAGGCTGCCGGCTTCGCCATTGAGAATCTCCACCGCGCTGCTGAGAATGGTTTTCAGCAGCGGCTCCAGTTCCAGCGTTGAAGTCAGATGACGGGTAACATCGTTGAGCGATTCCAACTGCCGCGCGCGGCGTTCGGTTTCATGCAGCAAGCGCGATTTGACGATCGCGCCGGCGGCCTGGTCTGCCACCGATTGGAACAGGTTGACCATATCTGGCGCGTAGCTGACGGCCGGGTTGCGGCTGCACGCCACCAGCGCGCCGATAGTTTCCGCGCCGGCGTTCAGCGGCACGCACATCCAGGCGCTGGCATCGCTGCGCAGCGGCCGCAGCCCGCGCTTCTGGCACTCGCGCGCATAATCATCGATCACCAGCGGCTTGCGGTTGCGGATCACGTCGCCTTCCAGCAGCGTGCGCATCGGCAAAGGCTGGCCCTCGCGCTCGATCAGGCGTTCGTCTTGTTCGACAAAGAAAGCCGGAGTCAGGCTGTCGGTTTCTCCTTCCACCAGCAGCAGGTGAAAGTCATCCATCGGCACCAACTGCGCGCTTTGCGCGTAAATCAGTTCCAGAATATCGTCAAAAGACAGGGTCACATTGATGCCCTGCGCCAGGCGCGCCAGCACGGTCATCTCACGCGCGCGGTTTTCCATTTTGGCCGCCACCTGGCTGCGTTCCACAGCCAGCGCGGCCTGATCGCACACATTCTCCAAAAAGGTCAGGTCTGCGCGCGAATAGACTTCACCGGAAAGCTGCGGCCCAATTGCCAGCCAACCCACCAGGCGCTGCTGGCCGTTCATCGGCACCAGCACCTGTGCATCCAGCAGGTGAATGCGGGCTTCCTCAGCGGGCATCCCGGCCGGCATCGAATCCGGGCGGTCGAAGAACATGGCCGTCTTCTTCTCGCGCAGCGTCTGCGCCAGCAGGCTTGACGGCGCAAAACGCAGGTCGCTGACCGGGCGGCCGCTGGCGTCTGGCGCAGCGCAATACTGCTCGCTGACCTCATCGTACAGGAAAATCTGCATCCGGCTGGGGCGCAGTGAGCGTTCTACCGCCTGGCGCAGCAGGTCGATTGCGTTATTGGCATTACCGGGTTTCGCCAGTTCATTGTTAAATGCGGCCAGCCGCCCTTGCAGGTCGCGCTCGCCGCGGTAGAAGATCTGGTCAAGCTGGCGGCGCAGCGCCTGATGTACCGGCAAAAAAGTCACCGCGAGTACCGCGAAGACCAGGCCGGCCACCAGCGGGTACGCCAGCAGCGAAAAGCTGTTCAGGATGATGATCAGCCCGCCCACGACCAACCCGTACGCAATGGCAATCAACAGGTCGGGTAACCAGTTCTGCCAGGGCATCTTTTTGAGCGAAGAGAGGGAAAATCGGGTTGAGTCTGCCATAATATTCTCGTTTTATTTTGAAAAGCGATCCTGGCGCGGCGGCTTTTTCACTTTCCGGATCTGCCCTGCGCGCAGTTCCAGCGGCACGTTCCGGTCACTCAGCATTTTCAACAGGACGCGCACCCGTTCCGTTCCCGCCAACCGCAGATCGAACAGGGCTTCGTAGCCCGCGAACGGCCCAGCCTCGATGATGACCTTGTCGCCCGGCTGCAGCCCATCCAATACCTCACCACCCGCAGCGCTGATCTCATTTACCCGGCGCTGAATGGCATGCACCAGCGCATCAGGCACGATTGCCGGCTCATCACCAAACGTGACCAGCCCGCGCGCGTGGGGCATCCATTGGAACAGGTTAGAGCCGACTGCTTCCAGGTCAACATGCACGAACAGATAGCCAGGGAAGTACGGGCGAATTTTCCGCGCACGCGGGTTGACCGGGTTGGCGCGCACGCAGGGGTAGAATACCTCAATCCCCTGCGACTGCGCCTGCCGGTGCAGAGCTTCCTCTTTATGGGGATGACTGTTGAGCGCATACCAGAAGGCAGGCATAATCGTTAACGTATTATACCGAATCAAAGATGCCTTCCAACCATCCCCAACGCCAGGGGAGGGCTTTTTGCAAAAGTGTAAGGGAATGCCAGACAGGCAGCGGCCCCACCAGGCGCTGGCGGGGCCGGATTGCGTCTGCGAAACGACGGTTTATCTACCGAACAGGATCTGCTCTCGGCGGTACAGCCAGATGCTCAGGCCAATTACTACCACGGCCAGCACCAGGGTTGCCGCGCTGGAAATCCACAGGTTGGTTGCCAGCACCGGCTCGCCGCGCATCATCTGATTGATCAGAATTGCCTGGCCAAAAGTGGGGATCAGCATCATTCCGGTCGATGCTTTCACCGGCAGGAAAGCCAGGAAAGCGCTGGGGAAACCAGCTACCAGCGGCAAAAATCCCAGATATGTCTGCGCCTCTTTAAAACTGCGCGTAAAGCTGGCCACCAGCAGTTGCAGCGCCGAGGCCAGCAGTACGATCGGCAGCGATAGCAAGAAGATCGCCACCAGCGCGCCCAGGTCCAGCCGCATGGGGATATTGACAAACTCTTCCAGCGGAAAAACATTGAACGCCAGGTAATAGGTGGCCATCGTCATGATCAGGGTGACGATGCCAAACGGCAGCGATGCCAGCAGCTTGCCCAGCGCGAATTCCGCGCGCGTCGCCGGATTGATCAGCAGCGGTTCCAGCGAGCCGCGCTCGCGCTCCCCGGCGGTGGTGTCGATGATCACGTACATCGCCCCGGTGAAGATGACCATCAGCATCAGGAAGGGCATCATATTCAGAAAGATCAGCGCCTGGCTTTGCGGCGTAGCCACATCCACATTGGCCACGGAGAGCGGCGAGATCACTTGCGGGTTGACCCCGCGCGCCTGCAGCCGCAGCACGGCGATGGTATTGGCATACTGGCGCAGCAGTTGTTCTATGTAAGAGATCGAGCGAATGGCCGACTGGCGCGACGAATCAGCGATCAACTGCACCGGCGCAGGCTCACCGGCCTCAAATGCCTTGCCGTAGCCGTCTTCAATCACCAGCACCAGGTCGACATCCCCCGTGCGCGCCGCGGATTCCGGGTCAGCGGGGGCATCCACAATCTGCACGTTGTTCTGCTTGAGGAAGGTGATCAGCCCGGGCGCGTTTTCAGCGCCGCGCACCGGCAGCCGCACCACCTGCTCCTCGGGGTCGGCAAACAGCGTCTGGCCCATGACGATGATCAGCGCTACCAGGAACAGTGGGGTGATCAACGGCGTGATTAACGCCGAGGTGATCGAGCGCTTGTCGCGCAAATTATCGGTGACTTCTTTGGAGAAAATAACCCACAGGCGTTTCATCGCTGCAATCCTTCCTCGCTGCCAATCGCAGCCACGAACGCGTCTTCCAGGTTTTCCTGCCCGGTTTCGCGCTTGAGCGATTCCGCGCTGCCGCTGGCAGCTACCAACCCGCGGTTGATGACCACGATATGATCGCACAGCGCCGAAACTTCCTGCATGATATGGCTGGAGAACAACACGCATTTGCCTTCATCGCGCAGGCGGCGAATGAATGTGCGCATCGAGCGCGTGCTCATCACATCCAGGCCGTTGGTCGGCTCGTCGAGCAGCACGTTCGCCGGGTCATGCACCAGAGCGCGCGCTATGGCTACTTTCATCGTCTGCCCGCTGGAAAAGCCCTCGGTGCGCCGGTCAGAGGAATCGTCCATCTCCAGGATTTTCACCAGGTAATCAATCTTATCCTCCAGCGCCGCGCCGCCCATGCCGTGCAGCCGCCCATAGTAGCGGATATTTTCGCGCGCGGTCAGGCGCGGATACAGCCCATGCGCATCCGGCAGCACGCCCATGCGGCGCTGCACTTCCAGCGGGCTGCGCAGCACATCGTAGCCATCAACCGTTGCCGCGCCGCTGTCCGGTTTCATAATAGTGTACAGCACGCGCAGGGTGGTGGTTTTCCCGGCGCCGTTCGGCCCCAGCAGCCCGGTAATCTGCCCATTTTCAGCGCGGAAAGACACATCATCCACCGCGATTACTTTTCCAAATGTTTTGCGTAAATGACTGACTTCAATCATGGTTGCGTTCCTATGGTTTCGGACCGGAGAAGTTGACAAAGAAGGGATCCGGCTGGATATTTTCGGCACAAGACACGTCCAGCCCGGCGGCGCTTCCGCTCTCCAAGAAATCATTGATCACGCGCGGCATGCAGCCGCGGTACATCACATTGTGGCCCATGCCCGAAAGCACGATCTGGCGGCTGTTGGGCAGGCTTTGCGCCACCTGCGCCGCGTATTCGGGCGGCGTGACCGGGTCGGCCTCGCCGCTCATCAACAGCGCGGGCACGTCCGATTGAACCGGGCCGCGCAGTTCGTCCGGCTGGATTTTGTGCGGCCACAGTTCGCACTGTTGCTGGATGGCGGAAACTTCTATCGAGAAGTTATTTGCCATTTCTGCTGCCTGGCTGCCGTAAAACGGGGCATCTTCGCTGCACAGTACCGACATGTACATCCCATCGGCAATAGATTCATCCAGCGACTGGAATGTGAGCATATACTGCGCTGCCAGCGGAGTCCAGTCACCGGCAGCCGCCTGATCGATCACCAGCGGCACCAGCGCGGTGTATTCGCTGGAGTACAGCATCATGCGCACCGTCAGCCCGGCCGCGGCGCGGGTTAAGGTGATGGTATCGGGCTGGCCGGTGGTGGGGTTGGGCAGGCTGACCTCTTGCGGCTCGGCATCCAGCTTTTCCAGCAGCGCGTCAAACTGAGCGCCGCTGTCTGGGAAGGCTGCGCGGCAGGCTTCGTCTTCCTGGCAGCGCGTTACGGTCAGGTCAAAGGCGCGTTGGGCATCGCGCGCCACCCATTCACCCAGGCTCCAGTCGTACGGCACAACCGAATCGAGAATGATGGCGCGCACATGTTCGGGGAACAGGCGCAGGTACATCAGCGCCGCCCGCGTGCCATATGAAACGCCCAGCACGTTAATCTGGTCGTAGCCCAGCGCCGCGCGCACCTGATCCAAATCCTGCATGGCGATATCGGTTGTGTACAGGCTGGGGTCGGCATCCAGGCTGCTCAGGCAGGCCTGTAGCTGCGCCTGCTGCTCCTCGGTGGAAATATCCGTGTCCAGCAGGTCACCTTCGACCTGCGGGCAGCGCAGCGGGTTGGATGCGCCCGTGCCGCGCTGGTCAACCAGTACGATATCGCGCTTGAAGTTGACCCGGTCCAGCGAACTAAGGATCGGGACAAACGCCTCGGTGGCTGCCTGCCCTGGCCCGCCCGCCAGCAGGAACAGCGGATCACCGGCGTTGTTCTGGCTGGTGGCGGGCAGCACAGCCACTTTGAGCGCGATCTTGCGCCCGGCATTGGCCGCGCGGTCTTCAAAAACTTCCACCGTGCCGCAGCGGGCATTCACCTGGGTCGGAAGCCCGGACATCGACAGGCGGCAGTCTTCCAGCGGAATGCCGTAGTCCGCGGACGCGGACTGCGGCACGGGCACGCACGCGCCCAGCAGCAGGGAAAGCGCCACCACCGCGCCGGCCAATTTCCACAACTTGCCGCCCTTCCAGGCGGTGATAGCCAGCAAGTACAGCGGAATATATACCAGGAACAGCAGCACCAGCCCCAGCTTGGGATCAAACACGTTCATGGTGAACAGCGCCGGAGAGGGGATGGCCGATTCAGTGAAGGTTACCAGCAGCGCGCTGTACAGGTTGTTGGCCGCGTGCAGCCCCAACGCCAGTTCCAGCCCGCGGCTGCGCAAGGTAACATACCCCAGCAGCAACCCCATGCCGATATACTGCGGCAGCATCCATAACAGCCCGTGTTCGATCACTTCCGGATTCCAACTATGCAGCAGCCCAAACAAGACCGAAGGCGCGATCAGCGCAATCAGCGTGTTGCCTTTGGCCAGCAAGCCTACCCCCTGGGTCAGATAGCCGCGAAAGAACAGTTCCTCCGTCGAGGTCTGGATCGGTATCAGCACCAGAGCCAGCGCCAGGAAAGGGAAGAATAATTCCGGGCGAAAATTCCAGGTGTAGCGTCCGGGGTCGATCAGATAGGTGATGGCATCTGACACGCCGGCCAGCAGCAGCCACACCCCACCGGAAATGAACATGGCCGACCAGCGGAAACGCCCCGCGGGAAAGATGATCGACCGCGGGCCGCGACGGTGAAACAGCGCCAGCCCGGCAAAAAGAGTCAGCGCCGCGAAAAGAAACGGCAGCATGGAAAGAATCAGCGTGCTGTTAAAGTTGAGGTCTTCGAGCCGCTGCGTGTTTTCTGCCAGGAAGAGGATGATCACCAAAACCGTGGAAGCAAACAGCATCGCCCCAACGACCAGCAGCGTTACCAGGAAGTAGCGCCAAAAACCGTTCTTTCCAACCCGTGCAGCATTGAGAAATTCATTTAGTTCCATAAACCATCCATTTCTGCTATCATGAATAGACGAAATGATTATACGCTTCTTCACCGGTTGCCCAGGAAATAAATGTAAAATCAGCTTTACAAATTATAGCTGAATTCGCCCACAATGTAAAGCTGATTTTACACATCGTTAGCGGCATGACCTGGCAGCCGCGAGTGGTTCAGGCAGGGATAGGCTTGTGGAAAAGGTACGCGCTGTCTACATCCCCGGACTGCCGGACAAAGATCCGCCGCTGGCGCGTTTTCTCCCGGCGCTGCCAGCCGGAGCCGTACGCTCCTGGCTGGAAAGCACCGTACCCGGCGGAGCGCTGCTGCTCGACCCGTTGGGTTCCACACCCGCCTTGCCGCTGGAAATTGCGCGCACCGGCCGCCGCGTGCTGGTCGCCTGTAATAACCCGCTGCTGAGCTTTATAATCGAAACCCTGGCGTCTGCCCCACAGCCCGCCGAGTTTCAATCTGCCCTGGCCGAATTATTCAGCACGCGGCGCGGCGCGGAACGCCTGGAAACTCACCTGCAATCACTGTACAGCACCGCCTGCCCCAACTGTGGACACGTTCATCAGGCGGCAGGGTATCTGTGGCGCAAAGGCGAAACAGCGCCGTTTGCGCGGCTGATCCGCTGCCCGGCCTGCCAGACCGAAGGCGAATTCCCGCTGGCCCCGGCTGACCTTTCCACGCTGGCCGCCCTTTCCGGCGGAAGTGACCAGCTGCACCGCTCGCGCGCCATTGGCCGCATTTTTCTGGGTGAAGAAGGCGAAGCCGAGATCGCCGAAGAGGCAGTCAACGCCTACGGCCCGCGCGCCCTGTATGTGCTCACCACGCTGATCAACCGCGCAGACGGATTGCCGACCACGCCGCAGCGCAAGCGACTGCTCTTTGCGCTGCTGCTCAGCCTGCTGGATCTGGGCAGCGCCCTGTGGGCCTGGCCCACCGCGCGCAGCCGCCCACGGCAGCTTACCATCCCGGCGCAGTTCCGAGAAATTAACCTGTTCACCGCCTGTGACGCGGCCATCACGGAATGGTGCGCCCCGGGTGCGCCCATCCCGGTGACGCACTGGCCGGAACTGCCCCCGGAAAGTGGCGGCATCTGCGTGTATACCGGCCGCATCCGCTCCCTGCTGCCACTCCCCGACGGCCTCACCCCGGCGGCCAGCACGGTTGTGCTTCCCCGACCCAACAGCGCCTTCTGGACCCTCTCGGCCGTGTGGAGCGGCTGGCTGTGGGGCCGCGAAACCGCGCAGCCGCTCAAATCGGTTTTCGAGCGCCGCCGCTACGACTGGCACTGGCATGCCGCGGCGCTGTTCAGCACCTTCCGCGCGGTGAATGCCAGCATCGGGCCGGGAATGCGCTTATTCGCCCATGTGCCGGAGCCCGCGCCAGGGTTCATCAACGCCGCGCTGGCTGCATCGCAGGCGGCCGGGCTG
>DATCUC010000311.1:0-1803 GCA_036567625.1 Anaerolineaceae bacterium | reverse complement strand
GGCTACCTCAGTGACTACCCCGGTTGCGCCAGTAACTACTCCAGCCGCCCCGGTGACAACCCCGGCGGAATCGGGCGGCGCGCAAACCTTTACGTCTGCGCCGGATGAACCGCTGCCCCCGGCAGAATAAAAGCGCAAATTTTCCTTTGGTCGGGGTATCCGCCCGGAAAACCCCGGCCGCCCTACTGAAGAAAGAAGAAAACCATGAAACGTTACGCCCTTCCAACTTTGATTATTATCCTTCTGCTGACCTCACTGGCCTGCCAGATCACCATCAACGCGCCGAAACTACCCAAAGGCGACGTGCTCGACCAGCCGGAAACGCTGAATATCAACGAACCCGCTCCGTCCGTGTCCGGCTCGCAACTGGAAGTCAGCATGGGCGCGGGCAAGCTGAATATCACCGGCGGCGGGCAGGGGTTGGTGACTGGCACGGTGCGTTACAACGTTGCGCAGTTGAAACCCAGCATCTCCCGCAATGGGAACCTGGTAACCATCGATCAGGATGAAACCGATTCAATCGTCGGCCTGGGCACCGACCTGATCAACGAGTGGAACCTGGCCCTGGGCATTCCCCCCATGGGGCTGAAAGTCAATGCCGGGGCATATGAAGGCACGCTGGCGTTAGGCGGTATTCCGCTCACCTCGCTGGAGATCAACGATGGGGCCAGCAAATCGGAAGTGACGTTTGATACCGCCAACCCGCAGACAATGGACAAGCTGAGCTATAAAACCGGCGCTTCGCAGGTGGAAATGACCGGGCTGGCGAATGCCAACTTCCGCGAAATGACCTTTGACAGCGGCGCGGGCTCCTACACGCTGGATTTTGGCGGTGAACTCAAGCAGGATGCCAGCGTGCGCATCACCAGCGGCGTGAGTGATTTCAAGGTCATCATCCCCGCGAACATGCGCGCGCGCATTGAAGTGGACGGCGCGTTGAATAACGTCACCCAGCGCGGCACGTGGACGGTCACCAACCGGGTGTATGAAACCGGCGGCTCCGGCCCGCTGCTGACCATCGAAGTGGAAATGAGCGTAGGGCAGTTAGAACTGGTGCACCAGTAAGCCGCCAACGAGCTCATGGCAAAACGCCGGGGTACCCTGCCCCGGCGTTACCTTTTTCTACGGCTAACCGGCGAGGCTGACGCCCACCAGGCGGCCAATGCCAAAGGTGACCGCGGCAGCGGCCAGGCCAAAGATGACCATGCGCATGCCCGAGAACAGCAGCCCGCGCCCGGTGAATAGCGAGGTGGCCGCGCCGACCAGGAACAGTCCCAGGGTGCTGAGCGCAATGCTCACGATGATGGCGCTGACGCCTGACAGAAAGAAAAACGCGGCGACGGGAATGATCGCGCCCAGCGAAAACAGCAGGAACGAGGTGCCCGCCGCCACCCAGGCCGAACCGCCCAGTTCTTCCGGATCGACGCCCAGTTCTTCGCGGGCCAGGGTCTCCAGCGCGTGTTCGCGGTTGGACATGATCTGGCGCGCCATGCTGCGCGCCACTTCGCGCTCTAGCCCGCGCGATTCGTAGATCAGCGCCAGTTCTTCGGCTTCTTCTTCCGGCGCGGCTTCAATCTCCTCGCGCTCGATAGCGATCTGGTTGGCATATAGTTCACGCGAGCTTTGCACCGAAAGCCACTCACCCAGGGCCATAGAAATCGCCCCGGCCAACATGCCGGCCAGCCCGGTGATTAAGATTTGCTGGCTGGCAAGCGCCGCGCCGGCCACGCCCATCACCAGGCTGAGATTGGAAACCAGGCCGTCGTTTGCGCCCAGCACCGCGGCGCGCAGAGCGTTGCCGCC
>DATCUC010000310.1:0-3629 GCA_036567625.1 Anaerolineaceae bacterium | reverse complement strand
CCGGCCAGATCGGCCGAGGCCGTCCCAATGACGGTAGAAGACGCGCCGACGGCCACGCCAACGCCCAGCCTGGCGCCGATCGAGGCGGCGAACATTGACCGGCTGCGGCCGGCGACGATTTACCCGCTGTTCCGCCGCGGGCTGCTCAACCGCGCGATGTGGTCGCCGGATGGGGCTAATATTGTGGTCGAAACCAGCCTGGGGCTGCAGGTGCTTTCAGCCACCGACCTGCAAAAGCGCTTCAGCCTGCCGGATACGCGGCCGCTGTATTTTATCGAAACCGGCGAGCTGCTGGTGCGCAGCCAGCGCGCGCTGAGCCTGCTGGACCTGGGTGAGGGCGGGGCTACGCTGCTGGACGTGCCGCTGCCGGGCAACGGCTCCGGCGAGCCGGACGCCTACGCGCTAAGCCCAGACGGCGCTACCTGGGTGAGTTCGCTGGATGGGCTGACGCTGGCGGTCAAATACCTGCAGAGCGGGCGCAGCCTGGACGTGGCGGTGAATACGGAAACGAAAATCCCCTTCCGGGTGATGCGCATGACCTTCGCGCCAAATGGAGAACGGCTTTTCGTCACCCTGGCGCGCAGTGACGGCGAGACCGAAATGGCCGTGGTGGATACCGCCGCGTGGCAGCAGATTTATACGATTTACAATGTGGACAGCACCCCGCTATTCTCGGCGGATTCGTCGCGCATGTTGTTTGAAAGTGGCGAGATCCTCAGCGTGGCATTCACCGGGGATGGAAAGCTGTGGAACAACCTGGCGCTGCGGATTGAAAAGAAAATCAGCGAGGAGCAGACAGATATCCTCACCGCGGGGGCCTATGCCTTTCTGGATGGGGCCCGGCAGGTGGGGGTGCTGTATAATGACCAGCTTACCGACCGGAAGCTGCCGGATAACCGCTGGTTTCCGTCGACGTTGATGATTTTTGATACCGATTCGACCCAGGTGGCGCGCTATATCAACGCGCTGCCGCAGCGGGTGAATGGGTTCTCGTTTGCGCCGGACGGCAAAACGTTCCTGACCACGTCGGAAGACGGGCTGCTGCGGCTGTTCGATACCGAAAGCGGCCAGGAACTGCGCGCCAGCGAGGCGTTTGACGTGGATCACACGCCGCAGATACGCGGCGATGGGCGCATGGTGGCTTACTCGCTGCTGGAAACCGTGGCGCTGATCGACCCCACCACCGGCGACGAACTGGCGCGGCTGGGAAACTATCCCGAGGCGACGCATCTGGAAGCGCGCTTCGCGGGCATGGATACGCTGGCGATCTTTGTGGAAACGCCGTGGCGAAAATTTTTGGATACGTACGATATTTCAAGCGGGAGCTTTTTGTTCCGCTATGCCGACCTGGGGAGCTGCTCGTTCAATCGCAACGGGAGCATCATGTCGTGCTTCGACGGCGTGCTGCGGTTTTTTGACATGCCCAGCGGGCGGGCGCTGCTGGATAATATTCCGCAGGGCAGCGGGTTTGAGTATGCCACCAGCGACAGCGGCAGCCGGGTGGCATACTGCACCGTCGGCGGGCAAGCGATCTATATCTATGAGGTGCGGCTGGGCTCCAGCCCCAAGCTGATCTTGCGCGGGGAGAACGATATCTGCGGCAAGCTGGTTTTTACGCCGGATGAAAACAGCCTGATCAGCAGCAGCGGGTATATCTGGAGCATGAAGAACGGCAAGCTGGTCAGGAACTTTCCCGCGCTGGCCGGCACCGGCCCGGCGGCGGTAAGCCCGAATGGAAACCTGCTGCTGGTCTATCCGCGGATCGTCGACCTGGTTATCGGTGAAACGCCGGTCGAATTACAGTCTGTACCGGATGTGCAGTCGGTGATTTTCCTGCGCGACGGCACGCGCATGCTGCTGCAGACCAAGCGCGGCATTGAGATCTGGTCGATCGCGCCCTGAGCGGAACTTTCCCCGCGGCGCAGCGTCAATAGATCAGGCGGCGGTTCCGATGATGAGCGCGCCGCAGGAGAGGAGCCTGATATGTCCGCCAAAGCCACTTCTGTTTTGATCGCCGGGCTGATTGCGCTGATAACCGGCGCGTGCAGCCTCACCCGGCTGGTAGCGCCTGCGCCGACGCCGCTGTTTGCCACTGCTACCGAGCATCCACTGGTGGCCACGCTGACCGCCCTGGCGGCGCAGCCCACCCAGGTGACGCAGATGCCCGCTGCGAGCGCCACGGCGGCTGTACAGCCCACGCAACCGGCGGTAATCGCCACCGGGGTTCCGGTGACCACCGGCGGCAGCCCCACGCCGCCGCCCACGGTGATTGCGATCCCGCTGCAGACCAACACCAGCCCGCCACCCACGGCGGTTCCGCCCAGCACGGTGACGAATATCAATATTGTGCTGATTGCGCTGAATGACAACGGGGCCAGCGGCCCGGCGGTCGGCTGCGGTGACAGCGCCATTTTCGTGCGCGTGCAGATTCCGTACACGCAGGCCGTGCTGCGGGCTTCGATTGAAAAGCTGCTCTCGCTGCACAGCAAGGATTACGGGGAATCGGGGCTCTATAACGCGCTGTACCAGTCGAACCTGAGCCTGGATACGCTGGCGCTGGTGGATGGCAAGGCTACGATCGGGCTGAAGGGGCAGTTGGTGTCCGGCGGCGTGTGCGACGATCCGCGGATGATTGCGCAGATTGAGCAGACAGCGCTGCAGTTCTCGACGGTGAAGAGCGTGGTGATTACGGTGAACGGCGTGGAGATCCACGAGGCGCTTTCGGGAAAGTAGGGGAACACCGGATCTTTATCCGGATACCGCGAAAGGCGAGAGCCCCGAACGTATCGCCATTAGAAAGCAGCATAAGTTCACCGCAGGCTCGGTTCGGGTGGTTCGCCACGGCGACTCAGAGTCAACTTTGGGACGCAAGCCTCTGGTCTGCGGAGTGGACTTGCGCAACCCGTACGCTTCGCCGGGGCTGACGGGCCTTTGTTTGTCCCGGGGGTGGTATGATTGGGGAGTATGAAACTACGGAAATATTTGCTCTCAGGGTGGTTTTACCCGCTGGTGTTGTTTGGCGTATTACTGGCAACCTATGGATATTATCTTCCGCGGCTGGGGTTTTATTGGGACGACTGGCCGGTCGTGTATCTCTCGCGGTTTGAGGATGTATCCGTTTATTGGGACCTGTTCTACTACATTCGCCCGCTGTCGGCGTGGACGTATGTGATCAGCGTGCCTGTGCTGGGCATGTCACCGCTGGTGTGGCAGGTGTTTGCGCTGGTCCAGCGCTGGGTGGGGGTACTGGCGCTGTGCGCCGCGCTGCAGGGGGTGTGGCCGCATAAAACCTGGCAGGTGCGCTGGATGGGGCTGCTGCTGGCGCTGTTCCCCGGCTTTCTGCAGCAGACGGTTTCGGTGGCGTACACGCAGCATTTCTTGACCTTTGCGCTGTTCACCGGCTCGCTGGCGGGCATGGTGTGGGCCTTTCGCCGCCCGGAGCGGTTTTGGCTGTATACCATCCCATCCCTGGCGGCGGCGCTGGTGCAGATGCTGACCATGGAGTACTTTGTTGGCCTGGAACTGCTGCGCCCGGTATTGCTGTGGTTCTTGCTACGCCAGCCAGAGCAAGGGCGCGGGCTAACGCTGCGGCGCGTGGCGCGCGCCTGGCTGCCGTACGCGGCGGTGCT
>DATCUC010000309.1:0-24452 GCA_036567625.1 Anaerolineaceae bacterium | reverse complement strand
TTCGCCGGCCGCCGAGCTGGCCCATGCTGCCGGCGAGCTGGTAGATCGCTACAACGAGCTGGCAGTTCTGGCCATGACCCTGCGCTCCTTCCTGACCGGCTTCACCGCCGTGGATTCGTTCAATGCCGAGGCGCGCAAGCTGGAATCGCAGTTCCAGGTGCTTGGCGCGCGCATCGACAACCTGCAAACCGGCTTTCGCGCCTGGTTTGGCGCAATTGCCGGCCGGCTGGGCGAGATCATTCCGCTCAATCCCAGCGCCAGCGCGCACGCCTTCGCCCTCAAAGAAGCCGCCGAGCATAGCAAATTCCAGATGTCTCCCGCCGAGGAATCGCTGGCGGCTGAGTTGAGCCTGAGTGGCGGCGAAGCCTGGCACAAGCTGCAGGCCACTGTTACCTCGCAAAAGACGGTGCAATTTGAACTGGATGGCCGGGAGCAGACCTTCTCAATGCCCGCGCTGATCAACCTGCGCTCCCACCCGGACGAAGACGTGCGCCGCCGCGGCTTTGAAGCCGAGACCGCCGCCTGGGAATCCGTGCGTGAGGCGCTGGCCGCCGCGATGAACGGCGTTAAGGGCGAGACACTAACCCTGGGCAAACGCCGCGGGCGGCCCGATCCCCTGGATGGGGCGCTGGAACTGGCGCGCATTGACCGCGAAACGCTGGACGCGATGCTGGGCGCGATGTTCGATTCGCTGCCCATGTTCCGCGGCTACTTCCACGCTAAAGCGCGGCTGATTGGCAAGGAACGCCTGGCCTGGTGGGATCTGTTCGCTCCGGCGGGCAAGGCCGAACGCACCTTCAACTGGCCGGATACCCGCGCTTTCTTGTTGGAAAACTTTGCCGGGTTTTCGGATGACCTGGCCGGACTGGCTCGTACGGCCTTTGACCAGAACTGGATCGACGCTGAATCTCGCCCTGGCAAGCGCGGCGGCGCGTTCTGCATGGGCGTACCGGGTGTAAAGCAGTCGCGCGTGCTGACCAATTTCGACGGCTCGCTGGATCAGGTATCGACGGTGGCGCATGAACTGGGCCACGCATTTCACAATTCCTGCATCTATAAGGCCGGGAAGACGCCGCTGCAAAGCCGCACGCCCATGACCCTGGCGGAAACCGCCTCGATTATGAATGAGACCATTGTGCAAAATGCGATTCTGGCGCGCGCTGCCAGTGATCAAGAAGCGCTGGGCATTCTCGAAACTGGCCTGATCGGCGACTCGCAGGTTATCGTGGATATCTACTCGCGTTTCCTGTTCGAGCGCGAGGTCTTCGCGCGGCGCGCCAAAGCCGAGCTTTCGGCGGATGAACTGTGCGAGGTGATGGCCTGGGCGCAGCAGGAAGCCTACGGCGACGGCCTGGACGAGCGCTACCTGCAGCCCTACATGTGGACCTGGAAGCCGCATTACTACTCCGTTGACCTGCCGTTCTACAACTTCCCATACGCGTTTGGGCTGTTGTTTGGCGTGGGCTTGTACGCCATTTACCAGCAGCGCGGCGCGGCTTTTGTGCCTGATTACCAGGCGCTGCTGGCCTCGACTGGGGAAGGCACCGCCGCGGACCTGGCAGCCCGCTTTGGCATTGATGTTCGCCAGAAAGATTTCTGGGCCGGCAGCCTGAACGTCATTGGCGAACGCGTGAAACGCTATCAGGCCCTGGTCGGATAAAAATGATTGACTGATCCTGTGACCCGCCCCGATCCAAACCGGGGCGGGTTTGTTCTCCTGCCTCGCCGCCGCTACCATATGCAAATCATTCCAATGTTTTTCCCCTTTTGATAAAATGGGAGCGTAAACGTCCACAAAACCGAGGGAACAGCCATGATCTTTATTGACAACGAGAAGAATTACGACCCGCACCTGAACCTGGCGCTGGAAGAATACCTGATGCGCAACGTCCGCCCGGATGACGATATCCTGCTCTTCTACATAAACGAGCCGTCGATCATCATCGGGCGCAACCAGAACACGATCGAAGAAATCAATGCGCCGTATGTGCGCGAACACGGCATCCACGTGGTGCGGCGGCTGTCCGGCGGCGGGGCGGTGTATCACGACCACGGCAATCTCAACTTTAGTTTCATCACGCCCAACATCAAAGAGAATGTGCACAACTTCCGCAAGTTCACCGAGCCGGTAGTAGAAGTGCTGCGCGGCATGGGCGTTCCGGCTGAGGTTGGCGGGCGCAATGATATCCTGGCAGATGGACGCAAGATTTCGGGCAACGCGCAGTACATCGCGGCGCAGCGCATGGTCAGCCACGGTACGCTGCTGTTTGATTCAGACCTGTCGCAGGTGGCCGAAGCGCTGAACGTGAAGATGAGCAAGATCGAATCGAAGGGCATCAAGTCGGTGCGCAGCCGCGTCGCCAATATCAGCGAGTTTCTTACGGAAAAGATGACTACCGAGGAATTTCGCCTGCGCATTTTGCGCGGTTTGATGGGCGGTTCGGATGATTTCGAGCAGCATAAATTGACCGCCGAGGATTGGGCCGCCGCGCGCCAACTGGCAGATGAGCGCTACCGCAAGTGGGAGTGGAATTACGGCTCCTCACCCAATTACAACGTGCAGAAGGTGCACCGCTTCCCGATTGGCGAGGTTGACGCGCGGATCGACGTCCAGCGCGGGGTCATCAGTTCGATCATTTTCTACGGCGATTTTTTTGGCCGCGAGGACGTTGGCGAGCTATCCGGGCTGCTGACCGGCGTGCGCTATGATCCGCAGCATCTTACGCAGGCGCTGCAAGGCACCGATATTTCGCGCTTTTTCAGCGGCGTGACCAACGAGGAATTTGAGGCTTTCCTGTACTGAGGGGGTTATTCGTCCAGGGCAGCCGGCACCGGGTAGCTTTTGAGCGTTTCCAATGCCTGTGAAGCAGCTACCTCGCCCGGCGCTGTGTTCTCCACGCGCGGCCGGCGGTCGACGTGGGCGTATTTGCCCGTCACTGCGTCGTTAAACGGCAGCAGTTCCACGCGCCGTACGGCTGGCAGCCGCGCGGCCAGTTCACCAATCTGGCGCAGGTTGGCCTGGCTGTCAGTGATGCCGGGCACCAGCGGCACGCGCAGGATGATATTGTGGCCGTACGCCGCCAGGCGTTCCAGGTTGTGCAGGATGGTGTGGTTCGAGACACCCGTATAACGCAGGTGCTCGGCATTGTCTACCAGTTTGATGTCGTACAGAAACACATCCACCAGCTCGCGCACGTGATCCAGCGCTTCCCAACTGGTGAAACCGCAGGTATCCAGCGCAGTATGGATACCCTCGCGGCGGCAGGACTCCAGCAGTTCGCGCAAGAACGGGCCTTGCAGCATCGGCTCGCCGCCCGAGAAGGTCACTCCACCACCGGTTTCGTGATAGCTGGGCAAATCTTCCAGCACGGCCGCCATCACTTCCGCAGTGGTCATCTCGCGGCCAGATATCTCCCGCGCGCTGCTTTCACAAACTTCAATGCAGCGCCCGCACATGGTGCAGTGCAGATGATCGGTCAGATACGCGTCACCTTCCTGGATGACAGCGTTGCAATTGCACACCTGGATGCACTCGCCGCAGCGCGTGCAGCGCTCCTGGAAGAATAAAATTTCCGGGGCCGCGCTTTGCCCCTCGGGATTGACACACCAGGCGCAAGAGAGCGGGCAGCCTTTGAGCAGCACCGTGGTACGCACACCCGGCCCGTCGTGGACCGATCCGCGCCGAATGTCAAATACCAGGCCTGTTTGTTGTTCCATACACCGTCCTATTGTGCGAAATGGTACAGATAAGCGTATTATGACACGAATTGACCGTATTTTATAGTCCCATTTGTCCTCCCTCTACAGGACATTCCTCGACCTGCGGTTAGTGATATCATAAAACGCATGGACACTGCATATCGACACCTTCGCATTGATTTTTCGCGTTTTCTGGCGGATTTTGAGAACCTCAGCCAGATCGGCGCTACCGGCGACGGCGGCGTAAACCGCCCTTCGTTGACCCCGGCTGACCGCGAGGCGCGGGCCTGGTTTGCCCGCCGCGCGCAAGAAAGCGGGGTGGAAGTTCACACGGATGCCGCCGGCAACCAGACCGCGCTGCTCAACTGTGGGCGGCCCGGCGCGCCCTCATTTTTGATCGGGTCGCACCTCGATTCGGTGCCAAACGGCGGGCGCTTTGACGGCGCGCTGGGGGTAACCGCCGCGCTGGAAGTGCTGCGCGTGGTCAAAGATCACGAACTGCCGCTGCCGGTGAACCTGGAAGTGGTCAATTTCACCGACGAAGAGGGCACGCTGGTGGGGCTGCTGGGCAGCCGCGCTCTGTCCGGCGAATTGGAGCCGGAAGCGCTGCGCAGCCCCAAGTGCGGCCGGGCAGTGCTGGAAGATCTTGCCGCGGCCGCCGGTCTCCGGGTAGACCAGATGCCGCAAGCGGCGCGTCCGAAAAACAGCGTGGCTGGTTACCTGGAACTGCACATCGAACAGGGAGAACGGCTGGAAAAAGCCGGCATCCCGATTGGCATTGTCAGCAGCATTACCGGCATTTGCGGTTACCGCGTCACCTTCCTCGGCCGCGCCGATCATTCCGGCACCAGGCCCGTGCCCGACCGGCTGGATGCAGGGGTAGGGGCGAGTGGTTTCTTGCTGGCCGTGCGCGAGCAGGTTCTGCGTGACTACCCGGGCTGCACAGTCAATGTGGGTCAGATGCAATTTTTCCCCGGCGCGTTCAATATCGTGCCGGAGCGGGCTGTACTGGCGTTAGAATTTCGCTCGCCAGACCCGCGGCAGTTGCAGGAAATGGAGATGGCCATCCTCAAGACCGCGCGCGGGCAGGCCAACCGCTACAATCTGCAAATCAATAGCGAGCCCCTGTATACGGAAACGCCTGCTTTGATGGCCGAGAGTGCTCAGGCGGCGTTTGCGGCTGCCGCCGAGGGGTTAGGGCTGCGGCATATGCCGCTGGCGTCTTTTGCCGGTCACGACGCCCAGGTGATGGCGCGCATCTGCCCGGCCGGGATGGTGTTTGTACCCTCGGTAGACGGCGCCAGCCACACACCGCGCGAGTTCACCCGCCCGGAAGATATGGAGAACGGCGCCAACGTGCTTCTCCAGGCCGCGCTGCGCATGATTGCCGGCATGGAATAAGCCTGTCTAATACATCCCAACAGACGGGTCAATAGTATGCGCATAGGCATCAATGCCGCCGGTCAGGTTATATACCTGCTGCCAGCCGAGCATGCGGAGCCAGTAGACCACCTGCGCGCTGCGCTGCCCCAGGTGGCACATGACGACAATCGTTGCCTGGGGGCTGCGCGCAGGCGGCGGAAGCTGCGGCTCGGGGTGCGCGGCCAGCATACTTAACGGCGCGTAGGCCACGCGCTGATCATTGATCCGCGCCCGGCCAATCTCAAACGGTTCGCGCACATCCAGGATCACCAGATCGGACCGTTCGCGCATCCATTCCGCCAGTTCCTGGGCGCTGACTTCGGGCAGGGTAGGCAGGTCAGACAACTTTCTTATCCGGCTCCTGCGCCGGCTGTTCTTGCGGCTTGGGCCATGTCCAACCCGGCACGAGATTCACATTGCCAACAAACACCCGCCCTTCGTGCAGGTGGATGGTAGTAAGCGATGAGGTATCGATCACCACGCGCTGGAAGGCGTCCAGCGGGATCATCAAGAAGTGGCACACCGCCAGGCGAATCGTATCGGAGTGCGAAAAACAGGCAACCAGATCGTTTTCCTCGTACCGGGCGGCAATCTCTTCAATGGCGGCCGCGGCGCGTGCCTGGGCCTCGGCAAAGGTTTCGCCATTGGGAAAGCGCATCTCCGAAGGATTGTGCTGCACGGTTTTCCACAGCTTGAGCCGGTGCAGCTGCTTGAACGTCTTGCCCTGCCAGTCGCCAAAATCAACCTCAAGCAGGCCAGAATGAATTTGGATGGGAATAGTGCAAATCTTCGCCAGGGGTTCGGCTGTTTCTACCGCGCGCTCGAGCGGGCTGCTGTAGATGGCTTTTACGGGCGCTTCTTTGAGAAAATCAGCCACCGCTTCGGCTTGCTCGCGCCCGCGTTGGTTGAGATGCACCACCGGCAGGCGGCCCGCCAGGCGTTTGCCGACAAAATCATTTTGCCCGTGTCGGATGAGCAGGATCGTCGTCATGTTGCTCCTCTGGTGTTGGATTACCCCCCAACTTCTGGTCCTGTTCGGCGCGCCAGCGCGCCAGTCGTTCGGTGATCTGGCTCTCATAGCCCTGATCAGAGGGTTTGTAAAAATGCTGGCCAAGCAAAGGCGTGGGCAAATACTGCTGCGCCGTAAAATGCCCCGGAAAGCTGTGCGGGTATTGATATCCCTGGCCGTGCCCCAATCCCTTGGCGTCGCGGCTGTCGTCCATCAGGTGCGTGGGTACCGGCCCGGCGCCTTCTTGTTTGATTTTTTCCAATGCCTTGAAATACGCTCCCACCGAGTTTGACTTCGGCGCGGTAGCCAGGTAGATCACTGCTTCGGCAATCGGATACACGCCTTCCGGCAGCCCGATGTAATCATATGCCTGGGCAGCCGCCGAAGCTACTACCAGAGCCATTGGATCGGCCAGGCCAATGTCTTCTCCAGCCAGGATGATCAGGCGGCGCAAAATGAAGCGCGGGTCCTCGCCGGCGGCGATCATCTTGGCCATCCAGTACAGCGCTGCATCCGGGTCTGAGCCGCGAACGGATTTGATGAACGCCGAAATTGTGTCGTAATGCGCGTCGCCGTCCTTGTCGTACAGGATCGCCCGCCGTTGGATCGACTCCTGCGCCACTTCCAGGTCGACGTGGATCACTCTGTCCTCGCCGGGCGACGTGCTTTCCACGGCCAGTTCCAGCGCATTGAGCAAATTCCGCGCGTCGCCCCCGGAGACAGAAATCAGGTGCTGGCGTGCATCGTCGTCCAGGCGGATGGCTCGCCCGCCATAGCCGCGTTCAGGGTTAGCCAGCGCGCGGTCGATGATCAGGTTAAGCTGCGCCTCGTCGAGCGGCTCAAGCTGAAAGATGCGCGAGCGCGAAACCAGCGCGCGGATCACCTCGAAATAGGGGTTTTCGGTGGTCGCGCCGATCAGCGTGATCAGGCCGGTTTCTACATGTGGCAAGAGCGCATCTTGCTGGGCCTTGTTCCAGCGGTGGACCTCGTCTACGAAGAGGATCGTGCGCTGGCGGTGCAGGCGGCGGCGTTCCCTGGATTCTTCGATCACGCGACGCAGTTCCGCCACCCCGGCCAGCACCGCGGAGAGCTTTTCAAAGTGCGCCTGAGTGTGGTTGGCGATCAATTGGGCCAGGGTAGTCTTGCCCGTGCCCGGTGGACCGAAGAAAATGATCGAGCTGAACAGCCGGTCAGCCTCGATGGAGCGGCGCAGGGGTTTCCCCGGGCCGATGATATGTTCCTGGCCGACAAATTCGTCTAAGGAAAGCGGGCGCATGCGCTGCGCCAGGGGCGCATCATGCTCCATATCTTGCTGCATCGCGTGATCAAACAGGTCCATGGGGTGATTATACTCGAACCGCGCGGGTGAAGTACAATGATGGCACCTGTACGAAAGGATGGGGACATGTGGCGACTTTTTCTCATCGTCTTGTTTCTGCCATTTCTGGTCACTCAACCTGCGGCGGCCCAGGCCAGGGCGACGGAGTATTGTGATCTGGTCGTGCTGTCGGACCCGGCAGATCCGTATTACCCGCTGGCGCAGGAGATCGCCGCGGCGGAAGGTGTGCTGCTGGCAAACAGCCTGCCCCAGGCGCTGGACTGCGGGCCGGTGCACCTGGCATGGGTTGTTTCGCCGGCTTTCCTATCCGATACGGCTTTTATCCAGTTCGGTCAGGCAATGCTGGGCCAGCCCTCGGCGGTTTCTACCGGCATAATCACGGCGTCTACGCTGGACGGGGCGCGGGCCTTGTGGCAGCGCGCCGCAGATGCCGGCGCGGAGCGCAGCCTGGCGGTGAATGCCGAAAATCCGGCGGCGCATATCTACCAGGGACGGATTCTGGGCGGCGATCTGGAAGAAGAACGCCCGCTGACGCTTGACAGCCTGCGCTCCGTACTTGCCGAAGCGGATTACCTGACCTATACCGGGCACGGCAGCAGTTCCTATTTGCGCCTGGATGAGGAAACCACGCTCACCGCCGCGAACGTACCTGCGCTGGATGGGCTGGTCATCGGCACAGGAAGCTGCCAGACAGTCCGTCCCTGGAATGAAGGTTCGATCTCACTGGCCTTTGTCGACCAGGGCGCGGCGGCGTATGTCGGCTTTGCCTACAGCCCCAATGAGGGCTTTCTGATTGGAGAGTTCTCGGGGCTGCCGTTCCGCTACACCTGGCCCGGATTTACCCTCGGGCAGGTGGTGCAGGCGCAAAACCGGGGTACGTTGCAGGGCTACGCCAGCATCCCCTACCAGTATTTGCTGGGTGATCCGCGCGTTGCGCTGCAAACGGGGCCGCCCTACCGCGTGGAAGCCGATGTGCAGGCCGGTTTGTGGCGCGAGGTGCGGCTCAGCGGCCTGCCGGCCGGGGTCGTTCCCGTGCGCATCCGGGGGGGCGCCGAATACGCGTTCGTCCAGGTGGTGGGCATCACGGCTGCCGCGGACGGTGACCCGTTCTACAACAGCCGCATGCAGTCGGCCAATATTCGCGGAGATAGATTCCTTCTCGTTGAGCAGCCCGGCGGAAGTTTGACCCTGCGGCTGCGTGAGCGCGCGCCGTTCTACTGGTACCCGGTGGATATGCTGCTGGATGCGTTCGATGATACGTTCATTTTTAGCCCGCAGTCGCAAGGGGATGTGCTTGGGCTGGCGGTTTGCATTCCAATGCTGCTCTGGGTAGGCTGGCAGGCTTTGCAGAAGCGCCTGACGCGAAAAAAGGTGCTCCTCGCTGTTTGCGCTGGGGTGGGAGCGGCTGTGCTGCAGGCCGGGTATTCCTGGCTGCGGCTGGATGACGTTACCATCATATCGAAAACAGTAGTGTTCAGTCCTCTGAGCGTGCTGGCAGCCTTCTTGCTCGCCCTGTGCGGTGCATTGATCTTCTTCCAGGCGCGGCGCTGGCCAGGCAGGTTGGCCGGTGTGCTGGCTGCCACGTTCTTTAGCTGGGCTGCCGCCGTCACCGGGCTGGTCGTGATTGGGCTGGGCAACCAGCTTGCCTTTGTTCCAAAATTAGGAGTCCCCCTGTATAACTACTCGATTGGACTGATGCCGCTGCTGGCCTTCGCGGTCACCGGGCCGCTGGCAGCCCTGGCGTTTGCCGGGTTGCGGCAGGCTGCCAATCACTCAGCTTAACAGGGCGGCTGTGTCGCGGACATGCAGTCGAGGTAGTCTTTGATTGACGTCATCCCGCACAGCTTCTCATAGAAGAAGTTGTTGACAATATGCACCACTTCAGCGCGGGCGGTTTCAACCTGCGCGGAAATCTCATCGCGCTCTTTCTGCGCGGCTATAGCGTCTCGCAAGCGCATCAACATGCGCACCACTTCCACTTCCTGGTCGCCTTCCAGGCTCTTAATCACCGCCAGAATCAGGTCATCCACCTGGCCGAGCAGATTGTCTTTGGTGATGGTGGAATTGGGCGTGAAGCAGTCTTCGATGGTGCGGATCACTGACCAGACCTGGTAGAGCATGGTGGCGGGTTCATCGAATAACTCGCGCAGGAAAGCGGCCTCCTGGTAACGCCCGGTCAGCCGGAAGATGTTATACATGCGTTTGGCCACTTTGCCGTAATTCAGGTCTTTGGTCAGGTATTTCTTGACCTCTTTTTCCAACTGGCCGACGTAATTATCCAGCGCATCGGAGGCCACGTGCTGGCTTAGTTTGCTGAACACCGGGATGGATTCGGCTTCCAGATAGACCTCCTGGAAATATGGGTCGAGGTAACCGTCCAGCGGCGTCACCTGCCCATCCGGGGCCTCCCAGGTCACATCCAGCATATTGCTGGCATTGACCAGCGTGCGGTGAGCAGTATCGGCCACCACCCAATCCAGCTTGCACCAGCCGGGTTTGTCCGCCACGGCATCCCAGGTGATTTCGGCGGGCGAGCCGTCCGGGTAGGCGGCCAGGATGCGCCCGGCGACGATCTCTTCCGGTTTCCAGGCAATCGGCGCGCCAGCTTTGATGGTATGGTCGCCGCGCATCACATCGAAGGGGTATTCGCCAAATTTGACTTCGATCAACTGGTAGAATGATCCCGAGAGGGTATCCAGCGCTTTTTGACGCATGATCTGCGCCAGGATGCGCTTGCCTTCCTCAATCGTTGGGGCAATAATGTTGACGCGCTCGAAGTAGTCGGCGTCGCCGGGGTAGGTCTGGATCTTCGATTGAGCCGCCGAGCCGGAAATGGCCAGGGCGGTTTCCACCCTACCAGGCTGGTCGTGGAACCCGACCAGTTCGCCGATCTTGCGAAAATGCGCCAGTTCGGAAGTGCTGAAGTCCAGCATGGTCACGCGGTGACCGAAGACGCCGGTTTCTTCATCCAGGGTGATCAACTTGCCTTCCTCAGCCGATTGTTCGACGGCTGCCAGCCAGTCGGCGGCGCTCTGCGCATCAAGTTCAATGCCCAGCCGCTGCGCGGAGTCGATGATTTGCTGTAGTTGGTCATTCGATCCGGTGGTTGTTGTCATCTTAATTGTCCCTTTCTTCATCACAACCTGCCGCGGTTTCTTGCAGCAGTTGATAAAACACCGCGGCCTGGTCGCGAGCATCGGCCAGCGCGTTGTGGGTTAGCGCTTTGTTGCCCAGGTACAGCGCGCTGATTTTTGAAAAGGAAGTATCCGCAACACGCACACCCTTCATGCCCATGTAAAATGCTTTCATGTCCAGCGCAAAATGGCCGAAGGGGTTATGCCCCAGGTAGCGGTGGAAGTACGCGTTCATAAACATCCAATCGAACGGAGCATTAAACGCGACAAAAACCGGTTTGCACCCGGCGGGGATATGCTCTTTGAGCCAGGTTTCCAGCTGTTCCAATGCGACTTGCGGCGCCAGCCCGCGAACGGTCAATGTTTCCATATCTAACCCGCTGATTGAGAGCGCCACTTCATCCACAGCAAAGGCATCGGGCTGCAGTTCTGCGTAAAAGCCCTGTGCCGGGTCTGCCACCAAACAAGCGCCAATAGAAAGCATGGCGTATTGCCCCGGCACTGGACCGGCGGTTTCAACGTCGACGGAAACCAGGGCGGGTAAATCGTCAATTGAATGGCTGGGTTGGGGCTGCGGGTTAACAGGTCGGCTCATGTCGGTATATATCTCCATGCGTAATTATAGAAATCCGGCGAGTGGAATGCAAAATAAAAACGCGCTGCGGGCTATACAATCCCCGCAGCGCGCAGAGCCATTTTCAGGCATCCGCGGAAATGCTGCTCAACTTCCCGGTATCCATCGTATACACCTGCGCGCCGATCTCAGCGCAGATCGGTTCCAGCCAGCCGGCCACGGCGCGCGGGTTGTATTCATCTAATATGCCGAGCACAATATGCCGCCCAGGCCCCAGGTCGATCACCAGGCGCACTCCGGCCCGCAGCTTATCCTGGGTGATGTGCGTGCGTTCCATAAGATAGATTTGTTTGTATTTGCTCATACCCTGTTGGTTGAACTTTAGCGCCATTTCTCGCCCATCGCGGTAGATGGTCATGCGGCTCATGTTGATCCCCAGGTTGGCAAACGCTTCGGAAACCTGCCTGACGCTCAACCCCATGGCGAACGTCAACGCAGCCAGGTTGTGCATGCGCTGCGAAAGCAGCGAGCGGTCAATGCCTTCCGGGTAGGTGCGGAAGGTGCGCCCGCAGGTGCAGCAGCGGTAGCGGTGGATGATGATTTCTTGGGTTTGCGAGTCGCGCACCGATTTGAACTGCTGCCCCCAGCTTTGAATTATGGTGCTGTCGCAATACGGGCAGCGCCGCGACTTGCCGTTTGGCGTGGTTTCTACACCTGGAAAACGCAAGAGCACGATTGACATACCGTCTTTCCCATACCGGCGTCTTGAATGTATTGCGGCAGAAATGCCTTTGCCCCCAATGGCAAGGAACGTGACAACCAGCTTGCTAACTATTTTAATCTGTCAACTGTCCAGAATCTATTAACAGTTGTGCAAGCTGTACCTTACGCCGCGGATAGGATGCTGCGCCCCGTGCGGATCTTGCCCGAAACAATTGGCGGCAGTCACCTGGAATGCCAATTTTCCAGCAAACCAGGCAGTTCCGCCAGGGTTTCGATCACCGCATCGGGCTGGATGGTGTCCAGATGGTCGCGGTTGCCCGGCGAATCGGCGCGGCGGGTGATCCAAACGCTGGCCATGCCGGCGTTCCGCGCGCCGAGAATATCCGCGCCGAGGGTATCGCCTACCATCACCGCGCGCTGCGGGGGAACGTTGAATTTTTGGAGCGCCATCTGGAAAATCTGCGGGTGCGGCTTGCGATAGACCACCGCAGCGGAGACGAAAATTGCCTCAAAATACGACCGCAGGTTGTGCAGGTCGATCAACCGCTGCACATCGTCGGCATCATTGGCATTCGAAATCATCCCCAGGCGGTAGCCTTGCGCGCGCAGCGTTTCCAGCATCTGGATCGCATCTGCTTCCAGTTTCCAATGCGCCTGCGAAACGGCGTACATGCGGTCTAGCGCGGGGCGCAGGTGCGCGCTGGGGGCGTCGGGGTAGTCCAGTTCGGCCAGTATGCCGCGCAGGATGTACTCGATGGTCTGCTCCAAAAACTCGGTTTCGCGTTCGCGGTAATAGGCATTCAACCGCGCGCCGAAGCTGGCGGTGAAGCTATCGAGGTCGAGATTGTAGCCTTTGGCGATCAAATCCTCGGCCAACACACGGTGCTGAGTGGCGAAAACCTCGGGCCAATGCGCGTCAAAATAGAGCAAGGTGCTGCCCAGGTCAAAAATCACCAGGTCAAAAGGCCGGTCGGGCAGCATTAATAGCCTTGCTCCAGGTCGAAGCGGTTGAGCAGCGCATCCCCGCTGAGGTAACGCTTGAGATTTTCCGCGAACAGGTCCGCGGCACGCTGGTTGTAAAACTGGCTCAGCCCGGCGATGTGCGGGGTGATGATGGTGTTTGGCAGTTTCCAAAAGGGGCTGTTTTGCGGCAGCGGCTCTTCAGCGAATACGTCCAGCGCGGCCCCGGCGATCTTGCGATCTTGCAGCGCAGAGAGCAGCGCGCCGGGTTCGACGATCCCACCGCGGCCCACGTCCACCAGGAATGCGCCGGGTTTCATCGCTGCCAGTTCATTGGCGGTGATCAACCCGCGCGTCTTGTCGTTGAGCGGCAGCGCCACCACCACGAAGTCGCATTCTTTGAGCATCGAGCGCAGCGCCTGGATGGGATAGAGCCGGTGGAAGAGGTTGCCTTCCGGGTCGCCCAGACCGTCGGCCATGTAGCCGGTATCCTGCGGGTGCATCACGTCGCGTTTGCTGGCCAGGATGGTCACGCGCAGGGGCTGGAGCAGCCGCGCCAGTTCGCGGCAAATGCTGCCGTAGCCCACCATCCCCACCGTGCTGCCGCGCAGTTCAACCGGGCGCAGGCGCTCATTTTTCTCGCGCGGCCACTCGCCTTTTCCCTGGCTGGCAGCAAAGTAGGGCAGGTGGTGGCCGAGCGCGAGCAGCATGGTCAGCGCAAATTCGGCCATTTGCGGAGCGGCCGCTCCGCTAAGGGTGGTGGCGGTCAGTTCGGGTTTTTGCAGCAGCGGGGCTTCCAGGGCGTAGTCGATCCCGGCATAATGGAACTGCACCCAGCGCAGGTTCGGAACCTGGGCGGGGTTGGGCAGCACTTGATCGGTGTAGAGGATCTCCGTTTTTTGCCAGGTCTCCGCCGAAATATCTTCCGGGCGTTTGGCGGCTTGCGATACGATATGCAGCCGCGGAGAAATGGTATTCAGATCATCCAGGATCGACTCCGAGAAGGGAACAGTAATCAAAACTTCCACCGCTGATGTATTCATATCGCCATTATCCTATAAAAGTTTACGCTCCACCTTTGAGATAAATACCGTTCGGGTCAAGTTCTTCGCGCAGAATGCGCAGTTCATCGCCGGTCACCGCCTCGGTGGTACGCAGGTTGGCGGCTACTTTTAAATCCCAACCGGTATTGGCGCGCGCCTGTTCGGGGTCAATCCCCGGATGCACCGCGGTCAGCACCAGTTCGCCGCTTTCGTCCGGCTCCATCAGTCCCAGGTCGGTGACGATCACCTGCGGGCCGCCGCCGCGCACGCCGGTGGCATCCCGTTCAGCGCGCCCACCCAGAAAACCGGCCGAGGTGCGGAAATCGACTTTTTCCGGGAAGCGCCGCTTCTGGTGCGGGGTCATCACGTAACAACGGTTGGCCCACGCGGCGATTTCCTGTGAACCGCCCGAGCCAGGCAGCCGCACCTTGGGGTGATCATAGCTGCCGATGGTGGTGGCGTTGATATTGCCAAAGCGGTCAATCTGCGCGCCGCCCAGGAACCCCACGTCCACATTTCCGCGCTGGAGATAGAGCGTAAAGATGTCATACATGCTGCACACCGCCGCCGCGCCGCTCACCAGGGTCGGGTCGCCAATCGAAAGCGGCAGCCGGTTGGGCCGCGCGCCGATTACCCCGGCTTCGTAGATCATCAGCAGGTTGGGGGCGTGGGTGCGGCGGGCAAGGTTGCAGGCCAAATTGGGCAGGCCAACGCCCACAAAGACCACGTCGCCGTCGCGCAGCAGCCGCGCGGCGTTAATCGTCATCAATTCAGAGGAAGTGTAGGTGCTCATCTAGTAATTCCCATAATCCACAGCGGCAGCCGGGCGTGACGGCACGCGCAGCCCTTCGCGCGTTTCGGCGCTCAATTTCTCCCAGTATTCCTGGCGGTCTTTCACCCCGTACACCCATTCATCCAGGTAGGCTTTGATCGATTCGGGCGATTCGCTGATCTTATCCCAGGCCAGGTAGAAGGCATTGTCGCGATCGTAATAGCCCTGCGTGTACGAGGGATGCGCCGCGTACGGCACGTGGCAGACCGCGTCGACGATGAACTCGGGGATCATCGTGCGGTTGGGGTCGGAGCGAATGACTTCTTCATCGACGATCTCTTCGGCGGTGAGAATGACGCGCTTTGCGGCAAAAGCGGCTTCTTTTTGCTCGCCGATAATGCCCCAGATTTGCGCGTTGCCGCGCGCGTCGGCGCGCTGGACATGGACGATGGCCACATCCGGGTGCAGCGCGGGAACGACGATCACTTCTTGCCCGCTGTATGGGTCAGTCACGCGGCGGATATTGGGGTTGGCCGCTTCCAGGTCGGCGGCGGCGGTCTGGTTCATGGGAATGAAGGGCAAGCCAGCGGCACCGGCCTGCAGGCGTGAGATCATGCCAAAATGCGAATATTCTTCCCACTCCAGCCGCCCGGCTTCGATCTCGCCGCGCACGCAGCGCAGCGAGCCGACGCCCGGGTTGCCCATGTAGGAAAAAATCACCTTGCGCGCGCAGCCAGCGGCGACCATCTGGTCGTAAATCAGGTCGGGGGTGGCGCGGGCCAGCACCAGGTTCTTGCGGCCCTGACGGATGATTTCATGCCCGGCGGCGAAGGGGATCAGGTGCGTAAACCCGGCGGCGTATACCGTGTCACCGTCATGCACCAGCCCGGCGACAGCTTCAGATAATGTGCAAATTTTGGTCATAGGTTTGTGTGCTGATTGTGATAATTCTGCTGCCTTACTCTTTGCGCTCGCGCTGGCGGTCAATCTTCTCTTCTTTGCGGCGGCCTTTGAGGATGCGGAAGTATTTCGGCTCGCTCGGTGGGGCTGAAGAGCGAGGCCCAAACAGGCCAATCGTGAGACTGGCGCCGATGAGCAGCACGCCGTACACCAGGTATGAGAGATGCGGAGTATGGACGGAATCCGATACCAGAAACAGAATCACCATGATGACCCCGACGACTGCAAGGAAGTTGGCAATGCGTTTCATAGAAGAGGCCAGTTATCTGCTGCTGGATTCGGTGGGATAGGAGCGCCAGGAGAAACCCCGGCGCTCCCAGACCGGCGAATGTTATTCGCGAACCACGCGGTTCTGAATCTGTTCGTGCATGTACAGCGGTACATAGTACAAACCGCCGCCATTCTTGCCGGTAGACCCGGAGCCCTTCCAGCCGCCGAACGGCTGGAAGCCCGGCCACGCGCCGGTGGTGGCGCCCTGCGGGCGGTTGGCATAGGTGACGCCCGCCTCAATATGGTCAAAGTACCACTCGACTTCCTCGGGGCTACCGTAGAAACCGGCGGTCAGGCCGTAATTGACATCATTGGCGATGCGCATGGCTTCGTTGATATCGCCGAACTTGCCAACCGTGGAAATGGGTACAAACATTTCCTGCTTCCACAGCGGGTGATCGTAGGGCACATCCGCGGCCAGGGTGGGGGCGCAGAAATAACCCTTCTGATACTGGCCTTCGGTGAGCACCGTGCCACCGGTGAGGAACCGGCCAGACTGGCTCAAGTCTTCGGTGAAGCGCTGGAAATCCTGGTAGGAGCTGCGGTTCACCACCGGGCCCATGTACACGCCGCGCTCGGTCGGGTCGCCCACGACCAGTTTGTTGGTCAGTTCCACCATGCGGCTGACGAGCTGATCATAGACAGGTTCCTCAATCAGCACGCGCGAGCAGGCCGAGCATTTTTGTCCCTGCAGGCCAAACGCGGAGCGAACGATGCCCACCGCGGCATCTTCCAGGTTGGCGTTGCGGGTGACGATAGTCGGGTTCTTGCCGCCCAATTCCAGGATCGTCGGGCGGATATAGCGGCCCAGGGCGAAATCGCGGAAGATCTTCATGCCCACGTCATACGAACCGGTAAAGGTGATGCCGTCAATTTCCGGGCTGTCGATGATCGCCTGGCCCAGGGTGCTGCCCGGCCCGGTGACAAAGCTGAACACGCCGTCTGGAATGCCCGCGTCGCGGAAACATTCGGCCAGCTTGAGCACCGTCCAGGGGGTGTCGGTGGCGGGCTTCATCACCAGGGTATTGCCGGCCACCAGAGCAGCGCCGGCCGGCCCGCCGGTCAGCGCGGCCGGGAAGTTGAATGGGCTGATCACTGCCCACACGCCGTACGGGCGCAGCACCGAAACATTGGTTGAGTTGAAGCCTACCAGCGGGTCTTTGCCCATGGGGATGACAAAACCATCGTTGGCTTCCATGCGGTCGCAGGAGTAGCGGATCAGGTCGGCGGTTTCCGCCACGTCACCCAGCGCTTCCATGCGGTTCTTGCCAACTTCCATGGCCATGATCGCACCGATTTCATACAGGCGTTCGTCCAGCAGATCGGCAGCTTTGCGCAGCAGCGCCACGCGGTCCTGCCATTTCATGCGGCTCCACATGGGAAAGGTGCGCCGGGCGGCAGCGATGGCCTTTTGCGCATCTGCGGCGCTGCCTTTTTGGAAGACTCCCAGAATCACATCGGTGTTGGAAGGTGAGCGATCTTCGAACTTAGCATCGGCGAAGTAGTCTTTGCCATCGATCAGCATGGCATGTTCCTGGCCCAGATTGGCTTTGATTTTGGCCAGTGCATCCTCGAAGCGGGTATGCAGTTCTTCGGGGGGATTGAACATCGTTCCATACGTGAGTTTGAACGAACTTTCAGCTACCATACGTGGTCTAACCTCCTATTTCCGCCTGTGGGTATAAATTGGATTAGTGAAGCTGCCGTACAGGCTAAGTATAGCCCAGGCGGGGCGGCGAGTCAAAGTAAGGAAAATCAGCATGTTGGCTGTCGTTTTTCGTTGCGTTGCAGATATTTCTTTGTTACACTGGTGTACAACATGACTTCCACTGAACCGGCCCTGTTCATCGGCATTGATACCCTCGCCAACCACCGGCCTTTTAGCTATGTGGCGTTGGGCGTCGACAGCCGCCCGGTAGCGATGGGGCAGGGCCGGCAGGCCGAAATGCTGGCCTATCTTTCCGGGCAGCGCGCCGCGTGGGTGGCGCTCAACGGCCCGCTGCGCCCGCCCGCCGGAGTCATGGCGCGCGTGGAAGTGCGTGAGAGCCTGTCATCGCCGCCCAAACCGGGGCAGTGGCTGGAAGCGCGCCAGTGTGATTATGAGCTGGAAACGCGCGGGCTGCGCGGTTTGCGCGTGGCGGCCAACCCGGCAGATTGCCCGCCGTGGATGCGCCGTGGTTTTGGCATTGTGGCCCTGCTCGAACGGCTGGGATTCCAACCATTCCCCGGTGAGAACCCGCTGCAGTACCTGGAAGTGCAGGCCGAAGCCAGCTACCGCACGCTGATGGGCCTGGCCCCTTATGAGGCCTCGACGCTGGAAGGCCGCATGCAGCGCCAGTTTGTGCTGCGCCAGCAGGCGCTCAACGTTCCCGACCCGATGAATTTTCTGGAAGAGATTACGCCCTATAAGCTCATGCACGGCCTGCTGCCGGTAGAGCAAATCTATTCGCCGTATATTCTCAACGCCTGGATCGCCGCCTACAGCGCCTGGCTGGCCTGCCATCGGCCGCAGCGCGTGGCGTGCCTGGGCGCGCCCGAAGAAGGCATGCTGGTGCTTCCGCTGCCCGCGGAGTAGTGCTTTTCGCAGGCATGATCGGGATGTTTATCCATTACCCGGTTCCCCGGGTGTTTTTTTGTTCCGGCTGCGTTTGTGCCGAATCGTACAGGGTTCATGTGCAATTCCGGCTTCGTCACTGGACCGCTGCGCGCTATAATAAATACGAGGAAAATCATCGTATTTATACATATAAGGAACTGAGAAATGAATGTCGCTATGTGGTTGAAGGCTTTGCGCGTCATCCCGCGCATCGGAAAAGAAGAATGGATGCGCCTGGACGTGATTTCAAAATGGTTGATCTCGACCCGCGCCGCGGTGCTGGTGATGACCTTTATTTCCGCGGCAATTGCCGGGCTGCTGGCAGCCCAGGCGGGCATGTTCCACCTGGGGCGCTGGGCGCTGCTGGTGGTGGGGCTGATCTTTGCGCACGCGACCAATAACCTGCTCAACGACCTGACGGACTACTCACGCGGCGTCGACCGGGATAATTATTTCCGCACGCAGTACGGCCCGCAGCCGCTGGAACAGGGCTTGATGACGCGCCGCGAGCTGCTGACGTATGCCGCCGTCACCGGGTTGATCGCCCTGGCAGCCGGGTTGGGGCTGGTGCTGCAAAGTGGTTGGCTGGGGTTTGCTCTGCTGGGCGCCGGCGCATTTTTCGTGCTGTTTTATACCTGGCCGCTCAAGTACATCGGCCTGGGCGAACTGACGGTACTGCTGGTCTGGGGCCCTTTGATGATCGCTGGCGGCTACTTCGTTATCACCGGTCAGTGGGATTGGAATGTGGTCATTGCCAGCCTGCCATACGGCCTGGGCCCCACCACGGTGATCTTTGGCAAGCACATCGACAAGCTGCCCGAAGACCGCCGCAAGCGCATCTTCACCCTGCCGGTTCTGCTGGGTGAAAAGGCCGCGCGCTACGGAGCGATCGGCATGATGGCGTTGATGTACCTGAGCGTGGTCTACCTGGTGATCGCGCGCTTCTTTTCACCGGTGATGCTGGTGGTGCTGCTGGCAATTCCAACTTTGCTGCGAGTGCTGCCAATCTTCCGCGCGCCAAAACCCGAAACCGCCCCGGCCAGCGCCCCCGAAGGCATTCGCTCCGGCTGGCCACTGTGGTTTGTATCCTTCGCGTTCTATCACAACCGCGCGTTTGGCATGTGGTTCCTGCTCGGCCTGATCGCCGAACTGGTGCTGCGGCTGGTATTTTAGATTTCGAAATCCTGCACTTCCATCCAGGCCGGTTGGGGGTTGGGCAGCGTACCCAGCGACAACCGGCCGCTGGGCGGGAAGGCGGCATACTGGTTGTCGATCCAGATGATCAGCCCCAGCGGTCCGCCGGGCGACGCCGCCGTTTCGTGAATGAGGGTTTGATTGACGAAAAAGCGCGCCCGGCTGGCTTCCCAGTCGATGCGGTAGTCATTCCAGGCAGTCACGTCCACTGGTACGCGGCTGCCTGACTCGTTTATAAAGACGCGCAAAAAACGGCGCAGCAGCCGCGCGGTAGGCCGGGTGAGCAGTAAGGCGAGCCCCGGCGCGCCGATCAGCAGCAAGGGCAGTGGCAGCCGCGGACTGCGAAAGGTGGCCGCCAGGAAACCGTTGGCCGGCAGTTCATTGCGGAAGGATAGATAATTGTGCGGCGAGGCAAAGAAAAACCAGGCCGCGTTGGGCAGCGCAGGAATGCGCCGCGCCGCGCCGCTGATACCAAAGCTCAGGCTGAACGGGTCATTCCACAAGCCAAAACCCCACGTGCCGGGGATGTCTGTTGTGGAAACGCGGGCTTTCAGCCGCAGGCTGGCCGGCGGGCGCACGGGAAATTTCGCGCGCGGCAGCTTCAGATGGTCATCTTGCTGCGCCCAGCGGTATACGCCGCCTGGCCCGGCCGGAATCCGGTACAACCAGCGCCCAGCTTCCTGCGCCAGTACTTCACCACCATTGGCCGTGCGAATCTGCAGTTGCATTCACCCAGTATAGCGGATTTTACGCTCCAGCTTCCGCCGTATGCTTGACAAGCTTTAGGGGGTGGGTATAATCATTTTCATCAAGACCAACCTGAGACGTGATTCCGGTGCGGTTTTCAGAGAGCCAGCGGGTGGTGCGAGCTGGCAGCCGGCACTGTTAATCTTCCACCTCAGATGCCCCGCGGGGCAGGTCGTCCTCGCAGAGACGTTTGCGTCATAAGAGGACCGGCGGTAACCGTTATCTTCCAGTAAAGAGGCCGCCGCAGCAGCGGCGGCGAAAGCAGGTGGCACCACGAGACGCCCCCTCGTCCTGCATCCAGGACCGGGGCGTTTTTCTGTCTATTCCGATGTTGGAGGTGCTGCATGTTAGATATCAATTTAATTCGTGAAACTCCCGATGTGGTGCGGCGCGCGCTTGAACAGCGCAACATGGACTCTTCGGTGGTAGATCGCATTCAGGAACTGGACGTGGAACGCCGCCAGTGCCTCAACCAGGTGGAAGCGCTCAAGGCCGAGCGTAACCGCGTGTCCAAGGAAATTGGGCAGTCCAAAGACGCGGCTCAGCGCCAGGAAAAGATCGAAGCCATGCGCAAGGTGGGTGACGAAATTACCGCCGGCGACGAACGCATCCGCGCCGTGGAAGCGGAACTGCAGGGCCTGGTGGCGGTGATCCCCAATATCCCCGGCGAGAACGTGCCCGTGGGCAAGGACGAACATGACAACGTGGTGCTGCGCACGGTGGGTGAGATTCCGCAGTATGATTTTACGCCGCAGCCGCATTGGGACCTGGGCACAAAGCTGGGCATCATCAACTTTGATCAGGGAGTGAAGATCACCGGCTCGCGTTTTTACGTGCTCAGCGGGGCCGGGGCGCGGCTGCAGCGCGCGCTGATCGCCTGGATGCTCGACCTGCACATCCGCCAGGGCTACACGGAGAAGTACACCCCATTTATGGTGCGCGCCGATACGCTCTTTGCTTCGGGGCAGTTACCCAAGTTCGTCGATAACCTGTATCACGACGCGGAAGAAGACCTGTGGATGGTGCCAACCGCCGAAGTTCCCCTGACCGGCCTGTACGCCGGGGAAGTGCTGGACGAGAGCGCGCTGCCCCTGCGGCTGACGGCTTATACGCCCTGCTTCCGCCGCGAGAAAATGAGCGCCGGGCGCGACGTGCGCGGCATCAAGCGCGGCCACCAGTTCGATAAAGTGGAAATGTACATCTACTGCAAGCCGGAAGATTCGGCGGCTGAACATGAGAAGATGCTGGCGGATGCCACGCAGACCTGCGAAGAATTGGGATTAACCTACCGTATCGTGCAGCTCTGCACTGGCGACCTGGGCTTTGGCGCGCGCGTCACCTATGATGTGGAAGTATGGGCGCCCGGGCAGGGTGAGTGGCTGGAGGTCTCCTCAGTATCGAACGTGGAAGATTTTCAGGCGCGGCGCGCGAACATCAAATATCGCCCGGCGGATGGCGGCAAAGGCCGCCTGCTGCACACGCTCAACGGCTCGGGGTTGGGTCTGCCGCGCACCTTAATCGCGGTGATGGAAAACTACCAGCAGGCCGACGGCAACATTGTCGTACCCGAAGTGCTGCGCCCGTGGATGGGCGGCATCGAAATGATCACCCCGCAGGGATAAACAGGAGAAGCATACACAATGGGTGAAGCCGTTTTGCCGTTCGTCGTCCTGGCCGTTATGTTGATCGGCCTGTTTGGTTTGCTAACTACCATCATCCCCGGCCTGGCCATCATCTGGGTGGCGGCGCTGGTCTATTTTATCGTCACCGGTTTCAGCACGGGCAGCATTATCCTCTTCGTGGTGATGACCATCCTTACCGTGGTCGGCAGCCTGCTGGATAACGTCATCATGGGCGCCAAAGCGCGCCAGAGCGGCGCGAGCTGGCTGGCCATTGGCGTGGCGCTGCTGGCCGGTCTGGTGGGCACGCTGGCGTTCCCGCCTTTCGGCGGCCTGGTGGCGGCCCTGTTGGGGCTGTTTGTGATGGAATACCTGCGCTTGCGCGACCCCAAGCTGGCATTCGACTCCGCCAAGAACATGGCCGCAGGCTGCGGATGGGCGGTGCTGCTGCGCTTCGGCATCGGCATGATCATGATCCTGATGTGGGGCTTATACGTGTTGTCTGCCTGAGGAACACCTGAGCGCAAACAAAAACAGGCCGGGGCATGAAACCCGGCCTGTTGCTTTGAAAGCAATTGCCTAGTCTTCGTCGCCGCCGTGCGAAAGGTAAGCCTCAAGCATGATAATATTGCGTTCGCCCGCGCGCTGGGCAATGCGCAGCAGTTTTTCCATGCTGGTGACTTCTTCCAACTGTTCGACCACGAACCAATCCAGGAATTCGCGGGCCAGATAGTCTTTCTCGGCCACGGCGATATCCATCAGGTTGTTGATCTGCCGGGTGACTTCTGTTTCCCAGTTCAATGCCGCCTGAATGGCTTCTTCAGCCGACGAGAAGGTCACTTTGGGGGCTTCCACCGCGGGAATTGCCAACTGCGCGCCGGTTTCGACCACATAGTGGGCCAGTTTCATCGCGTGATCGCGCTCTTCATCGGACTGCTTGTAGAATAGTTTTGCCAGCCCGTCCAGCGCTTCGCTTTCAAAATACGCCGCGATCTGAACATACTGGAACGAAGCGCCAAACTCGCGCCCGACCTGGGCGTTGATGGCATCTGCCAGATTCTTGCTGATCATCATCATCTTTTTTCTCCTGTGTCAAAGTGAGGTTGCGGTCTTACGCGTGACCGCGAAAGTCTATGCCGGGTACTGCAAAAAAATTATAGCATGTCAGGAGAAAGTAGCAAATCTCTTGTACAGTAATCAGGACGATTTTGGGTTGGCTGTTGCCGCGCGGGCCTGCAGTGCCAGGTAGAGGGCAATCGACCCGGCCACCGCGGCATTGAGCGATTCGATCTTGCCGCGCATTGGCAGCCGCAGCAGCACGTCGCACTTCTGGCGCACCAACTGGCGCATGCCTTCGCCTTCGTTGCCCACCACCAGCGCCAGCGGGCCATCCAGGCGCACGCGCTCCACTGGCTGCGACCCGGCGCCGCCTTCCAGCCCAATGACCCACGCGCCGGCGTCTTTCAATTCGTCAATCGCCTGGGCCAGATTGGCCTGGGCTACCAGCAGGTGCTCGGTTGCGCCTACCGAGGCATGCACCACCGCCGGGGTGATGCCCGCCGCGCGGCGCAGCGGCATGATGATGCCGTGCACGCCGGCGGCTTCGGCGGAGCGCAGCAGCGTGCCCAGGTTTTGCGGGTTCTGGATCATATCCAGCACCAGCACGAACAGCGGCTCCTGGCGCTCCTGCTGTAGATCTAAGATATCCCGCAGATCGCTGTAGCTGTACTGGCTCACCTCGAGCGCCACGCCCTGGTGATTTTCTCCCAGGCTGTCCATGCGCTGGCGCGGAACGCGCTCAATGGGGATGCGCCGCGCGGCGGCCTTGCGCATCATCTCCGTCAGGCGGCCTTTTTCATCCACCCCGGCGGCAACCAGCAGGCGGAAGATATCCCGCCTGCCGGATTCCATTACTTCAAAGACCGGGTTACGGCCAACAATCCATTCTTTCATGCCGGATCAGCCGTTGTAACGCCAGGTGGTGCCTTCTTTGCTGTCTTCCAGGCTGACGCCCAGGGCAGTCAGCCGGTCGCGCACCAGATCGGAGAGCACCCACAGCTTTTGCTTGCGCAGTTCCATGCGCACGTCTACCAGCAGTTGGACGAACGGGTCAGCCGCCTGGGCCGAGGCAGCATCTTCTTTTAGCGTCAACCCCAGCACGCTGGTAAGTTCGCGCAGCAAGTCCTGCGCCGGGCGCAGTTGCGCATCATCCGCGCCGTCGGCGCGCGCCTGGTTGATCACCCGCACCAGTTCAAACAGCGAACCGAGCGCTCCGGCGGTGTTGAAATCGTCGTCCATGGCTTCGATAAAGCCGGCTTTGGTGGCGTCCATCTTGGCGCGCAGCCCATCCAGCGCATCTTGCGGCGCGCCGGCGCTGCCGGGCAGGGCGGG
>DATCUC010000308.1:0-11053 GCA_036567625.1 Anaerolineaceae bacterium | reverse complement strand
CCCGCCAAAGCGCCGGGCCACGATCCACACCGCCAGCAGCAGCAGCAGCGCCAGCAGGATGGCAAAATACCGCCCGGTGCGCAGCCCCGGGCCGATCAACGCCTGCACCACGCCGGGGATCAGGAACGACAGCGGCATTTTATTGGTCAGCGGGCCAAAGGGCTGGAAGGGAGCATACACGCCGCGCGCAAACAGCAGGCCCTTGTAGAGATAATTGCCCTCGTCCAGGCCCGAATCCAGAAACGCGGCGTATTGCAGCGCCTGGAGCAGGTACACCAGCCCGGCGGCCAGCGCCAGCGCCGGAGCCGCCCAGCGCGAGCGTTGGATACGTTGGATTGTGGCTCGAATGGACATATTTGGTGAAAGACCGGCCAGTTTGCGCGCGCGTCACGCGCAAGCGGATTATAACACATCTACTCCTGGCCCCTTTTTGCGGCGGAATCAAAACCCCCCTTCCCCGCGCGAGGCGGAGAAGGGGGATCGCGGCGCTAGCCGGGGGCAATCCTTACTGCCCCGGTGTACGGTGCAAAATTTCTTCGACCCTTAACGCATCTTCATATGTCAGGCACAACGGCGTGCGGGTGACGGTGAGCGCGTTCAGCGATTGGCCGCTGGACACGCCCGCGCCGATCAGACCGCCGCCGGCAAAGGTGATGCTGGCCCAGTTGTTCTGGCTGGCCAGTGTGGTCAGGCGGCCGTCGCCGTTGATATCGGCGCGCACAACGCCGCCCCAGTTATCGTCACAATTCCAGTCGACCGGCGCGGTCTGGTCTGCCCACACGTCATCGCCCAGGTTGGTGCACCACCAGCGCAGGCCGTACCCGGCGGCAACCGGGCCGAGGCCGGTGGTTTCGTTGAGCGCCGTTTCTTTAAGCGTGGGCGAAAGGAAGCGCGAGTAGTCGTAATGGCCCCAATCGCCATCACGGAAGACGCCCCAGGTCTGGTAGTAGTAGTTCATCACGCTCAGGTAATGCGGCTTCCAGTTACCGTGGTCATTGCCGCCGTGGCGCAGACCCAGGTTGTGGCCTAGCTCGTGGATGAACGTGCCTTCGCGCTGGTCTTGCGTGCCGCCACTGCTCCAATCGCCCATCGAGACGATAAAGTCGCTGGCGCCTTTGACAAACTGCGAATCTTTGGTGGCGTTGCGCGATAGGCCGGAAACGGTGCCGAATTCGGGCGCAAGATTGTGAGCAAAGATCATGTAGTGGAACAGCCCCTGGCGGTCAGGGTCAAAGTTGGCGTCCTTGATCGCCTGGAACTCAGCCCAGTTGTAGTCACCCGAACCGAGGGTGGTTCCCAGGAAGGTATCTTCCGGCACAGCATTTCCGCCGCCCAGGTTAAACTGGGCGTGCGTTCCCGGGCCTGCGCCAGTGGCTGCCCCACCCGTATCAATATGAATATTGATGCCGGTCGTGCCGTCCGGGTTCAACACCGGCGCATCGGCAAAGACAGCGACAATATCCTGCAGGTGGACCAGGTCGAGCAGGTGGTCGTGGCCGTTCATATAGTCGGCTTCAATGAACAGGTCTTTGTGCATTGGATCCGCGCCGTAACCGGGCAGGTCCACGCCGTCTACGCCGAACAGCTCCCAGCCGTCCAGCAGCTTATCGCCGTCGGTGTCCTGCTTGCCGCTGGCATACGATACTACCTGCGCCACCCAAACCAGGCTGTCATCTCCGCCCTGGGTGGTAAACCAGAACTCCGGCTCGGGCGGATCGATCAGGTAGGTCAGGTCGACGGTATGCGTATCCCACAGGTTGCCCTGCGGATAGTTAGCGCCCGCGCCGTTGGGCACGCTGAGGCCGTCCCAGGCTACGCTGCCCAGCGCATTGGTGAAGAAGGCGCTGCCGGTTTCCGCGGTGCTCTGCCCGTCGGCGCCGATGAAGGTGGCCTGCGACAGGCCGGTGGGAACGGTGGCGTTGATGCCGGTGACGTTAAGGTGGAGCTGCCAGGCATCCACCGAGCTGGTGGTGGCCGCGCCGTTGAAGATTTTGACCGTTGTAGTGGGCGAGTTGGCGTTGGAGTACACGATCACCAGCGTCGCGCCTTCAAACAGCGGGGGAACATTGGTCCCACCGAACGGGTTCGCGCCGTTGGTAAGGCCGGAAGCAAAATCGGTCAGGTTATAGGTGCCGTTACCGGTTTTCGCCACCTTTGCCGTCACATCGGCGCGGTAAGCCCACAGCGGCGGGAAGACGCCCGGAGCAGTGGCCCAGTTGGGATTGGCGGCCGCGCCGACCAGCGATCCAGTGATTAGCGCGCCGTTGAAACGGCCTTTAGCGTAATTGAAGCCGGTCATTTTGGCCGGGCCAATCACGGCCCAGAACAGGTACGCCTTGCTGACCTTCGAGCCCGGCGGCACATCATCTACCTCGATGGCGCCAAAGCCGGTGTTGCGCATGCCCACGCCGTGGGCCACGTAGCCGCCCTTCAGCGCTTTGGAATACACCAGCTTGAACCCGGCCGCGGCTTCCGCCTGCAACCCGCCTTCCGGAACCGGGCAGCCTTCGACGATCTCACCGTCGACACAGGCGGGGTTATCCTGAGCCAATACCGCCGATTGCGGCACGAGCAGTCCCAGGGCGACCCAAAAGACTACCAACAAACGCAGTGCCTTCATACCATTACCCTCCCAAAGAAATAAATTGGAATTTCGTTTGTATTTGCCCTGGCGCAAACGCGCCGGGTTGTGCGGCCCGAGGAATCGATCTTCTTCTCGGTGAAATGAATGATCACCCCCTTTCACCCAGAGATGCAAGTAATTTATGATCTAGTTGATATAGATTACCGTATTATCAAAATAATACATCCCTTCCTCGCGGAAGGCAATAGAAATTTATAGGCTCGCCCGTTATACATTCCACGCGGGGATAGCGAAGTGATCGCGGCTTATCGCACGGCGGAAACCACATCGGGCCGGGTAGACTCGACATTGTGAGCGTGCAGCGCAGTGACCGTGTAAAAGTATTCCACGCCCGGCTCAGCGGTTTCGTCCAGGTATTGGGTATCCAGCGTATCGGCCAGGAACGCCAGCCGGGTATCGGCTGTGCGCCGGTAGACTTTATAGCCCAGCACGGCATCATCCCAGCGGTGCGGAAGCGTGACCGTGAGCGGCGCTTCCCAGGTCAGCCGGATCCCACCCGCCTGGGCTTGCGCAGAAAGGTTTTGCACTGGCGGCGGGTTGATTGCCAGGTTTTCCTCGTAGCTGATACCCGGCCCACCGGGCACTTTGCCCGGCTCGGTAGGGACATTCGCCGGCGCGGTCGCAACCACTGCGGGGGTAGTATCTGCCGCGGGGGTTTGCTGCATCGTGGGGGCGCAGCCAGCCACCAGCAGCAAAGCCGCGGTCATGCTTACGAACAAGGTTTTCCACCAGAGTTTCATCTGTTCATCCTGGCGGCTCGCAGAAGCGCAAGCCGCCGCTATCATTATGACGCAAAATATGGAAACAAGTTCCCCCCAGAAAACACGTTACCGGCGGGCTCCTAACTGCCCGCCGGTAACAAGGGTCGATCACTGATTTTATGGCGCAGGCTGCAAGCCGCCAGCGTGAAGGCTGTTGACCTCCGCCTGGGTGAGGCAGCCGATTGGTTTCGTGAGCGTTAAGATTGGCTGCACCAGGCCCTGGAAGGTGATACTGGCCCAGTCATTCTGGCTTTTCAGCGCGGTGAACTTGCCGTCGCCGTTGATATCCGCCTTCACCGTGCCGCCCACCAGGTCGTCGCAGTTCCAATCCACCGGCGCGGGCACGTCAGACACCAGGCGCCGGCCTAGTGCGGGACAGTACCAGCTCAGGCCATAGCCCGCGGCAAGCGGACCCAGCCCAGTGATTTCGTTCAGGCCGGTTTCGGTCAGGGTTGGCGCGATGCGCGCAAAGTCAAAGTAGCGCACCGAGCCGCGGTTGATACCGTCTATCGTGTAGAGCTTGTTCATCACGCTCAGGTAATTCGGCTTATTCTCCAGCACGTCGCTGCCGCCGTGGCGCAGGCCCAGGTTGTGACCCAGTTCGTGCAGGAACACAGCTTCGCGCTCCGGCTGGATGCCCATTTCATCCCACGCGCCGAGCGAAACGATAAAATCGGACGCGCCTTTAATAAACTTGGCATCCGGCGAGCCGTTGCGCGAAATGCCTGACGTGCCCGAAAGGCTGCCCGGCAGGTCGTGCGCAAAGACCATGTAATGAAACACTCCGAGCCGGATGTCATCAAAATGAACGTTTTTGATCGCCTGAAATTCGCTCCAATCATAATCGCCGGTGGCTGTCACCGCGCCAAGCTGCGCGTCTTCAGCGATCGCGTTGCCTTCGCCCAGGTTGAACTGCTGGTACGTGCCCGCCGGCTGGCCGTAGGCAGCGCCGCCGGTATCAATGCGCAGGTGGATACCGGTCGTTCCATCCGGGTTGATCACCGGAGCGTTGGCGAAGGTTGCAACCAGGTCTTCCAGGTAGTTGACCGCCATCAGGTGATCGTGGCCGGTCATGTAATCCGCCTCGACAAACAGGTCTTTGTGCAGCGGGTCGGCGCCAAAGCCGGGCAGGTCCAGGAACTCGTACACATCCGGCGTAATCTCGCGGGTAATGCCGAACAATTCCCAGGCATCCTTCAACTGGTCACCGTCCGTGTCCTGATCACCGCTGGCATAAGCGACGACCTGACCTACCCAGGTGATGCCGTCATGGTCGCTGGAAAGCGTAAACTGAAATTCGGTTTCCGGCGGGTCGATCAGGTAGGTCAGGTCGACCGTCTGCGTATCCCACAGGTTGCCGTCAATAAACGTGCTCCCCTGGCCGTTGAGCACGCTTTCCCCATTCCAATGCAGCCCCAGGTCTTTGTGGAAGAACAGCGCGCCCTGATCATCGGCGAAATTTTGACCTTCAGCGACGATAAATGTGGCCTGGGACAGGCCGGAAAGGTCGCCGGTTTTGATCCCGGCGGCGGTCATATGCAGGTTTTGGGGCCTACCGCGGCCGGTGGTGGCCGCGCCGTTATAGAAAACGATCGTGCGCAGCGGGGCATTGGGATGCGAATAGATAATGATCAGCGTCGCGCCGTCAAGCAGCGGCGCAGTATACACCGCGTTCTGCGGGTCGCTGCCGTCGGTAATGCCGGAAGCAAAGCCTGTGAGTTCGTAGATGCCGTTGCCAGTCTTGGCCACGCGGCTGGTCACATCCGCGCGGAAGGTATACACGGGCGGCATGCCGTACCCGTCCACCGCTACGCGCGGGTTCAACCCCGTGGCCACCTGCGTGCCGGTGATGGCATTGCCGTTAAGCTTGCCCTTGTTGTAGGCAAAGCCGGTCATCTTCGCCGGGCCGATGATGGCCCACAACAGGTAAGCTTTCACCACTTTGGCATCCGCCGGCACATCGTTGACGGTGATTGTGCCGGAGCCGGTATTGCGCATCCCTACGCCGTGGGCCACGTAGCCGCCCTTGAGCGTTTTGCTAAACACCAGCTTCATGTTGGCGCCGGCTTGCGCTTCCAGAAAACTCGAGCCGGAATCTTCCAGGCAGTTCGAACCACGCCGGTCCGGACAGCCCGGGCCGCCAATTTGCGCGAATGCCGCCCGCGGGCTCAGCAGCCCCAATACAACCATCCAGATTACAAACAACCGCAGATGTTTCATCACCCTCTCCCCTGAAACGGCTTAGATCTGGTATTGGATGGATTGGCGGTTTTTCGTCAGGTCAGGGAACCGGCTGAGAAGCGAGCAAACGAAACAACGCGCCTGTGACCAACTGGAGATACGAGAAATCGCTTCGATCACCCCCTTGCGGAATGTAAATATATGGATAATTTCATCATAACGCTCCAGAGCGGTGTTTTCAATAGCTTCCCGCCGCTGTCTTGATCAGTAACAAAACTCCAGGTGAGCAAGATACTGCTCACCTGGAGTCGACTGCATCAGATCCACCCGAATTACGGTTCGTCTGTAAAGAACCTGTGTTCGGCGAACTCGGCTGCATCCTCATAGGTCAGGCAGCCGGTGGGTTTGGTGAGCATCAGCGCATTCATGCTGAGCCCGGTTGTCCCATAATCTGCCAGCGTGCCGATGCCGCCGCCGCCGGCAAAGGTGATGCTGGCCCAGTTGTTTTGGGTGTTGAGCGCGGTGAACCGGCCGTCACCGTTAATGTCGGCGCGGACGGTGCCCCCAGTCGAACGATCACAGTTCCAGTCTACCGGGGCATATACAGAAGAGAACCAGTCGTCGTCCAAAGATGGGCAGTACCAGCGCAGGCCGTATCCCGCGGCAATGGCGCCCAGGCCGGTGGTTTCGTTCAGGCTGGATTCATTCAAGGATGGCGCAATCCGGGAGTAATCATACTGCCATAAGCCATCCCGGTAAACGCCCCAGGTCTGGTAGTAATAGTTCATCACGCTCAGATAGTTCGGTTTCCAGTTGGTGTGATCATTCCCACCATGCCGCAGGCCCAGGTTGTGGCCCAACTCATGGGTGAAGGTACCTTCGCGCTCATCCTGGTATCCCATGCTCGGCCAGCTACCCATCGACACGATGAAGTCCGTCGCGCCCTTGGCAAAGGTCGAATCCGGCCAGCCGTTGCGCGAAATGCCGGAGGTTCCGCCCATGGAAGACGCCAGATTGTGGGCAAAGATCATATAGTGGAAAACCCCCTGGCGATAGTAGCTAAAATTGTCGTCTTTGATCGCCTGGAAATCCGTCCAGTCATACTCACCGTACGCGTTGGTCGTGCCCAGGTAGGTATCTTCCGTCACGCCATTGCCGCCGCCCAGATTGAACTCAGCATAGGTGCCAGCAGGCTGGCCGTAAGCCGCGCCGCCGGTATCGATGTGAATGTTGATCCCGGTCGTGCCGTCCGGATTGTTTATCGGAGCATCGGCGAAAACGTTTACGATGTCCCGCAAGTAATCATAAGCAATCAGGTGATCGTGGCCGGTCATGTAGTCGGCCTCGACAAACAGATCTTTGTGCAGCGGGTCTGCTCCGTAGCCGGGCAAGTAGTCGCCAGAGGTCCCGAACAGCTCCCAGGCATCCTTGAGTTTGTCGCCGTCCGAGTCCTGATTGCCGCTGGCGTAAGATACCACCTGCCCAATCCAGGTCACGCCATCTTGCACACTGTTGACTGTAAACCAGAAGTCATTTTCCGGTGGAGTTACCAGGTAGGTCAGGTCAACAGTGTGTACATCCAGGAAATTACCCCCATCCCAGATCCCGCCCAGGCCGTTGAGAACGCTGTGACCATCCCAGATGACCCCCATGTTGGTATCAAAGAATAAGCCACCGGCATCATCAATATAGTCCTGGCCTTCAGCTACGATAAAGGTAGATTTGGTCAGGCCGGAAATCTCGCCGGTGTTGATGCCGGTCACTGCCAGGTGCAGATTTTGCGGCTTGCCGCCGCCCGTGGTGGTCGCGCCGTTGTAGATCTTCACCGTGGTCAGCGGGCCTTCGGTCTGCGAGTAGATGATAATCAACGTCGCGCCGTCCAGCAGCGGAGCAGTAAATATGCCATTAAACGGGTCCCTGCCATCCGTGATGCCTGAAGCAAAGCCAGTGAGGTTGTAGGTGCCGTTGCCCCCCTTGATCATGCGGCTGGTCACATCAGCGCGGAAGGCATAGATTGGGGGCATGCCGTAGCCGTCTACTAACCAGCGCGGGTTGGAACCGGTACCCACCAGCGAGCCGGTGATGGCGCTGCCGTTGATCTTGCCTTTGTTGTAATAGAAACCGGCCATCTTGGCTGGCCCCACCAGCGACCAGAGTAAAAAGGCTTTGGCCACCTTGGCGCCAGCAGGCACGTCATTAACCGTGATGGTGCCGTAGCCGGTGTTGCGCATACTCACGCCGTGCGCTACGTAACCACCCTTCAGCGTTTTGCTGTATGCCAGCTTCAAATTCGTGCTGGCCTGAGCGTCCATGGAATTGGGACCAGGCTCTTGCGGGCAAGCCGCGGGGTTCTGATCGGTGCAAGCCGGGCCGCTATCCTGCGCAAAAACTGCCGCCTGTGGAGCCAAAAGCGCGGCGCAAACCAGTACAGTGAAGAAAACACGCACAAAGAGTTTCATGGAAATGTGCCTCAGGATGCTGCGAAATGAGAATCGGAAAAAATCAGACAAACGAGCAAGTCCGAATACGCGTATTCCTTTCAAACGCCTCCCTATAGAATTGTGCAGATATGGAAGACCCGGGTGGGGTGAAGGATAATCGACAACGCTACCCCCAGTGTTAAGAACGTATTCTCTATCCTCTTGTTTCTCGGCTGTGTGTTTTAAAATATTATAGAAATGATTTATGTATAAGTTAATAACACATATGCAAAGTACTGAAATACATTCGTAAATAGTCCCGCGATCGCAGGCTTCTCCAAAATGCTTGAAGCAAATATACATAAAAAAACTCCGGGCGAGGAAGAGAACACTCGCCCGGAGTTCCTTTGCAAAAATATGTCTGTCTATGGTTTGACTGGAAGGAGATCCCGTCCGGAAAACTCGGCTGCATCTTCATTGGTCAGGCAGCCGGTGGGCCTGGTAACCATCAGCGCATTAAGACTATGGCTGCTCATTCCGGCTGCGGGCAGCGTACCGATCCCACCGCCGCCGGCAAAGGTAATGCTGGCCCAATTGTTCTGAGTCTTCAGGCTGGAGAATTTCCAGTCACCGTTCGTATCAACGCGCTGCTTGCTGCTTTCCGCCCAGCCGTCGCAATCCCAATCGATCATACTATCGATATAGTAAAATACTACGTTTCTTATCTCTGGGTGGTTTGGATCCGCGGGGGGACAGAACCAGCGCATAGCGCGCCTACCGGTCACACCCGGAATGCCAGCCATTTCATTCAACGCTGTTTCACTGATGGTGGGCGCTTCCCGAGAGTAATCATAAAACCACGTGCCATCCCGGTAAATACCGGCGGTCTGGTAGAAATAATTCATCACACTGAAATACTGGGGCTTGTAATTCATATGGTCGTTGCCGCCGTGGCGCAAACCCAGGTTGTGCCCCAACTCATGGATGAATGTGCCTTCACGTTCGTCCTGGGTGCCCATTTCATCCCAGGTGCCCATCGACACGATGAAGTCCGTGGCGCCCTTGGCAAAGGTCGAATCCGGCCAGCCGTTGCGCGAAATGCCAGAAATCCCCCACCAATCCGGATTTTCCGTGAGGTCATGCGCAAAGATCATATAGTGGAAGATCCCCAGGCGGTCGGCGTCAAAATTCGCGTTCTTGATCTCCTGGAATTCCGTCCAATCATAATCACCATAATCCGTTTCTGCACCCAAGGTGGCATCTTCGACAAGACCGTTCCCGCCGCCCAGATCGAACTCAGCATAGGTGCCCGCGGGCTGGCCAAAAGCCGCGCCGCCGGTATCGATGTGGATATTGATGCCGGTCGTGCCGTCGGGATTATTCACTGGGGCATTGGCAAAAACATTAACAATGTCCTGCAGGTGCGTCCGATCGAGCAGGTGATCGTGGCCGGTCATGTAATCCGCTTCGATGAACAGATCCTTGTGCAGCGGATCGGCGCCAAAGCCGGGCAGGTCCACGCCGTTGATTCCGAACAGCTCCCAGGCATCCTTCAGCTTGTCGCCGTCTGAGTCCTGGTTGCCGCTGGAATATGACACAACCTGGCCGATCCAGGTCACGCCGTCCACATCGCTGGAAACAGTAAACCAGAAATCGTTTTCCGGCGGGGTGATCAGGGAGGTCAGGTCCACAGTGCGTACGTCCAGTCCATTGCCTGACCAGTCGGACACAACGTTCGCATCAAAAAAACTGCCGCCCTGATCGGTCATACCGCTCTGCCCGTGCGCGACGATAAATGTGGCCTGGGACATACCCGAAATCTCGCCGGTGTTGATGCCGGTTACTGTCAGGTGCAGGTTTTGGGGCTTTCCGCCGCCTGTGGTGGTTGCGCCGGTGTAGATCTTCACCGTGGTCAGCGGGCCTTCAGTCTGCGAGTAGACAATAATCAGCGTCGCGCCGTCCAGCAGCGGGGCCGTTGATTCGGTAGTCCCTGAGGCAAACCCGCTGAGGTTGTACGTACCGTTGCCACCCTTGATCATGCGGCCGGTTACGTCCGCCCGAAAGGCGTAGATGGGGGCCAGGCCGTAATCGTTCAGGGGCCAGCGCGGGTTCGAGCCGGTGCCTACCAGCGAGGCAGTAATGTTGACGCCGTTGATCTTGCCTTTGTTGTAATAGTAGCCGGCCATCTTGGCCGGGCCGGTGATCGACCAGAGCAGATAGGCTTTGACTACTTTCGCGCCGGCGGGCACGTCATCCACAATGATCGTTCCGGAGCCGGTGGCGCGCATGTTTACGCCGTGGGCCACGTAACCGCCCTTGAGCGTTTTGCTGTAGGCCAGCTTCAAATTGGTGGCAGCCTGGGCTTCCACGCCGGCGCCTTCCCCGCCTTCGGGGCAGTCCGCGGGATTTTGATCGGTGCAGGTCGGGCCCATATCCTGCGCGAAAACAGCCGCCTGAGGGATCAGCATCCCGGCGGCAATCACCAGTGCAACGAAAATTCGCAGCAATGCTTTCATGGTTGTCCTTCGTTTTTTGTGAAATAGAATGGAATACGAAAAAACGCGATCGTAGCAACAACGTGCAGACAGCAAAGTTACCTCTGTGTTCACCTCCCAGTTGATGGACAAATTGCGGCTAAAAATGAAGCCGGCGAACGCGGCTCCATCATGAATAACGCAGACGCTGTCCCCCTGTTTCTTTCAATGCAAAATGATATAGATATACAAGAATATGATACAGAAACCTTCGCGCGGGCACAAGGATTGGCTGCCGTGCTTGCAGTTTTGTAAATTGGCGCAAATTTACCCGGCAGTACGGCGGCGCAGGCGGTCCCACAGCCAGCCGCCCCCCAGCACCACCGCGGTGAGCGCCAGGATCCAGGCCGGGTAAGCCCAGAACGGCATTTTGGTCCAACCCAGTTCCGGATAATAGCGCACCAGGTACCACTGCGTAAAGAACCCCAGGAAGATGACCTCTACCAGCAGCCAGCGCGGCAGCCACGCGTCGCGGTGCTCCACGGCCCAGCGCAGCGCCCAACCCGCCAGCAG
>DATCUC010000307.1:0-2661 GCA_036567625.1 Anaerolineaceae bacterium | reverse complement strand
CAGCACCGAGCGCGCGCGCAGCACTCCGCGCCGCGCCAGTGCCTGGGCCGAGCCTTTCCATTCCACGTGCGGAAAGGCCGCGTCGATCTGGCGGCCGCGCAGACTGCCGCGTTCGCGCAGTTCAGCCAGAAGTTTTTGCTGGAAGGCAGTCAGCGCGGTAGAAGATGCCGGCGGCGTGGGATTGATCTCATACAGCGTGTCGGCTTGCTGCGACAGGCCCGGCGGGAGCATCAGTTCCAGGCAGGCCGCCAGCGGCGCCAGGGTTTCGCGGGCCATCCATTCTGCCAGCCGCAGTTGGTGTAGGGTGAGCACCGGCAGCGGGTCGAGCAGCGCGCTTACTGCGCGCACCTGCACTACAGAAGCCTCGGCTACGCGGCGCAAGACAATGCCCTGCACCTCGGCGCGGCCAAACGGCACCACCACCAGGCTGCCCGGTACAACATCGTCCAGCAGTTCCGGCGGCAGGTGGTAATCAAACACGCCAGCAACGCGCGGCACGTTGACGGCCACTTGCACATAGGGAAGGAGGGTGGTGGGATCGGAAAGCATCGTTTTTTGCGCGAGTTTCCGCGCGAAGTTGGATTTTACTGCGGTTTTGGCAAATGGCTGAGTAGAATCCGGGCAATCCGCAGCCGGTCCATCGTCTCCACGCGCAGCAGCACCTGGTTTTCGGGGTCTTCCACGGTATCACCGGGCTGGGGAATGCGCCCCAGTTTGCCCAGAATATACCCGGCGATCGTGTCGTAATTCGGGTCAGACAGGTTCAGGCTAAAATACTCATTGATATCTTCGATCGGAGTCAGGCCGTCAATGCTGGCGGTGCCGTCCGGCTGCGCCTGGATGGCCGGCGCGGCGTCGAACGGTCCCTGCACATCCCCTACAATTTCTTCCAGCAGGTCTTCCAGGGTCACCAGGCCGGCCGTGCCGCCAAATTCATCGAGCACGATGGCAATATGCGTCCGGCGCGCGCGGAACTGGATCAGCAGGTCGTTGACCGAGATGGTTTCCGGTACAAACAAGGCTTCGCGCGCCAGGTCGCGCGCGGTTTGTTTTGTCTGGGTATCCAGGCTGCCGTCAAGCACTTTTTGTACGGCAAAGAGCACGTCGCGCAGGTGAATTACGCCAATCACGTGGTCCAGGTCATCCTCGTAAACCGGCAGTTTGGTAACGCTGTGTTCCGCGGCCATTTGAATGACGCTGGATAAATCGGCGGTGGCCGGGGTGGCGATGATCTCGGTGCGCGGCACGGAAATCTGGCGCACCACCAACTCGCCAAAATCGATGATGGCGGAGAGCATTTCTTGCTCCTCTTTCTCCATCATGCCTTCCACTTCAGGCCCACTAACCATCTGCTTGAACTCTTCCAGCGAGAACATGGAGGAATGCGCGCTGGAAGGAGGAATGCCGATCAGGCTGAGGATGCCGCGCGTGGCCGCGTCGAGCACGTTGATGAACCCCCTGAATACCTTGCCGAAGATTTCCATCACCGGGGCGGAGGCCACAGCGAAACGCTCCGGCGAGCGCAGCACAGCTACTTTGGGAACCTGTTCGCCCAGCACGACGTGGAAACTGGTGACGATGATCAGCGAGATGGCCAGGGGCAGGCCGGGGATGATGCGCTGCAGAAACGCCAGGTTGGCGGGCAAGCTAATCTCGTGGAAATAGGGCTCCAGGGCGGCCTCAAACGTGTTTTCGCCCACCGCGCCAAGCGCCAGGCTGACGATGGTGATGCCAAGCTGTGAAGCGGCGATCAGGCGGTCGCGGGAGGCGGGCTGCTCCAGCCAGGTGCGCACCAAGCCAGCCCCGCGGCTGCTGGCATCGGCCTGAATATCCAGCCGCGAGCGGCGCGAAGATACCACTGCGAACTCCACGCCCACGAAAAATGCGTTGAGGCCGATGAGAACAACGATGAGGAAAATATTGCCCAGGCTCATACGGTTTTGATGACTGCCGCGGCTCCATATCCCACCACGGATGTTGGATCGCCGGTTTCATCAGCGGAGGTGCTGTAATCGAGAAGGACTACCTGGCTGCCGCCCAGTTCGCGCGCCGCCCACAAAACTGCGCTGACGGCGCTCGCGCCGCAGGCATAGCCCCAGCCGCCGTGCTCTGCCGCGAAGATTTTTTCGGGCGCAAAGGCGGCAATGCGCGAAAGCATTTCCTTGTCCAGCCGCGCGGCTACAGCCTGCGGGTAAAAGTGCGAAAGGTCGGTGCTGGCTACCAGCAGAGCATTGCGACCAGCCAGCAGCTTGCTCAACGCGGCGGCGAGCGCCTGAGCTGGTTGGGGTTCCTGGCTGCGCAGCATCAGCGGCAGCAGTTGGAACGGCCCGCTTAGCGCGCGCTGCAAGAACGGCAGTTCAATCTCCAAAGCATGTTCTTCGTCGTACGCCACCCGGGTCAGGGTAGGAGCGCCGGCCTCGTTCAGCAGTTGCTCGAGCTGTTCCAGGGCCGGATGGTCGATTTCGACTGTGCCCAGGGGCGTGCCGTATGCGGGGTGCGCTGAAGTGAGAATGACGCCCGGATGGTAGCGATGCATGGGCGCGATGATCACCACCAGGTCGACGCTGCGGCCTTGCACAGCCCGAAAGGCATGCCCGGCCGTACGGCCGGAGTAGCGGTGCCCGGCATGCGGGGCAATCACCGCCACTACCCCGCCGGGCA
>DATCUC010000306.1:0-1667 GCA_036567625.1 Anaerolineaceae bacterium | reverse complement strand
CAACCTGCGCACCGGCGCGCTCAGCGCGCTGGAATGGGATGCGGCCTGCACTGCGGTCTACAACCAGCCCATGCTGGTCAAGAATGCCGAAGACCTGTACGGCAGCGGCCCGCGCATGGCCATCAACCCGCGCTACCTGCTGGTGCCGCGCCCGCTGCAGTTGGCGGCGATGAAAATCCTCTATCCCACGCTGGAGAACGCCGCCAACATCTACAGTGAGAATCAGCAGCGCGGCCAGCCAGGTGATGTGATCACCGTGCCGGAATGGACCGATGCGACCAACTGGGCCGCGGTGTGCGACCCGCGCGTCGCCCCGGCCATCTTTGTCGGCGAGCGGTTCGGCATTATGCCCGAGGTGTTTATCGCCGGGGATGAGTACAGCCCGGCCGTGTTTACCAATGACGAGCACCGCCTGAAGGTGCGTCATTTCCTGGCGGTGTGGGTCAACGATTTTCGCCCGCTGCACAAAAACAATGTGGCGGGGTAGCCAAAGGAGGAAACGATGGAGAAATGGAAGCAGTTGCTGGCGTCGCGCAAGTTTTGGGCGGCGGTGGTGGGGTTGGGGATGATTGTGTTGAAAGCCTACCGCCCCGAGTTCCCGCTGGATGAAAACCAGATCACCTCGCTGGTGGTGGTGCTGGTGGGGTACATGCTGGGGGTGGCGGTAGAAGATGCCGGCCTGCCCCGCGCGCGCAGCATGAGCCTGTTCCGGCACGGAACCGCCCTGCGCGAGAAGGGCAAGGAGCAGTAACCCGGAGGGGAGTCTCGCCAGCCCGCAGGCTTCGATGAAGCCCGGCGTACTACCTTGAGATGGCTGAGGGTACTGCGCTCCAACTGGCAATCCCTCACAACAAATCGCAGAAGGCCCGGGGCCGCATCACCTTGATGCGACCCCGGGTAAGGAGGCAGCAATGAACCTGGCAGAAATGCGCGCGCGAGTGCGCGCCGCGCTGGCCGACAGCAACGGCCTGGTTTGGAAAGATGAACTGATTGACGCGAGCCTGCGCGAAGCGCTGGACATGCTCAGCCTGGCGCTGCCGCGTAAGCGCAGCGTGGAACTGGACGCCCCCGCCGGGGCGGAGATCGAACTGGTAGGGCTGCCCGGTTTGCTCGACGTGCTCGAAGTGTGGCGCGCAGCAACAGACTGGCTGCCAGTGAAGGGCTGGGCGCTGCTGTGGCATGGAAACCTGCCGCGGCTGCGCCTGTACCCGCGCGCAGCGGCCAACACGCGCCTGCGGGTGGTCTACGCGGCGCTGCACACCCTTGAAGGGCTGGACGGGGCGCTGGAAACCAGCCTGGAAGACCAGCATGTCGCGCTGCTGGTCAACGGCGCGGCGGGGTTCGCGGTGGAGCGCCGCGCGTGCATGGCGATTGCCGGGTATCAGAAAGAGCCCAAGGAATCGGTGGCCCTGCTGCAGTGGAGCGTGACGCAACTGCGCGGCTTTGAGAACGACCTGCGCCGCCTGCGCCCGCGTACCCTGGCGCTGGCCGAGTGGGGTGAATAGGCAAGAACAAAGATCCAATTCTCTATCGCAATTCGTTGTCAACGTCTTATTACCAAACAATCACAAGGAGGGAACGGTGGAGAGCCTGGGATTGGTACGCGGCGCGGAGCCGGTTTGTTGGCTGCACGGGGCGCTGGCCGCGCCGCCGGTGGCTGGCCTCCG
>DATCUC010000305.1:0-4217 GCA_036567625.1 Anaerolineaceae bacterium | reverse complement strand
GCCGGCGCGGGCTCGTCCAGCGGCGGCAGGTCAGTTAGCGGTTGGAGCGAGAGCTTGTCGACAATCACCTTGGGGTCGCCCTGGCTGGTATCGGCTTTGCCTTCGGCCAGCAGCACCACGTCGGGTTCTACCAGGCGGCTGAAGCGCGCCCAGGTCTTGGGGAACATAACCAGTTCGATATTGCCCTGCACATCTTCGAGGGTGACAAAGCCCATCGCATCGCCTTTTTTGGTCTGGTGCTGGCGGAAGCGCGTGACCATGCCGGCCACGCAGATCTTCTCATTGTGGCTGGCCTCGGAGAGCTGGGCGGAATAATGGGTCACCTTGTTTTGCAGCAGCGGCAGGTAGGGCGAGAGCGGGTGATCCGACACGTACAGGCCAATCAGTTCGCGTTCCCATTCCAACTGCTCGCGCCGGTCCAGGTTGGTAGACGGCGGCAGAATGATGTCTTCTTCGACGCCGGCAATCGTACCAAAAAAGCTGAGCTGGCCCGACTGCGCCGCGCGGAAATGGCTGCTGCTGACCGACAGCACCTGGTCGAGCGCGGTGAGCAGGCTTTTGCGCGGGCCAAAGGCATCCAGCGCGCCGACGCGGATGAGGCATTCGAGCGAGCGCTTGCCCATCTGCTTCAGGTCCACCCGGCGGGCAAAATCATTCAGGTCGCGGAAGGGGCCTTTGCTGCGCGCATCCAGGAGCATGCCAACCGGGTCGTGGCCCACATTCTTAATCGCGCCCATGCCAAAGCGGATAGCCGGGCTGGCTCCGGCGCGTTCTTCGATGCTAAAATCCCACTCCGAGGCGTTCACGTCCGGGGGCAGCACGTCAATACCCATCGCCCGGCAGTCGGCCACGTACCAGGCAACTTTGGCGGTATCGTTTTTCGAGGCCGAGAGCAGCGCGGTCATGTATTCGACGGTGTAATGCGTTTTGAGGTAGGCGGTTTGCACGGCGATCACGCCGTAATCGGCGGCGTGACTCTTGTTGAAGCCGTAGCGCGCGAAGTTTTCCCAATCCTCAAAGATGTGCGTGGCCGTCGCGGGGTCAATCTCGCGCTGCTGGCAGCCTTCGATGAACTTCAGGCGGTGCTTGAGCAGCACATCGGCTTTCTTCTTGGAAATGGCCTTGCGCAGATCATCCGCTTCTGAGGCGGTGTACCCGGCCAGTTGGATGGCGGCGAACATGATCTGTTCCTGGTAGATGGGGATGCCGAACGTGTCGCCAAAAATGCCTTCCAGCATGGGGTGCAGGTAGGTAGGGCGCTCCTCGCCGTGCATGCGCTTAATGTAAGTGGGAATAAACTCCAGCGGGCCGGGGCGGTAGAGCGCCACCATGGCGATAATGTTATCCAGGTTGCGCGGCTGCATCTGCACCACGTAGCGCGTCATGCCCGTGCCTTCCAGTTGGAAGACGCCCGCGGTGTGGCCCTGTCCCAGGAACTTGAAGGTGTCCGCGTCATCGGTGGGGATGTTATTCAGGTTGAAATCTTTGCCGTGGCGCTCACGGATCATATCGCAGGCGCGCTGCATCACCGTCAGCGAGGCCAGCCCGAGGAAGTCGACCTTGAGCAGACCCTGGTTTTCAACGATGGACATTTCAAACTGCGACACGCTCTTGATGGGCGACTCTTCCGAGCCGCTGGTAGGGCGGTGCAGCGGGGTGTATTCGATGATCGGCCGGTCGGTGATGATGACGCCGGCGGCGTGGGTGCCCGCGTTGCGTACCGCGCCTTCCATCTGGCTGGCGGTGTCGATCAGCGAGCGCAGGTATTCGGCTTCGTTGTACGCCTGCTTGAACTCGGCATTGGTTTCCAGCGCTTCGGCAATCGTCACCGGTTTGCCGGGGATGTTGGGGATCAGCTTGGCAATGCGGTCGACTTCCGAAATGGGGATGTCCATCACGCGGCCCACGTCGCGGATGGCGGCGCGCGCGCCCAGCGTGCCAAAGGTGATGATCTGCGCTACCTTATCGTCGCCGTACTTGTGGGCGCAGTATTCCATCACGTTGGCGCGCTTATCGTCCTGGAAATCCAGGTCGATATCCGGCATGGAAATGCGGCCGGGGTTGAGGAAGCGCTCGAAGATCAGGCCGTGCTCGATCGGCTCGACCAGGGTGATATCCAGGGTAAAGGCTACCAGCGAACCGGCGGCGGAACCGCGCGCGTTGTACCAGATGCCCGAAGCACGCGCGTAGCGGCACAGGTCCCACACGATGAGGAAGTAGGTGTCAAAGCCCATCTGGTGGATGACCTGCAGCTCGTACTCCAGGCGCTCGCGCACATCCGGGGCGTTGGCCCGCGCGCCATAACGGCGGCGCAGGCCGTCTTCGCACAGTTCGCGCAGGTAGGTTTCCGCGGTGTGATCTTCGGGGACGGGGAACAGCGGCAGGTGATAGCCTTTCATCGAAAGGTCCACGTTGCAGCGCTCGGCCACCAGCAGGGTGTTGCTCAATGCTTCCGGCATTTCGTGGAACAGCGCGCTCATTTCCTGCGGCGAGCGCAGGTAATAGCTCTGGTTGTTCATGCGGAAGCGGTTGGGGTCGCTGAGCAGCGCGCCGGTCTGGATGGCCAGCAGAATATCTTGCAGCCGCGCATCTTCGGGGTCAACGTAGTGCGCGTCGTTGGTAGCCAGGTAGCGCGCGTTGTAGCGCGGCCCCATTTCCTTCAACGCGCGGTTAACGGTGACCAGCTCGTCAATATTATGCTCCTGTAATTCCAGGAAAAAGCGGTCGGGGCCAAAGACTTCATAGTACCAGTCCAGCTTCAGGCGAGCGCTTTCGATGCCTTCGTTGACGATGGTTCGCGGAATTTCCGCCGCCAGGCAGCCCGAGGTGCAGATGAGCCCTTCTGAGTGCTGCTCCAGGTAGGCTTTGTCGATGCGCGGGTTGTTGTAAAAACCTTCGAGCTGCGCAGTCGAAGCAATTTTGAGCAGGTTCTTGTAGCCGGTTTCGTTTTCAGCCAGCAGCAGCAGGTGATAGGCGCGCTTGTCGAGCTTGGGATCGCGGTCTTTCATCGAGCGCGGCGCCAGGTAGGCCTCCAGGCCGATGATCGGCTTGATCCCCGCGGCAATGGCGGCGTTGTAGAACTCAATCGTGCCGAACATCGTGCCGTGATCGGTGAGGGCGATGGCGGGCATGTCCATCTCTTTGGCGCGTTTGACCAGCTTTTTAATGTTGGCAAAGCCGTCAAGCAGCGAATATTGAGAATGAACATGCAAATGGGCGAAAGTCATGATGCTCCCTGGCAGCAAAATTTCCCCGGCAGACTGATCCCCCGGGAAGCAGTTAAGTCATTATAGCATGCGGGCCGGGAGCCGAATCTAAAAGAATGCTGGATTGTAGAACATTTAAGATAATGTCTACGGCGCGCCGACCCAACCCAGGTATGAAACGGCATTGGGGCGCAAGATTGCCAACCCGTGCCAATCCGCTGGCAGTTTCTTGTGGGAACGACTCCATGGCGTTTCAGCGGCGGGGCGGCACTTCATGGCTCTGGGGGCGTGGAGCGCCTTTTCCAGCAAAGTAGGGTGCGCCTCGGCGCACCAAACCGCAGCGTCAACCGAATTTAGCCTTCATAGGCACATAAACCGCCTTGAAGGGAGGTGCTTTTGTGCCTACGAAGGCATATTTACGTTGATCGTCTGAGACCGGTGCGCCGAGGCGCACCCTACATCGGTGCGCTACTAACCCGAGCCAATCCGCTGAATCCGCTCCCAAAATCCGCTGGCAGTTTCTTGTGGGAACGGCTCCATGGCATTTCAGCGGCGGGCGGCACTTCATGGCTCTGGCGGCGTAGAGCGCCTTTTCCAGCAAAGTAGGGTGCGCCTTGGCGCACCAAACCGCAGCGTCAACCGAATGTAGCCTTCATAGGCACATAAACCGCCTTGAAGGGAGGTGCTTTTGTTCCTACGAAGGCATATTTACGTTGATCGTCTGAGACCGGTGCGCCTCGGCGCACCCTACATCGGTGCGCTACTAACTGAATCCGTTCCCAAAATCCGCTGGCAGTTTCTTGTGGGAACGGGTCCGGGCTTATGGCGCGCCGACCCAGCCCAGGTATGAAACGGCGTTGGCGATATATTCTGGCTCGCCATCTGGCAGGGCCACGCGGTACAGGCTGCCAGAACTGACGTAGATCAGCGTTTGCCCATCCGGCGCCCACAGGGCTTCGGTGACCGGTTTGGTAGTGATGGCGCGGCCGGGCAGGCCGTCCTGGCTGTACA
>DATCUC010000304.1:0-17331 GCA_036567625.1 Anaerolineaceae bacterium | reverse complement strand
GAAGCGGAAGAGGAACTGTAGCATTGAAAAGGGCGGCTGCTGAGAGCCGCCCTTTTGTTTGCTTTAGAACTGCCGGTTCCACTCCTGGAGCCAGCGTTCGACTACCACTTTGGTCTGGGTGAAAAACTCGACCGCGTGTTTGCTCTGCCCATGCAGCACGCCAAAGAAGCTGTCTTTCCAGCCGCTGAAGGGGAAGAATGCCATCGGCGCGGCAACGCCAATGTTAATGCCGATATTGCCCGCCTCGGCTTCGCTGCGGAACTTGCGCGCCGCCGGGCCGCTGCTGGTGAAGACGCAGGCCATGTTGCCGTACTTGCCGCTGTTGACAAACCGAATGGCCTCATCCACGCTGTCCAGGTTGACAATGCCCATCACCGGGCCAAATACCTCGGTGGTGGCAATGGTGCTTTCCGGGCGTACCTCATCCAAAATGGTGGGGCGCAGGAAGTACCCACCTTCATAGCCAGGTATCTTGGGATTGCGACCGTCCACCAGCAGCTTTCCGCCTTCTTCAATGCCTTTCTGGATCAGCCCTTCGATGCGCGTCTTACTCTGCGCGGTAATCACCGGGCCCATCTGCACCCCGGCCTCCAGCCCGCTGCCGACTACGCGCGCGCTGGCCGCCTCAGCCAGAGCGGGCTTGAATTTCTTGCCGGCTTCGTCCACCATAACGATCGTCGCGGCAGCCAGGCAGCGCTGCCCGGCATTGCCGTATACGCTGTCGGTGACGATGCTGGTCGTCAGGTCCAGGTCAGCATCCGGCAGGATGATCAGCGGATTTTTGGCTCCACCCTGCGCCTGCACACGCTTGCCATTGGCCGCGGCGCGGCTGTAGACGTGGCGCGCTACCGGCGTCGAACCGACAAAGCTGACGGCCTGGATGATCGGGTGATCCAGCAGCGCGTTGACTACGTCTGCGCCGCCGTTAACCAGGTTCACCACCCCGGCCGGGAACCCGGCCTCTTCCATCAGGCGCACTGCCAGGCGCAGGGTCATAGGCGTGCGTTCCGACGGTTTGAGGATCACCGTGTTGCCGCAAGCCACAGCATACGGCAGATACCAGAATGCGATCATGCCCGGAAAGTTAAAGGGAGCGATGATGGCGCATACGCCCACCGGCTGGCGGATCATGTACTCGTCGATCCCGCGAGCGATATCTTCCGAAAAATCGCCCATCATCAGCGCGGGAATGCCGCAGGCAACTTCCACGTTCTCAATCGCGCGGCGCATTTCACCGCGGGCATCATCCAGCACTTTGCCATTTTCAATGGTGATGCTGCGCGCCAGCTCGTCAAAATGCAATTCCATCAACGCTTTCAGTTTGAACAGGTATTGGATGCGTTGGGTGGCCGGCACGCGCCGCCAGCTTTGAAAAGCCAGCCCGGCAGCGCGGACCGCGACATCCACTTCTTCCATCGTGGAAAGGGGCACGCGCGCCAGCACTTCGCCGGTGGCCGGGTTGTTGACATCCAGTTCCATGGTGTGCGCGGGGACGTGCCAGTTTCCATTGACATAGTTGGGAATTAATTCGGTCATCTTTTCCTCTTCATCTTTCCGCTAACCCACTTCTTCGAGCAGGACTGGCCGGTCTTCATCCAGCGATCGCGTAGCGGCGATGCCAATGGCCGCCGCCGCCCGCGCATCCTCGCCGGTGACCGCGGGCTGGCGGTCTTCGACGATGCTGGCGATGAATTCGCGGATCTCGTTGGCATATGCGCTGCCAAAGCGTTCCATAAAATAGGGGACCGTGTCATGCAGCACACCCTGGCGGGTCATGATCAGCGTGTCGGTCTGGCGATCTTTGCCGATCAATAAGCCGCCTTCAGTACCCAAAACTTCCGTGCGGATGTCGTATCCGTACACGGCGTTCCGGCTCAAGTCAATATTGCCCAGCGCGCCGTTGGCGAACTTGAGGTTAATCACCGCGTTGTCGATATCACCGACTTCCTGCAGTTCAGGGTAAGCCAGGCAGCCGCCCTCGGTTTGCACGCGGTAGACTTCACTGCCCATTAACCAGCGCGCCTGGTCGAAATCATGCACGCCCATGTCGAGGATCAGCCCGCCGCTGTTTTCGCGCCGCGCAAATTCCAGGCTGGTGCGCTTGGGATCGCGCCCCAGTGATTTGAACATCACTGGACGGCCGATCACACCTTCATCGATTTTTTGCTTGGCAAGCATATAGGCCGCGTCGAAGCGGCGCATCAGGCCCACCATCAGGCGCACGCCGGCGCTGCGCGCCGCCTGAATGGCCGCGTCGCAGCCGGGCAGGTCCATGGCCAGCGGCTTTTCGCAGTAAATCTCCTTACCGGCCGCCGCGGCAGCTTTGACCAGTTCTACGTGGGTGCTGGTGGAAGAAGCGATGACCACGGCCTGGATGTCTTTCTGCTCCAGCAGCGCGCGGTAGTCAGCGTACCAGTTCGACACGCCGGTACGCGCGGCGGCTTGCTGGGCGGCGGCCGGCTGCGCGTCCGCGATGGCGACCAGATCAGCTTCAGCCACGGAAAAAGCCAGGGTCTGGGCATATACCATTCCCATGCGGCCAGCGCCGATCAATCCAATGCGAATGCCCATAGAAATCTCCCTTATGCTGCGACTAAGAATGCCCTGCGTTGAGCAGAGATTGGGTTATGACTGCCCGGCGGGCGCGGTGCTGCCGCGCTTCACCAGGCTGGGTTGGAGAACCGTGTCGGCGACTGGCTCACCGGAAAGCGTTTTTGCCAGCATTTGCAGCGCCATACGGCCCATATCGAGCGCCGGCTGGTGGATGGTGGTCAGCGTGGGGGTGAGGATGGGGCACAGGTCGCTGTCATCGTAGCCGATGATGCTTACCTGCTCCGGTACGGCCAGGTTACGTTCCCGGCAGGCGGCCAGGGCGCCGGCGGCTACCGAATCGCAGTAACAGAAAATTGCGCTCGCGCCCTGGTCGAGCAGCGCCAGGGCCATTTCTTTCCCGGCGGTGAAGTCGCCTTCCAGCCCATCGGGCACGTCTTCTGGACTGTTGCAGATGAACTCTGGGCGCGCTTCCAGCCCGTGCCGCCGCATCACCGCCTGGTATCCCTGCAGGCGGCGCGCATTCGAACCCGGCCGGTTGCGCATGCCCGCATAACCGATGCGCCGGTGGCCTAACGCGTAGAGATGTTCCGCGGCCATCTCGCCGCCCGAAAGATCATCCATGCTGAGCGAATGAAGATCCGGGTTCTGGCCGGTGGCCTGGTTGTTGACCATGATCACCGGCAGCCGCACGTGTTCGAACTTCCGCGCATATTCTTCATCGATGCGCGACGCAGCCAGAATTACGCCGTCCACCCGGCGGCGCTGGAAGTTCTCCAGGATGCGGATTTCATTGTCGGGGTCGTTACTCGAAGTCGCCATGAAGACGGTCAGTCCCTTCTGGCGCGCCGCCTCCTCCACGCCCTGCACCAGGCGGGCAAAGTACGGGTCAGAGATTGTGGTGATGATCACTCCAACAGAATGCGAGCGGTTGGACTGCAGGCTTTGCGCCAGCGCATTGGGGGTGTAGCCCATCTCGCGGGCCAGGCGCTGGATGCGCGTGCGGACATCCACGCTGATCAACGAGCTGTCATTCAATGCGCGCGACACCGTTGAGGAAGAAACCCCGGCGGCGCGAGCGATATCTTTGATTGAGATGCGGCGGGCGGCTGGCATATGTTTTCCCTGACTTAGAAGAAATAACGCTCTTTTTTCGTTTGCTGTTCGTACTCTTTTCGCGCGGCCTGCACCTCGGGCAGCTCGGAGATTTCCGCGATGGCCACATCCCACCATGAAGCGTAGCCCGGTACTTTCAGGCTGTTGTCGGTGTGAACGACGATTACCGTGGTGCGGTCGGCAGTTTTGGCCTGGACCAGTGAAGCCTTGAACTCGGCCAGGGTGCGCGCCTCAAAGGTGACTGCGCCAAACCCGGCCGCATTTTTGGCAAAATCCAGCGGCAGAAAATCACCGGTCAGGGTTCCGGTTTGCGGATCGCGCATGCGGTAGCTGGTGCCAAAGCCGCTGGTGCCAAGCGAGGTGCTCAGGCTGCCGATGCTGGCATAGCCGTGGTTATCGATCACGATCAGGTTCACTTTTTGGCGTTCCTGAATGGAGGTGACGATTTCGGTGGGCATCATCAGGTAGGTTCCGTCGCCCACGATGGCGTACACCTCGCGGTCCGGCGCGGCCATTTTCACGCCGATGGCCGCCGGAATCTCATAGCCCATGGTGGAATAGCCGTATTCCATGTGATAGCTCTTTGCTTCGCGCGAGCGGAACAACTTGTGCAGGTCACCGGGGGCGCTGCCCGCGGCGTTGATCAGCACATCCTGCGGCTGCATGAAGGCATTGAGCGCGCCAATCACTTCGCTCTGCGCGGGCAGGCCGGTGGTTTCCAGGTGGTACAAGCGGTCGACCTCGGCCTCCCAGGCGGCTTTTCCGGCGCGGATCTGTTCGGCGTAGGCGGCTTCCACCCGGTAATCGTCCAGGGCCGTGGCCAAGTGTTCCAACGTCAGGCGCGCATCGGCCACCAGTGGCAGCGCGTAATGCTTGTAGGCGTCAAACTCAGCCACGTTGAGGTTAATGAAGCGCACATCCGGGTTCTGGAAAGCGGTTTTTGACGCGGTGGTGAAATCGGAATAGCGCGTGCCGATGCCGATCACCAGGTCGGCGGAGGCAGCAAGCTGGTTGGCGATCAGGTTGCCGGTGGCGCCAACCGCGCCAGCAGCCTGGGGATGGTCATAATTGAGCGATCCCTTTCCGGCCTGGGTTTCGACCACCGGGATACCAGTCAATTCCGCGAAGCGCGCCAGTGAGCCGTTGGCCTCGGAATAATGTACCCCGCCCCCGGCGACGATCAGCGGGCGGCGGCTGCCGCGGATCCATTTTAGCGCCTGGCGCAGTAGTTCGGGATCGGCGGGCTGGCGGCGGATATGCCACACCCGGCGGCGGAAGAATTCCACGGGGTAATCGTAGGCTTCGGTTTGCACGTCTTGCGGCAAGGCCAGGGTTACCGCGCCGGTTTCGGCAGGGGAGGTGAGGACGCGCATCACTTCCGGCAGCGCGGTCAAAATCTGATCGGGGCGATTGATGCGGTCCCAGTAGCGCGAAACCGGTTTGAAGCAGTCGTTGACGGAGATATCCTGGCTGGCGCTTGATTCAAGCTGCTGGAGCACCGGGGCCACGTTGCGGCGCGCGAAGATATCGCCCGGCAGCAGCAGCACCGGCAGGCGGTTGATCGTGGCCTGCGCCGCGCCGGTGATCATATTGGTCGCGCCCGGGCCGATGGAACTGGTGCAGATAAACGCTTGCTTGCGATTATGCATCTTGGCAAAGGCAGCCGCCAGGTGAACCTGGGCCTGTTCATTGCGCGCCGGATAAAATGGCAGGTCATGGTCTTGCAACAGCGCCTGGCCAATCCCGGCTACGTTTCCGTGGCCGAAAATGCCCCATACCCCGGCAAAAAATGGGTTTTCCTGGCCGTCGCGTTCGACCCACTGGTGCTTGAGAAATCGGAGAATGGCTTGAGCGGTGGTAAGGCGAATCGTTTCCATAAGCGAGTTCCTTGGCGTTGGTTGAGATTAGATGATCTGGTTCGGGTTGACGGGGAAGATGGGAACGCGCGGGTCTTTCGACTGGTAATTGTTCTTCACCCAGGTGTATTGGGGATCGTCCAGCGCGGTGAGCGCCTGGTGGCTGCCGGCCAGCACGTTGAGGTAGTAAGCGGTGTAGCCCGGCGGGGTCACCACCGGGTGGTAGCCTTCGGGAACCAGGGCTACATCGTTATCGCGCAGCAGCAGCAGCGCGTCGATCGGCGTACCAGCCTGGTGCAGCGGGGAGGTGGCATCGGTATACACGCGCTGGATGGCGTAGCCCTCCGGCGGGGTAATGCGGTAATAGTAAATCTCTTCCAGGTCAGCCTCCAGCAGCGCCCCGTCTTTGGCATGAACCAGGACATCGTGCTTGTGGGGTGGGTAGCTCGACCAGCTTCCGCTGGGGGTGTATACCTCCACCAGCACCAGCCGCTCACAGTCAAAACCGGGACGGATGATGCCGTTGATCTGGCGCGTGGCGTTATCGCCGCCGCGGATTTCGACGGTAATATCACCCTGGCGGATCAACCGGGCGGGATGCTCGCTTTCCGCGGCAACCCAGGCCACGGCGAATTCGCAGGTCGTGTCCGCGGTGACCGTCAGGGTTGAATGCGGCGGCAGGTAGAGGGCTTCGGGTAAACCGGTAAACACGCTGGCGCGCTTGCCGATGCGCGGCCAGACGCCGCGGTTTGATTCAATCGAAAGCATCCCCGAGAGGACGACCAGGGCCAACTCATAGCCGCCGGGGGCAAACTGCCAGGTCTGGCCGGCTTCCAGCCGGTGTGCCTGAAAGTGGATCAGATCCCAGCCGGCCTTTTCCGGAGTTACTTCCACCAGAAGCGTGGAATCAGAGCGGGCTTCAGCACGGATGATCAGGTTTTCAGAGGTGTACTGCATGAGAAGGTAGGAACCTCGCTTTCGCTAGAAAATCGCCGCGAAGCATGTGAAAATTTATGCAAACGTTCGCATGAAATAGTGTAGCATTTTTCTGATGGTGCGTCAATTGCGTTGCGGTACAGATCGCGGCAGGGAACCCGCGAAAAGATAAAAAACACGCCCTTGCCGGGCGTGTTGGAACCTTAAAAATTTTTTGGCGAGCTTCTAGGGGTAGATCGTATACGCTTTCGTCAAAGTGGCAAGCACGGGACGGCTCAAGGCTACAGTCAGGTTTTTCGTATAGGTCGATCCATAGCCGACATAGTACCGATATTTGAGCGTCACGGTGTAATTGCCGTTCGTTTTTACATCGACGTTGTTGAAAGTTAACGAGCAGTTATTCGATAACCAGGGATTGGATACGGAGGCGGTATAGGTTTTTGCGCCTACAGACAGGGTCGCTGATTTGCAATCAACGGCATCACCGGCGAGAATGCCTCTGCTGGCCTTGAACTTCAGGTCAATTTTGACGTTGTACTTGCTCGACCAGGGCCAGGCATAGGTTGGTGAAGGCGTGGCAAAGAAAATAGCCAGCATAGCAACGATTGAGAACAAAATGAAAGCTTTTTTCATATAACCCCCCGTTGAAAATATAGAATTTGGTAATTTCATGGTTATTATATAGTAATAAACGCCAGAAAGCAATTGGCCTTCTGTCATATATTTGTCACATGACTGGCCGAAGTACCATTTCCTCAGGGATTTTCGTTACTGTTCGGCGAGCTGCTGGCTCTGGAAGAAGGCGATTACCTGGGCCATTTCAAAATCAGCGCGTTTTTTGAATATCCACACCGGCGCGTGATCATAAATGGTGAAAGCCTCTTCGGCGGCCAGCAGGTTATTGTTCACTACTGGCAGTTTTGGCAGCGCTTCCCATGCCGCCGTTCCGGCCAGATCCGAGATATACAGCGGGCCAAACTGGATGGGGGTCTGGAATTGCGCCACCAGCTCGAACCCCAGGCTGCCGTCCATTAACGCGCGGTAATATTCCATCGTCATGGGGTATTGATCCTGCAGGCGTGAAACGCTCCAGATCCCACGCTGGCTGGGCAGGATGATGTAATCGGCCTGCTGCAGATTGTTGATGTACATCTGGCGCTTATTCTCATCATCCGGCCAGCGCACATCCATCGACAGGCCGGTATAAAACTGGCCGAACGGGTCATAGCCATCCAGCCGTACCGGCAGCGATTCATCCCAGTGTTCATTCGCGACGATGGCGCGTTCGATGACCGCCGGTTGGCTGCCATCCACGGTAGCGGTCAGGTAATACGTTTCCCCGGCAATCAAGGCCACCGGCGCGAAGGAGGCATCCGCGGGTTCGCCTCTGAGGTCGGATTGCACCGGTTTTACTTCTACCAGGGTTTCGGCCAGCGGCTGCCCTTCCGGATCGGCGGCAATGGTTACGTGAATTGCCGTGGCCGGGGCGTCCGCCGATTGGCTACGCAGGTGAGAAATCGCAATTCCGGTCAGCATTCCGCTCTTTTGGGGCTGAAAGCTCGTCTGGTACTGTTCGTTGGGAAGCAGCAGCAGAATATCCGGCGCGGCCACCGGCTGGAAGCTGGTTTCGCCCATTGCGTTCATTTGCAGGTGAAAGGGCGCAGTCACGTTTTCAAAGATCCAGCGCGTGGCGCGGATGCGCGTGTTGGGCTGCATATACACCGCCTGGGCAAACCCGACCGCCCAGGCAAAGGTACCCAGCAGCACCGCGCCCATCACCAGCCCGGGCAGCAGCGTGCCGCGCCGCGCGTCTGCGCGCCGGTCGTACCATTCGAGCAGCAGCGCGGCGGCCAGCAGGCACAACGCCGGGTAGATAGGCAAGAAATAGCGCATCGACATCACGTGCCGCGTGCCCATAAACAGGAAATACGCCCCCACCCAGGCGGCGGGCAGCAAATGCGCCTGCCAGCCCAGCCGCGAACGGGCGACCTGCCACGCAGCCCAAAAGAACCCGGTCCAGGCTGTCAGCCCGAGCAAGAGGCCCATGCCCCACACGACCATGTTGACAAATGGAAAGACCAGCGGGATGCGCCCGGTCCACTGCTCGCCGGGCGGCCCAGCATTTACCCCGCGAGATTCGTTTTGAGCGACCTCCATGCTGTCGACCCAATCCTGGTTAAGGTGCACGCTCAGCAAAGTGGTATCACCGCTCTCCGCGCGGAAACTCATCGGCTGCACGAGGCGGAAGGTGATCAACGACACGGCCGCGGCCAGTACCAGCAGCAGAAAGGCGCGCAGCCAGGGGGTAAGCGCGCGCCAGCGCCAGCCGCCGGTCATCTCGTGCACTTCCAGCAGCGCCGCCAGCACGATCACCCCGGCCAGCAGCACCAGGTTGATCTTGGTGGCGACTGCCATGCCCAAAAAGATCCCGAATACCACGTACCAGGGCCAGACGGCCCCCGGCGGTTCTTCCAGGTCTGGCAGGCGCACGGTGTGCGCCGCGGCCCACAGCGCTACGCTGCAAAACAGCGCGCCAAAGGTGTCGTTGACCATGAAATGCGATTGTTGAATCTGCAGCACGGCCAGCGCGCTAAAGGCCGCCGCCAGCAGCCCGGCGCGTTCGCCGTACAGCCGCCGCCCGGTGAGGAAAATGAAGATCAGCGAGAGCACGTCCATCAACGCCGAGAGCTGGCGGCCCATCAGGCGCAGCTCGGAGTAGCCGGTATTTCCGGTCCATTCGGCCATGGCGCGGATGATGGTGATCGGCCATTGGCCCCAGCGCATACGGTTATCTGGGCCGGGGTCAGACGGCTGGCCGTAAACATCGTATTTTTGATACGGGCTGATGGGTGAAACACGGGTATTAATGTATTCGCCAAAGCTGTCCGGCAGGCGCAGCGCGGTAATGGTACTGGTCAGCCCGTACTCATCCGGGTGCAGGTCGGCATCTTCATTCCAATTGACCCACGCAAAGCGGAAGATCACCCCGGTGAGGATCAGCAGTACCAGCAATGGATCAAAGAGTAACCCGAAGGTCCGCTTCATATATCGTTTTTGCTCCGAATGGTACTCAGAATGAAGCCAATTGTACTATTTTCTGGGCCAGCAACCCAGAGGCGGTTCACTCGGCGGTGATGATATCGCTTTCCACGCTCATGCGCACGCGCTGGCCAGGCTGCAGTACCAGAAAATCATCCTGCCAGTCGCCGCTGAGCAAACGGCGCACAAGCCCCAGGTCGCCTTGCAGGCGCTCAAAGATCCAGCCGCGGCGCGCGGCCTCAGCACGGGCCGTGTCTTCCACCTGGTTGGAATCATTCAGGCCGGTATCGATATAAACGGCGCGCTGGTAATGTTTTTGCCAGGCCCCCATCACTTCCATCAGGTAATCGGCGTTGTCCTTGCCGAATTTCTGCACGTAGCCTTCATATTCGGCCTGCACATCCCCCACGCTGGACGCGCCCATGGAAAGCGCTGACCCGGAGCCGTCGTTGCGCTCAATATAGTCCTGTGAGTACCAGTATGTGCCAGGAAACTGCTCGAACTGCTCCTGATAGCGGGCGCGGCTGCCCAGGTAGAGGGTAATGCAATCGTGCGCGCGCGGGATCACCAACGGAATGGAGCGCGCTTGCAGGCCTTCGAGCGCTTTTCCGCACAGCCCGTATGCCAGCGCAACTGCCTGAAACGGCTGGCCTTCACAGGCGTCGATGGCTGCCTGCAGCCTGGCGCGCAGGTTTGGCGGCTGGTTGTGCAGTCCGCGACGCAGCAGTTCAATATCCACCGTGTGCGGTGAAAACGCGGCGGCCAGGTACACCGGGCGGGCCAGCGCCTCGCAGGTAAGGCATTTGATCCACATGGGATTGAGTATACCAAAGGCGCGCGGCGGCGCAGGGTCAATCGAAAGGCTCTTCTTGGGCCGCATCGATGTGTTCGTGCAGCAATCCTTTGACCACCACCAGAGTGACGAAGGATAAAGCAATTAACACGATGGCTAAGGTGATCGCCACGCTGAGATCCAGCTCGAACCCCAGGTAAATGGCCAGCGGCATGGTCTGCGTGCGGCCGGGGAAATTTCCGGCAAAGATGATCGTCGCGCCAAACTCACCCAATGAGCGCGCCCAGGTCATCACGCAGCCGCTGAGCAGCGACATCCACGACATGGGGACCATAATGTTGGTGAAGGTCTGCCAGCGGTTCGCGCCGTCAAGGGCAGCGGCTTTTTTAAGCTCGCACGGCACGTTTGCAAAGCCCAGCGCCGCGGACTTAATGTACAGCGGCGCGGCGATAAACGTCTGCGCCAGGATCACTGCCAGGGTGGTAAAGGGAATATGAATGCCCGACCCTTCGAGCCAGCCGCCCAGGAAACCCCGGCGGCCAAAGGCCAGCAGCAGCGCCACGCCGGCCACCGCCGGAGGCAGCACCGTCGGCAGGTCGACCAGCGAATCCAGCAGGCGCGAGAACCGCGAACGGCGGCGGTGGATCAGATAGGCTACTGGCGTGCCGAACAGCACCGTGAGCAGCACCGTGATGGTGGAGGTGAGCAAGCTGAGGCGAACGGCCTGCTGCACCTGGGCGAGGTCCAGCCCGCGCAAGAATTCGACTGGGGTCAGGCGAAAGAACAGCGCCAGAATGGGCACGCTGATGAACAGCAGGAAGGGCAGCGAAAGCAGCAGCCACATGTACCGGTGCAGAAATGCGCCAACAGAAAATCGCGCGGCACGGGCCAAACGGACTCCGGTTTCGTCTATGGCCTGAGGAGGTTTCGTATGTGCGGTCGAATGCGATAGCCCTGTGGATGTCGGCCGGTCGGTTGCCTGCGAAAAAGGCGATTTCATAGGGGTAATCTTATCATACCGCTGCCCGCCCCGGCCAATGGGTTTAGAAGCCCCAGAAGAGCACCATGCCCAGCATCATCAGCGCGAAAGAAAGCACGGTAAGGGGCAGGCCGATTCGAAAAAAATCGCCAAACGAATAATTCGCCGGAGCGATCATGAGGATATTCACCGGGTGGGCCAATGGAGTGAGGAAGGACACTGAGCAGCCGAGCGCGGTGGCGACGGCGATGGCCTGCGGGTTGACGCCCAGCGAAATTGCCGCGCTGATCGCAATTGGCCCGGTCACCAGGGCAGTCACCTGTCCGCCCATCACCTGGGTCAGAAGCGAGGTGAGCACGAACGCTCCAGCGGCCAACCCCAGCGGTCCCCACGGCGCGACGATCGCTACCATCCAATCTCCAGCGGCTTTGGCTAACCCGGTTTCGACCATTGCCAGGCTGACCGAAACCATTCCGGCGATCAAGAAAACTGCCTGCCATTCGATCGTCCGGTAGGCTTCTTCCATATTCAAAAGCCCAAGCAGCATAGTGGCGACCGCGGCAACCAGCATGGCCAGCGCAACCGGAACCCCGGCAATCGAGGCTGCCACTCCAGCGGCGACGATGGCCAGAGAAGTCCAGGCGGGAATGGGCTGTACGGGCTGGTCGCTCAGGCTGGGCTCCAGTACGGTGAAATCAGTGCTTGCCCGCAGCCGCTGAAAGTCTTTCAGACTGCCAATCATCAGCAGTGAATCGCCCAACTGGAGCGGGATATCCGCCACGCCGGTGCGGTAATTGCGTCCGCGCCGCCACAGGGCAATTGCCGTCAGGCCGTACACGCGGCGGAATGCCAGCTCGCGCAGGGTGCGGCCCTCTGCTGCTGAGCGCGGGGCCGGAGCAACTTCAATCAGGGTCAGGCCCATGCTGGAAATATGCGCTCCCGGCCGCGAGCGTTTTATCTGCACGCCTTGTTCGGCCAGCAGTTCAACGTTTTCCTGACGGCCAACAATGACCAGATCATCACCTGGCAGCAGGCGTTCATCTGGTTGGATCGGAAAGATTAGTTCGCGGCCGCGTTGGATTGCGGCAATGGTCACGCCCAGTCCTTCGCCGATTTCCGACTCCTGGATAGTTTTTCGCGCATAAGGCGAATTCCCGGTCACCGTGCCTTCCCACAGGCGCTCGCCCACGCCGTAAGCATCTTCCAGATCAGAGCCGGTCGGCCGCAGCATACTACCTGCCAGACCAGGATCACGATCGGGCAGCAGCCGGTGGCCGAACAGCGCCATAAAGGCAATGCCGCCAATCGCGATCAACCCGCCGGTGGGGGTAAAATCCAACACATTGAGCGGCGATTGCGGCGGGTTGGCGATGGGAAGCAGCCCCGAGACAACGATGTTGGCAGTGGTAAAGTAGGTGGCTGCGCCACCAAACAGGCTGCCGTACGCTACTGGAATGAGCAGTTTGCTGGGCTTGATACCGGTGGCGTGACCGGCCTCGAGCGCGGAAGGCAGCAGTAATGCCCCTGCCGCCAGATTATTCATAAACAGCGAAAGAAAAGCCGTTGCCGCAGCAAACAGGGCAATCAAACGCGTTTCGGACTGCCCGCCCAGGCGCAGCAAGTATCGCGTGATCCAGCGCGTGATGCCGCTTTTTTCCAGGGCGCGCGTGATGATGAACAGGCTGATGAGCGTTACGACGGTTGGCTGGCCAAAGCCACTCACTGCCTGCAGCGCGGCGCTGCGCTCGCCGCTGGCGGAAAGCACAGGCAGCCCGGCAAACTGCGCCAGGCCCAGCAGCCCGGCCAGCAGCAGCGCACCCAGGTCAGGCCGCAGCCGGTTTGCGGCCACCAGGATAAGTGTCACCAGCAAGATAGCCAGGACGTAAATTTGCGCGGTAGTCATACAGGCAACTTCCTTTTCTGGGTTAATGATACCCCAGGTAAAGTGGCGAATAGCCGGTTTGAAACTCGAAACCATTTTCGGGTAAGATAGAGGGCACGGGTAAAACAAAGGGATGAATACAACCAACCAGACGCCAAAGCAAATCCTCAATACTGTTTTCGGTTTCCAGAGCTTTTTACCGCTGCAGGAAGAGATCATCAATAACGTGTTGGCGCGGAAAGATAGCCTGGTGATTATGCCCACCGGCGGAGGAAAATCGCTGTGTTACCAGATTCCGGCGCTGATCTTTCCCGGCCTGACGATTGTGGTTTCACCGCTGATCTCGCTGATGAAAGACCAGGTGCAGCAGCTCAACCAGGCCGGGATACCCGCCGTGGTGCTCAACAGCTCGCTTACCTTCGAAGAATATGACCAGAACGTAGAGCGGCTGCTCAACGGCTGGGCCCGGCTGCTGTATATTGCCCCAGAGTCACTGCTCACGCCGCGCGTGTCGGCTGTGCTGGCCGGGATGCAAATCGACTGCCTGACAATCGACGAGGCGCACTGCATATCCGAATGGGGCCATGATTTTCGCCCGGAGTACCGGCAGTTGATAGAAGTGCGCAAGCGCTTCCCCGAGGCAGTGTGCCTTGCGTTGACGGCCACGGCAACCGCCAGGGTGCGGCAGGACATAAAGACCAGCCTCGGCTTTCGTCAGTCGAATGAGTTTATCGCCAGTTTCGACCGGCCCAACCTGTACCTGGAAGTTGCCCCAAAGGTGGATGCCAGCCGGCAGTTGCTGCGCTTTTTAAGGCGCTTTCCCGGCCAGCCGGGGATCATCTACTGCTTTTCGCGCAAGCAGGTGGATGATCTGGCAGCCTTGCTGGTGGAACGCGGCTTTGCGGCGCGGCCATACCACGCCGGGCTAACCAGCCAGGAGCGCGAAACCAACCAGGACCTGTTCCTGCGCGACGATGTGCAAATCATCGTCGCCACGATTGCCTTTGGCATGGGCATCAACAAGTCGAACGTGCGCTTTGTGGTGCATTATGATTTGCCCAAGAGCATCGAGAGCTACTATCAAGAAATCGGCCGCGCGGGACGCGACGGCTTGAATGCCCACTGCCTGCTGCTGTTCAATTACGGAGATACGAAAAAGCAAGAATTCTTCCTTGCGCAAAAAGACCCTCAGGAGCGGCGCGTGGCGCAGCAGCACCTGGATGCGCTGGTGGATTACGCGGACAATCACCGCACCTGCCGCCGTATGCCGCTGCTGCAATATTTTGGCGAACGCTACCGCAAGCCCAACTGCGGCATGTGCGACCACTGCCGCACGCTGGATGAGAACGCGATTGACATCACCACCCCGGCGCTCAAGTATCTTTCTTGCGTGGCGCGCACCGGTGAGAAGTTCGGCGCGGCGCATGTGACCGATGTGCTGTTGGGGTCTAAGGGGCAAAAGGTGCTGGCCAACGGCCACGATCAGCTTTCGACGTACGGCATTGGAAAAGACCTGAGCCGAGAGCAGTGGCTGCACATCAGCGCGCAGCTGCTGCGCAAGGGCTACCTGGCGCAAGACGAGCAGTACCAGACCCTGCGGCTGACGCCCGATGCCTATTCCTTTTTCAAGACGCGCGCGCCGTTGATGGGCACGCTGCTGGAAGAAAAAGAAACCAAACCTCGCAGCAGCGACGAAGGCTACGACCGCGATTTGTTCGAAGTGCTGCGCATGCGCCGCAAGCAACTGGCAGACGCGGCGCGCGTGCCGCCGTACGTGGTTTTTTCCGACCGTACCCTGGCGGACATGGCCGCGCGGTATCCCACAACCCTGGAGCGCATGGAATCGATCTATGGGGTGGGGGCGCGCAAGCTGGAACAATACGGCGAGGATTTTGCGCGGTTGATCGCGGTGTACTGCAAGGAACATCAAATTCAGCCGCCAGAAGATGCTGCGCGCCCGGCACGCGTCCAAAAACCGGCTGCGCCCGGCCCCGAAAGCAGCGTGAGGCATGTGGTAATTGGCCGGGCCTACCTGGAAGGATTGGGCCTGGAAGCGCTTGCGCAGCGCTATAACATCCAGCCGGATACGGTAATCAACCACCTGGCGCGCTGCCTGCTGGAAGGGATGCGCCTTCCGCCGCGCGAGAACCTGCTGGAAGGACTGCACATCAGCGCGGACCTGCGCCAATCTGCGCTGGCGGCATTTGAGCAGCACGGCACAGTGTACCTAAAGCCGGTTTTTGATGCGCTGGAAGGCCGCGTGAATTTTGACGATCTCAAGCAACTGCGCCTGTACTGCATTATGCAGAAAATGGATTCCGCGTAAACGCGCAGATTGTCGAGCGCTTGCCGGAAAACCCGCGGCGCGGCAATCGCTATCAACCGATATTGCAACGAACCTCTCATCCTGCCGCACTGACGTACAATTTGCGGTCAGCCGGGGTGAGATGTGCTATGATTCCAATAGAAGATGCCAGTGGCTGGCATCCCATTAACGGTTTGAGAGAGGAACAGCATGGGTGTATTGGAGAATATTGACCGGGTGATCGATCCATTCCCGGCGTACGCGCGGATGCGCGAGCAGTCCCCGATTTTTTATGACCCGCAAACGCACCACTGGAATGTTTTTCGCTATGAGGATGTGCAGCGGGTACTTTCGACGCATGAGTTGTTTTCTTCGCAGTTTGCCGGCGACCCAAACGATCCATCGCAGCCGTTCGCGGCGGCGATGATCACCACCGACCCGCCAAAACATCGCGAATTGCGCTCGCTGGTTAGCCAGGCGTTTACCCCGCGCGCGGTCGACGCACTGGCCCCGCGCATTGAGCAGATAGTGCGCGAGCAGTTAGACCGCGCGCGCGGCAAGCCGGTCTTTGACGTGATCACCGACCTGGCTGTACCGCTGCCGGTGATTGTCATCGCTGAAATGATGGGCGTACCCAGCGCCGACCGGGAAAAATTCAAGACCTGGTCGGATCAGGTGGTTGCGCTGGCAAACGTGGCTGGGGAGTTCAACAGCGCGGCGTTCGCGGCCAACAGCACTGCCATTATGGAAATGGCGGGGTATTTCTTTCAAATGATCGAGCAGCGCAAAGCCAACCCGGGCGATGACCTGATCAGCGGGCTGGTGCGGGCGGAGATCGACGGGCGCAAGCTGGAAACGATTGAACTGCTGGGTTTTTGCCTGCTGCTGCTGGTGGCTGGCAATGAAACCACCACCAACCTGATTGGCAACGCCATGCTTACCTTTGCGGAACGGCCCGAGGACTGGCAGCGGCTGCGCGAGAACCCCGATCTGGCGGCCGGCGCGTTGGAAGAAGTGCTGCGCTATCGATCACCGGTGCAGTCGATGTTTCGCGTGGCGAAGGCCGGCGCAGCGGTCGGTGGCGTTGAGCTACCGGTCGGGGCGCGGCTGGTGGCCTGGATCGGATCGGCCAACCACGACGATACGCAATTCCCGGCTGCCGATACTTTTGCATTAGAACGCTCGCCGAACCGCCACCTGGCATTTGGGCAGGGGATTCATTTTTGCCTGGGCGCGCCGCTGGCGCGGCTGGAAGCGAAGATCGCGCTGACGCAGATGCTGGAACGGATGCGGACGGTGCGCCTGACGCCGGGCACGGAGCTGCGCCGCATGCCCAGCACCCTGGTCTACGGGTTGGAACACGTGCCCCTGGAATACGAAGAAGCATGAAGAACTGCGCATAGTATCAAAATAGCCGCCGGCGCAAAATCTCATTAAGGTTCCGCGGAAAAGAATTGGAGTCTTCCGGTATACTAAAGGTGTAAGTTCTCCAGTTCTTTTTCCGCGGGTATCCATTGTAGTACTATGGCCGGTTTTTCGTTCGAATCGAAACAAACAGAAAACACTCCGGTTACGCGCATTGAAAGCGGCGCTTTCAGCGTGCGCTATGCCTATTCACTTTCTTACGAACGCGTCACCGGCAACCGCCCATCGAACGACTACCTGGAGTGGAGCGCCAGCGGCAGTACGCTGGTGTTTGCCCTGTGTGATGGGGTGGAGACATCCCATGCCGGCGGGCTGGCGGCGCGATTTCTGGGGCACCGGCTGGTAGAATGGCTGAGCGACCTGCCCGCGGAATCAGAAGCTGATCTGGCGCAAATGAAAACCCAACTGGATGCCGCCCTGGCGGAGTGGATGCCGGCAGCGCAGCGCGCG
>DATCUC010000303.1:0-2722 GCA_036567625.1 Anaerolineaceae bacterium | reverse complement strand
CATGTGCCCATGGCGCTGTTCCTGCTGGCCCTGGGCAGCCTGATCGCCGCCGTGGCTCGCCCGGTGGCAGTAACCATTGTGCCCGCCGGCCGCGCCACCGTGGTGCTGACCATGGACGTATCGCGCAGCATGATCCAGACTGACATTTCGCCCAGCCGGTTGGCCGCGGCCAAACGCGCCGCGCTGACCTTTGTCGAACACCAGCAGGCCAATAACCAGATCGGCATCGTGGCTTTTGCCGGGTATGCGCAAATGATCCAGGCTCCCACCATCGAGAGCGAAGACCTGGAAAACGCCATCGACAGCCTGACCACCGGCCGCGGAACGGCCATCGGCAGCGGCATCCTCTCCGCGCTGGATACCATCGCCGAAATCAACCCCAGAGTGGCGCTCAGCGACCGCGGCAATATGCAGGACATCCAGGTGACGCCCGTTCCCGAGGGCCAGTATGCGCCGGATATCATCGTCCTGCTCACGGATGGGGTCAACACCACCGGCGCCGACCCAATCGAGGCCGCGCAGCAGGCGGTTGATCGCGGTGTGCGCGTGTATACCATCGGCTTTGGCACCGAACTGGGCTCATCCATGGGCATGGGCGATAACTTTTTCCGCGGACGCTTCCGCCACGGCATCGATGAAGAAACGCTGCAGCGGATCGCGGATATGACCGGTGGCGAATACTATACTGCCAGCAGCGCCAACGAACTGGAAGAAGTCTTCAAAAGCCTGCCTACGTACCTGATCACCAAAGAAGAAACCACCGAGATCAGCGTCTATTTTGCGGCGTTGGGTGCTTTGCTGGTTTTCCTGGCGGTGATCCTCTCGCAGCTCTGGCATCCGCTGCCATAATCTCAAGCTGGCAGAGATTTCGCGCCAGGCGCGGCGGCAAAAATCCGGGGTTTCTGAGAATTCTGGTATATACTATCCCTGTCCCAGGAAAGCACAAGTTCATTTTCGCCATTTCATGCGCTTCCTGGAGATTCAGGGAGAACAAAATGAAGATAGTTGTGCTGTTCGATTCGTATTTTGGCAACACGCAGAAGATCGCCGAAGCGGTTGCCGGGGGTTTTGCGCCGCACCACAGCGTGGAAGTTGCGCGCGTCAGCGAATGCAAACCCGAGCAGCTCCGGGGGGTGGAACTGCTGGTGGTAGGCTCGCCCACGCGGGCATTCAGCGCCAGCGAAGCTACCAAAGGCTTTCTTAAGGGGCTGCCGGCAGGCGCGCTGCGCGGGGTGAAGGTCAGCGCATTTGACACGCGCATGGACGTTTCCAAAGCGCCGGGTATTCTGCGTTTCCTGGCCGGGATCTTTGGCTTTGCTGCCGCGCCGATTGCCGCGCGGCTCAAGCAAAAAGGCGGCGCGCCCGCGGGGGAACCGGCCGGGTTTATCGTCAAAGACACCGAAGGTCCACTGGAAGACGGCGAGCTCGACCGCGCCGCCGCCTGGGCCAAAACCCTGGTGTAAAAAAAAGGCGGGCCCAGCGCCCGTCGATGACCGCAGGGGCGGCCAGGTTTCCGCCCCTGCCTTTTGGAAACCGGTTTACAGCAGGTGGCTGAGCAGGATACGGATGCCGATCCCATTCAGCTTTTCTCTGACGGATGAAAGGCGCTGCGCGGGCACAAAATCGCGCTATAATAAATTGTCATCTCAGCCGCATTCATATCAAGAGGTTTCCCCCCCATGAGCGCACCCTTTTTGATCACTTATGCCAGCCGCATGGATTCTACGGTGGGCGTGGCGGAAGCGATTGGCCGCGTGCTGGCCGAAACCGGCCTGCGCACCGATGTACTGCCAATGAGCGCAGTCAAAGACCTCTCCTTTTATGGCTCGGTAGTGGCGGGCAGCGCCATTCAGGGCGGAGCCTGGCTGCCCGAGGCGATGCAGTTCCTGCGCGCCAACCAGGCCAGCCTGCGCAGGAAACCTTTCGCCGCCTTCCAGGTGTGCATGACCCTGGCCATGCGGGATGCGGAGAATTACCGCCAGCACGTTTCCACCTGGATGGAACCTGTGCGGCAGATCGCTCGCCCGGTCAGCGAAGCTTCCTTTGCCGGCGCGCTGGAACTGGCGAAAGTGCCTTCCCTGGGCGACCGGTTAAAGTTCCGCATTAGCGTGATGCTGGGCGTGTGGAAAGAAGGCGATCACCGCGACTGGGCGGCGATCGATAAATGGGCGCGCACGTTGGAGAAAGCCCTGCGCTGACCGGCGAATGAAAACATTTCGAACCGCGATAGGAAGCCTGCTCTACCGGCACCTGGCGGCGCTCGTTCTGGCCCTGGTTACGGCTGCCCTGCTGCGGCTGCTGCGGCCGTACCTTTTCATCCAGATCATCGCCCTCATCTATTTGCTGCCGGTGATGCTCAGCACCGTGCTGTGGGGGCTTACCCCGGGGATTCTCTCCGCGTTCGCGGCATTTTTAGGGTTTAATTACTTTCACCTCGAGCCGTACCGCACCTTTCAGGTTCACGAAACGCAAGACCTGATCACGCTGATGATCTTTTTGATCGTTGCCGTGGTCACCAGCCAGCTCATCGGCCAGGCGCGCGAAGGCATGCGCATGGCGCGGCTGCGCGAGTGGGAGGCCACGCGCATGTACGAACTGATTTCCGCGCTGGCCGGTTTATCCACCGCGCAAAAGATCGCCCAGGTGCTGGCCAAATCCGCGCTGGAGGCATTTCACGCCGCGCAGGCGGAAGTCAGCGTGGTTGACCACGCCGGCGGCGCGC